>JBBRBM010000004.1:0-69190 GCA_038205745.1 Verrucomicrobiota bacterium | reverse complement strand
GCACTCCATGAAATCCACCCTCCATTGGGTTCTTTTGTCTCGTGAAGGGTTCTTGATATGGGCACATAAAGTGGCGGCGGTCATTCTCCCGGCATGGCGCGCAAACTGAGAGTCGAGTATCAGGGGGCGATTTACCACGTCATGAATCGCAGCAACCGTAGCGAACCGATCTTCAAGGACGAGGCGGATCGCCAGTGCATGATCCAAGGTGCATCTTCGCGCGTTGAACCCTTGTACCGTAGCAGCCGAGGTAACGAGGCTCCGACCTCCTTCCGATCGAGAAGTTTGAGCCTCCTCACGTCGGCTGCTACGGAGGAGAGGTTCAGTCTCGAAGAAGCAGCCTTTCTCTCCGCCTGTGCGTCTTGGCTGCGATCCGGGACTTTCCCCGATTGTTGCCGCTCGCCCTTTCTCTGAAACTCCACCATTCCCGAATCGCTACGGGAGTTGCGCATGGAAACTGTTGTCACTACCTTCGCCAGTCGAAGGAGTCAGGAATTGACGAACCAACCGGGTGAAAAAACTCACCGCGTCAGGCCGTTGAGCTTGCTGCTGGTCGAGGATTCGGAAGACGACGCCGAACTGGTGCTGCTCGAATTGCGCCGCGGTGGCTACGACGTTTCGTCTTCGCGCGTGGAGAACGCCGAAGACATGCGCGCCGCGCTGGGCCGCCGCAAGTGGGATCTCGTCATCGCCGACTACGTCATGCCGCGCTTCAGCGGGCCGGCCGCCATGCATCTTCTCAACGGCAGCGGCTACGATATTCCCATCATCATTGTCTCAGGCCATATCGGCGAAGACATCGCAGTGTCCGCGATGAAAGCCGGTGCGAACGATTACGTGATGAAGGACCGGCTCGCACGCCTCGTGCCGGCTGTCGAACGGGAGCTGCGCGAGTCCGAGGTGCGCCGCGCCCGCCGCGCCGCGGATGAAGCGCTGCGTGAAAGCGAGCAGCGCCTCAAACTCGCTCTTGAGGCCGGCCGCATGGGCGCATGGCAGCGCGACCTGATCACCGGCCAAATGACATGGTCGCCGATCATGGAAGAGATTTATGGACTGGAAGCCGGCCAGTTCGATGGGACGTACGGACAGTTCATCAGCCTGATCCATCCCGACGATCGGCCGTTAATGGATGCCGCGGCTGAGCAAACGATCCGCGATCGCAAACCGTTTCACATCGAATACCGGATCATTCGTCCCAGTGGAGAAGTCGCCTGGCTGGAATCGCGCGGACAACTTTTCGTGTCGCCCGGCGGCAAGCCCGAGCGCTTCACCGGCGTGACGGTGGATATCACCGTGCGCAAGCGCATCGAATCGATGCAGCGCTTCCTGGTGGAATTCAGTGATCGCATTCGTCCGCTGGGAAATCCGGCGGAGGTGCTGCGCGTCGCGGTCAGTGCCGTGGGAGAGTTCCTTCAGGTGTCCCGCTGTTTCTGCGCTGAAGTCATGCTGGAGTCGGGCGAAGTGATCGCATTCCAGAATTACACCAGGGGAGCGGACAGCCTCGACGGCATTTATTCACTCACGGATTTGCGCCTGCCATTGGTGAAGGACTTGTTGCGCGGTGAAACAATCGCGGTGAACGACACCCGCACCGATACGCGCACGACCAGTGCTTGCGAGCATTTCTTCGGTCCGCACGGTGTGCGGGCGTTTATCGTCGTGCCTTACCTGGAAGAAGGCAGCCTGGTGTGGACGATGGTCGTCACCGCCGGACCGGAGCCGCGCGCCTGGAGCTGTGACGAAATCGAGCTGCTCACGACCGTCACGGAGCGCACGTGGATGGCGCAGAAAAACGCCCGCCTCTACGAGGCCGCGCAACTCGCGCGCGATGAGGCCGAGGCCGCGGTGCGCGCGAAAGACCAGTTCCTTGCCGTGCTCAGCCACGAACTGCGCACGCCGCTCACACCGGTGCTGATGTCGGTTTACGCCTTGCTTGGCGATCAGTCCACGCCGGCAAAAGTGCGCACGGTGATGGAGATGATTCAGCGCAACATTCAACTCGAGGCGCGGCTTATTGATGACCTGCTCGACCTCAGCCGCATCACGCACAACAAAGTCGAGCTCCAGATCGAGGACATTGATGTGCATCAGGTGGTCCAGGACGCAATCGACGTTTGCCACGCGGATGTTGAAAGCAAACAGCTTCAGCTCGTCGTCGAGCTCGAGGCGTATCGCCCACATGTGCGTGGCGACGCGGCGCGGTTGCAGCAGGTGTTCTGGAACCTTGTGAAAAATGCCGCCAAGTTCACACCGGCGGGCGGCAAGCTCAGCGTGCAGTCATACAATTACAAAGGCGTGGTGCGCGTGGACGTGATCGATACCGGCATGGGCATCGAGCGTCATCTATTGCCAAAGATTTTCATACCGTTCGAGCAGGGCGGCGGCTCGGCGTTTTCCGCGCAGTACGGCGGGCTTGGACTGGGTCTTGCGATATCCAAGGCAACGATCGACGCGCACGGCGGCAAGCTGTCGGCGACGAGCGATGGGAAAAACACAGGCGCTGTCTTCACGGTGGAACTTCCGAATGTCGCGCCGGCAATTGCACATGAACATGACATCTAAATCATCGCTGACTTTCTTCGTCGTGGAGAACCACCAGGACACGCTCGACGCGCTCACGATGTTCCTCCAGGCGCAAGGCCACACCGTCGAGTCGGCACTCGACATGCAGTCGGCGCTCGCGAAGGCGGACACGCTCAAATTTGACGTGCTCATCAGCGACATCGGCCTGCCTGACGGCGACGGCTGGGAATTGCTCAAACAACTCCGCGGCCAAATGCCCGGCATCAAGGCGATCGCGATGAGCGGTTACGGAATGCGCTCCGATCTTGATCGCAGCAAGGCGGCTGGCTACGGCGCGCACATCATCAAGCCATTTGGGCCCGCGGACTTGGAAACCGCGGTGAAGAAAGTCCTCGGCACAACGGTCGAGGCGAAGCCGAAAGCGGCACGATCCTAATCAGCGCCGCGAGAAAGCCCCCGAGCACCATTCACCCACGCTGCGCTCCGCGACAGACTTCATTCCCGCCGCAACGAACGCCCGTTTCACCGCTGCGAATTGTTCGTTGAGAATTCCCGCCACCACGAGCGTGCCGCCCTTGGCGACGCGGCTTAGCAGCTTATCGCGTTCGGCGATGAGCAGGTCGTCAATCAGGTTCGCGCAGACCACATCGAATTGTTTTCCAGTCGCTGGCAGTTTCGTGAGATCGCGCTTTGCGATGCGGGGTTGAACACCGTTCACCCGCGCGTTCTCGTTCGCCACGCGCACCGCTTCGGGATCGAAGTCGAATGCATCCACCGGCGCGTATCCGAGCTTGACGGCGGCGATGGCAAGAATTCCCGAGCCGCACCCGGCATCGAGCAGTGATTGCTTTCCATCCCGCCGCAGGCTCGCAAGTTGTTCGAGGCAGAAGCCCGTCGTCGGATGCTGCCCGGTGCCGAAGCTCAATCCCGGATCGAGAACCACGACCGCCTGTCCGCGCTTCGGCTTGCGCTGGCTCCAACTCGGTTTGATCAGCAGGCGCGCGCTGACTTCGAGCGGTTTGAAATGGCGTTTCCAGGACTCGGCCCAGTCCTCGCGCTTGATCTTGCGCACGGAAATTTTCCCGGGCGCAACATCGAGTCCGCATTCGCCCAGCGTGGCGAGGCCCGAGCGCAGTTCGTCACGCTGAGCACTCGTCAGCTTCGACACGAACGCGCTCACGAACGTCCCGCGCGTCTCTGCGTCCGTGTAAACCGACGCCTGCGATCCCGCGATACTCGTGAGCAACTCGCATACGGCATCCTCAGCTTCCGCTGACGTGCCAATCGAGATGCGCCAAAGCTCCTTCACTCGTGCTGCCATGGAACGTGATTCAGAAATTGCACTTCGGTCTTGTGTGGTTCGAGGTCCACGCGCGTGACGCTCGCGTAATCGATTTCAAACGACGCCATCTTCGAAAGCGGCAAATCGAGCAGCAACGAAAGGATCATGCGGATCACGCCGCCGTGACAGATGATGGCGACTGATTGCCCGCGATGCTCGGCGAGAATTTTCCGCAGGCATGGCTCGACGCGCGCCGCGAATTTGCTGCGGCATTCGCCATTGGGAATGCCTGCGGCTTCAATCTGGTCGAGCCACTGAAACGCGCTGATGCGGTACTTCGAGAAAACTTCGTCCCAACTCATTCCCGTCCAGTCGCCGAAATCCACTTCGCGCAATTCCTCGCAGACCGTCGGAGGTTGCGCGAATTGGGCTGCGAGCGGACGCATCGTTTGCTGCACTCGCTTCATCGGGCTGGCGTAAACCGCGTCGAACTTGTGCCGGGCGATGTAGCGCGCGAGCGCGTCGGCCTGTTCGTGGCCGCGCGGCGAAAGATCCATGTCGATGCGTCCACCGAAGACGCGTTGATACTTCGATTCCACCTCGGCGTGGCGGAGGAGAAACAAACTGGTGTGCGACATCAAACGACGGCGTCAGCGAGGGCGCGGTTTTGTGCGTCGAGCAACTGGCGAATTCCTTTCGCGCCAATGTCGAGCAACGCGTTGAGTTGATCGCGCGAGTAAGTCGATTCCTCGCCCGTGCCCTGCACTTCGATGAATTCGCCTGCGGCATTCATTACCAGGTTCATGTCCACCGCGGCGGCGACGTCCTCGACGTAATTCAAGTCGAGCATCGGTTGGCCGTTCACGATGCCGACGCTCACGGCGGCCACGGGACTGAGCAGCGGATTTTCGTTGAGCTTTCCCTCGTGCGTGAGTTTGCGGACCGCGAGCGCGAGCGCCACGTACGCGCCGGTGATTGCCGCGGTGCGCGTGCCACCGTCGGCTTGCAACACATCGCAATCCACCCAGATCGTGCGCGTGCCGACCTTTTCCAGATTGATGGCCGCACGCATGGAACGGCCGATGAGCCGCTGAATCTCCTGCGAACGGCCGTCGATCTTGCCCTTCGAGATGTCGCGCTGTTTCCGCTGCAACGTCGAATAAGGCAGCATCGAATACTCCGCCGTGATCCAGCCGCCGACCACACCTTGTTCCTTCATCCAGCGCGGCACGGATTCGTCCACGGTCACACCGCAGATCACGCGTGTGTTGCCCCACTCGATCAAGGTCGAGCCAGTGGCATAGGGCGCGATGTGATTTTTGAAATGCAGCGGGCGCAAATCGCCGAGCTGCCGGCCATCCACGCGGTTGTTTGAACTTTCATTCGACATGTGGCGCGAGCGTACGGGCGAGTCCGCGGAAGTTAAAAGGGCAAAGTACGACGCCGCTCCGAACAGGGCGCATCTTGAACGTACCGCCATTCTGCTCCATTCAGATTCCATCGCTCCCTTACGGTCGCGGCCCTGTTGCCGGACCTTCGCGCCGCTCCGAGCAGAGCCGCGACCGTGAGGGAGCGAAAGGAGGCGGTACGTTCAAGATGCGCCGCTCCGAACAAGTTTGTACACAATGCGTATGAATCAGCCCCGCTGTTTCCGCTATCGAAGGCATTGCCCTCGAAGCTTGGACAACCCGGAACGCGACGTATGAAAGTCTTTATCACCTGGGCTTTTGCCATTGCCCTGCTGTCACTTGTTTTGTTCTCAACATCGGCAGCGCCGCCGACCACGCCCTTCCCGGAATTCTGCGGGACGATGCATTACTGGGAACGAACTCCCGAGGGCGCCGCGTTCAAGGCGCGCATGGATCTGACTGGCGCGTGTCCGACGAATGGACCGTGTGACGCTTCGGGAACGCGCGACGGAAAAATCCCCAGCAGCGCCACGCCGTTCAAAATCATCCCGGTGCGATTCCAGATTTTCGCGAACAACGACGGCAGCAACGTCGCCGGAACCTCGACCGAGATTTCCAATCAGATGGCACTGCTGAATTTGGACTACGCGTCGTCGCGGATTTACTTCGTTTACACCGCGCGCACGAACAACAGCACGCTCTACCGCAATTGCCCGAGCAACTCGGAGCCGGCGATGATGGCGGCCTTCGCGGAAAGCCCGGCCTCGCAGATCAATGTGTTCGTGACGGCGTATGCGGCATTCAACAACTGCGGCATCGCGACGTTTCCGTGGCAGAACTCATCGCTGACCAGCACGGGCGGAATGATGTTGCAGGATTTTTCGATGGCGCCGGCGCGGTTCGGTGCGACGGGAAGTTTCATCGAATGCTTCAGCCATGAGATGGGCCACATGCTCGGGTTGTGGCACACGTTCCGTGGCGTGACCGAAGTGGCGGGACTCTCGCCGCCAGCGTTGTGTTGCCGCCGCTGAACAGTGGCATCAGTTATCAGATCACGGCGACTGCGGTGGATGAACAGTTCAACGCGGCTTCGGCAGTCATCACGGTATCCAAACCGATCGAAGTGCTGGCGTGGGATCCCGGCGTCACGCATCCCGGCACGGTGGTGAAGAATTCACCGCACGCGCTGGGCGGGCCGCACATTTTCAAGATCACGACGTTGAACACCAGCGTGGGCGTGTGGCGCACGGCGTTGAATGTGAGCACGAACGAGGCGGACGTTTACATTCGTTACGGATCGCCACCGACGACTGGGAATTTCAGTTACTCTTCGGCGCGAGTTGGCTCGGACGGTTTCTGCCTCTCCCAGAACGGACAGTTCTCGCCGGCGCAGGATTGGTATTATCTGCTTCAGACCACGACCGGCGCGGCGTGGAATCTCGTGAGCGGAGAGGCTTTCGTGCAGCAGTTGCCTGCGCTCGCTGCCGATGCGAGCAGCGGCACGAACTCCATCATGGGCGCGGAGAGCATGCGCTTCTTCAAGACCACGATCAGCAACGGAACCCTGGCGTGGCGGCTTGGACTCAATGGATTGCCGAATCAAATCCTCGTCAAGAAAACCGGCGCGCCGCATCCCGTGAACAGCGGCTACTACGACTTGCAGCAGAACGGACAGATGCTTGTCGTGCCGACGTATCTCAACATCGGCGACCAGTATTTCGTCGGCGTGGTGGGCGCGCCGGGCTTGAATTTTAATCTCGATTCACGGCAACAGGTCGTGACCGATCTCGCGTTCAACTCGAACACCAACTTCACGCTCGCGGCGAACAGCTACGGCTACGTCACGTATCGCGTGCAGGTGCCGGTGCAACAAATCGCGTGGCAACTGAACCTCACGCCGACGAGCGGCGATGCGAACGTGGCCGTGCGCCAGAACGATGTGCCGAATGAATTCGTGAACGCGGCTTATTCGGACAGCGCGATCACCGCCGACAGCGTGACGCTCGTGCCGCCGACGCTGACCGACGGCACGTGGTATGTGACCGTTTACGGCAACTCGCCGTACTCCTGTTCGCCGCGAGAAGGCACCGGATGTTCTCTACCCTCATGTGGACAATCCGTGCTGCTATTGGAACTGGAATTATGCGGCCAACTGGCCGACGGGCTATCAGGTGGAGCGGCGTACGATTGGACCGGTTACAACGGCCCGACGGGCACGAACGAATACGGCCACATTCTCCAGATGGGAATGGGCGATCCGCTGGAGCCAGGGCGCTACGTCATCGGCGTCTTCACGGGCGGCGAAAATCCGAATGGGTTGAGTTACACGCTGGCCAGCAGGGGCATCGGGACGAACCTTTCCATTCCGATTGGCTCGCTCACGTTCAGCAACGGAACGGTCTCAACCAATTTCCTGGCGGCGCGCGAAGTGGCCTACTACCGGATCGTCGTGCCGACGAACATGGCGAGCTGGAAGATGCAACTCACGCCGACGACTGGTGAAGCGTTGTTCCTGTTGCAGCGTGATCACCTGCCCAACGTGGCCGCCTATTACAATTTTCATCCCGCTTCACTGTCCGGTGGCAAGAAACTCCAGAAGCCGGGCAACGACCACTACCTCATGCTGCCAAACAACGGACAGTCGAATATCGCTTCCGGCACTTACTATCTTGCCGTCGTCAGTGAAGGGCAGAATCCCAACTACAGCGACCGCATTGGCACCAACGGATCGGGCTTCACGTTCAGAAGCATCGGCACGATCGGCATCACGAACCTCGTTGCCTTGGACAGTTCCGGCTTCACCGACCTGACGCAGAACGACGGCATGGAGGGGACCGAGTCACGGATCTATCAGTTCAATGTCCCGCCCGGCACGTTGAGTCTGGAAGTGCGTCTGGAGAACCGCGTCGGCAATCCGCAAATGACGCTGCGCAATGACTCGCAGATTCCGACGCCATACGAAAGCGCGGGACGCGATGGCGGCCAGCCCGCACAGTGGCAACACGCCAGCCTGATCAACATCGCGAACCCGCCGCTCGGACCTTACACCCTGACCGTGAGCGCAGCGGCGTATGTCAGCGGCTACTCGAACGCCAGCTACACGGTGCGCGTTCACGCGCTCGGCACCATTCCTGTGGCGTTTGATGGCGGAGCGGTGCCCATCGCCGGCCAGGCCGCCAGCGACTGGCAGTATTTCATCATCAATGTTCCGAGCAACGCCTTCGGCTGGGACTTGCGCCTGACCAACGTCACCAGTGGTGATCCTCGCATGAGCGTGCGCCGCGCGGTCTTGCCGGACGCGCTCTACACCCACATCGATAATCCGTGTTGCTACTGGTACTACAACAGTTCGCCAAATTGGCCCACGGGCTACCAGTTTGGTGCGACCTACGACTGGACTGGATTCAACGGGACGAACGGCGCGAACGAATACGGCCATGTCATGCAACTGGGCATGGGTAATCCGCTGGAGCCGGGCCTTTACTACATTGGCGTGATCGCTGGGAGTGGCGCGGCCCCGCTGAGCTACACGCTCGCCAGCCGCGGCATCGGGACGAACCTTTCGATTCCGATCGTGAACATTCCTTTCGCCGGCGGTCTGGCGACGAACACGGGCCTGCCCGCCCGCGACATCGCTTTTTATTCCGTCAATGTCCCGAGCAACATGCCGAGCTGGAAAGTGCGCCTCGCGACTGGCGTGGGCGACGCGTTGATGATGGTGCAGAAGGACTATCTCCCGAACGTTGGCGCTTATTACTTCGACGCCGTGTTCAACACGAATGGCTTCTCGAATGTCGCCAGCAACACGCTCGCGGACCAGGCGCGCGCTTATTACAGGGTGATCGTTCCGACGAATTTCGAAGGCGCTCCGGTAATCGGCTGGAAACTCGATCTCTCACAGACGACGGGCACACCTTCGGTGCGCGTGCGCAAGGACATCCTGCCGGATGACAACTATAATGGCGGCACGTCACCTTATGCGCAGGGCGAAGCGGTAATTGTTCCCACCTATCTCACGCCTGGAACCTGGTTCGTGGAAGTGAAGGCGAAGGGAACCACCAGCTTCCGGCTCGTGAGCAGCGGATTGAAGCTGGAAGGGATGGCCTGGCAGATGCCGATGATCGGCCAGTCCGTCAACACGCCGGGATTGCCGCCCACCGGGCCGCTCTTCGGCGATACAGGCGTGGACACAAATGGCATCGCGCTGCCGCTGGATCAAGGCATCGATCTTGAGCAGGGGAATTTCCATTACTACGCCGTCGTGGTGCCCACGAATAATGTGGGCGTGATGCGCACGACTGGAACAACGACCAGAAGAACCACGGGCCGTATCCCAGTTTCGATCCGCAGGGCACGTACACGTTTACCAACCCGCCCGTGCGCCCCGGCACGCCCCACTACATCGGCTTTCGCGCGGTGAGCGATGCGACCTTCACCGTCAGTTCGAGCACGAATCCTCCGCAGATCAATTACACGAACTTGATTCCGTTCTACGGCGGTTTCACCACCAATGTCATCCCGCCATTCACCGCCATGAAATTCCGCGTGGACGTTCCGGAGGATGCGTATCGCTGGATTCACAAGGCGATTCATTCCAACGCGGTGAATCTCTATCTCGAACAGGGGAGCTCGCCCACACCGACGACCGCGAACCACAACTACTGGATCGGCCAGCAGAACACGTCGTTCAACATTTACCTCCGCACGCCCAACTACTGGCCTTGGCAGCCGAACTACATGTATTTCCTCCTCGTCACGAACACGTCTGCCATCGCTCAACCGTTCAGCTTCCGTATGGATGGGCGCAACGCCGCGACCGACGACAATGACGGAGACGGCTTGGCCGACGCGTGGGAACTCACTTACTTCGGCAACACCTATTCGCAAAACGGCGCAGGCGATCCCGATGGCGACGGGATCACGAACGCCGAGGAAAATGCTGACGCGACCAATCCGACGAACAAAGTTTCGTTCAAGGCGCGGCTCACACTCGTGTATTCCCACGGCACGGTCACAAGCAATCCACTCGGCACACCTCGATACACGCTTGGCACCGTTGTGGCGCTGAATGCGGCGCCTGACGTCGGCTACGTGTTCCTTGGCTGGAGCGGCGACGCGACTCGCACCAACACGCCGCTCAACGTCACGATGACGACGAACAAGACCGTGAACGCAATCTTCGGCGTAAACCCGGCGTTGCCAAACGCGGACTATCGTTTCCAGACCACGCTCGCCAGCTCCGTCGGCACGCCGCCGGATTTGCAGAATGTTGCTCCGGGCAATTCGTTCCAGAGCGAAATCGTCGATGGCTTCGCGCGCGCGGTGTATCGCTTCCCGCTCGGCAACGGCGTGTTCCTTCAACCGACGACGAACACCATCCCGAGCAATGTCTGGTCGATGGTGCTGTTGTTCCGTTTCGATGCGACAAACAGCTATCGCCGCGTCGTGGACACAAAGAATCCCGCGAGCGAAGGAGGTTTATACGTTCTGGATGGACGCACCTATTTCTATCCCGTGGCGAATGCTTCCAGTCCATCCATCGCCGCGAGCAACTACGTGCAAGTGGTGCTCACGCGAGACGAAACGAACTTCGTGCGCGGCTACGTGAACGGGGTGCAGCAATTCGCGACGCCGGATAATTCGCAGTACCTCGTCATCAGCGGCCTCACGAACCGCATTCGTTTCTTCATCGACAATTCGGGGGAGAATTCCGCCGGCTCCGTGGCGCGCATCCGCCTCTACGATCAAGCGTTCACACCGGAACAGGTGCCGTTTCTGGATCGCTTGCCCGGCAGCCCGCCGGGAATGGGCGGCCCGCTCCAATTCATCGCGCCGATGTATCATTCGAACGGCCTGTTCCGCATGACCGTTTCGCTGACGCCCAATTTCAATTATCAAGTTCAGGCATCCACGAACCTGACGAATTGGGCGACGTTCACGAACGTGGTGAGTCCGGTCTCGCCCGTGTTGATCACCGACCCGAACACCAGCAGTTACTCGAACCGATTCTATCGCGGCATCACGCCATAAGCGTGCCCCCGGCATCTTGCCGGGCTGCGGAGTTGCAGCCGTGGTGCTGCTCGACCGCCAACGATCCCACCCGGCGAGACGCCGGGGGCACGTTCAGCGGCGGACGCTACTGCTTCGGCAATTCCAGCGCGGCGAACGCGCCTTCGAGGCTGTTGAAGGCTGCTGTTGATGCCGCCTTGCCGGGATTGAGCACCCGCTTCATGTAATCGATCGCGTCGTCGAGATTGCGCACCGAGCGCGGCAACACGGCGCCGCTGGCGTTCGCGTGGCCGCCGCCTTGCAACAGCGTGGCGAGCTTCAGCGCTTCGCCATTGCGGCTGCGCAAGCTCACGATGATCTGGTTGTTGGCCTTCTTGAAGAGCGTGATGAGCACCGAATACGGCGTGGCTTTCGAATCGAGCAATTGATGCACGATGAGATTCGTGTTGCCGACAACCGTCTCGACGAAGCCCACCGTCGAGCTGAGTTCCACAACGTTGCGCCGGCTCCACTCGAAGCCAATGGGATCTTCAACGCGCCGCTTCACGGCCATGACTTCCAGGAGCGGATGATCCACAAGCTTCTCCACGTCGCCGCCGAGGACGGCGTGCAGGTTCCAGAAGTTGTAAGTCTTCACCAGGTTCGCGTAATCGCCGGCCACGACGAACTCGGGATCATCATCGAGGAACAGGTCGGAAATATTGTTCAACTGCACGAGTCGATCGAGCGCCGGTGATTGAATCCCATGCGCGCCGCACAATTCGTAGCAGAGAGTGCCGGCGGACTTGTGCAAATCGTGAATCAACCTCGCATGCTGCGGCACGACGTCGGTCGGATGATGATCGATGATGACCCAGTCCGGCTTGTCCAGGCGTGCATCGAAGCTGAAGTCCGTCACCCATGCCGAGCGTTCGCGCAGGTCGCGCATCTTCCACGCCTGGTAATGATACGCCTCGAGTCGCACGTCCTGGCCGAACAGGTTTTTGGCCAGGCGGCGCAAAAGAAGTCCGGACAGAAATCCATCGAGATCACTCTCGTGAGTGAGAATCACATCCGGCTTTGGCAATGCTTCCATCGGTCGAGCATCCTACGACAGCGCCGCGGAGTCTCCAAGTAAAACGGCTTCCGCCATCACGTGCCCCCGGCATCTTGCCGGGTGGGAACTCACCAGATTCCATCCCTCACACTGCTGCTGCTTTTTCTGTCACGCGTGAACCCGGCAGGATGCCGGGGCCACTTTGTGGCGCACCGTAAGGCAAATCATCCGGCACGGGCGCAAACTCGCGAATCGCGTTCCACAACCGTGAGAAATCTTTGTTCACATCGCCGCTCAGGCAATCGGTGATGTCGCCGGCCAGTTCTGGATATTTGTCGATCACCTTCTTGAACGAAAAATTCTCGTCGTAGAACGCATACACCAGCTTGCGCATGTTCTCGATTCCCTGGCGAAGCTGCGCCGCGTATTCGGTGAAACGCTCGGACGAGAAGTCCTTGGCGACGATCGCTGCATGGACTGCATCTCCGGCCATCACTCCGCTCTTGAGCGCCAGCATGACACCGCTGCTGAAGACGGGATCGAGAAAACAGAACGCGTCACCCACGAGCAACAATCCTTCGCAGCCGCAGTGGCGCGAGTGGAACGAATACTCGCTCGTGATGCGGTAGTCGCCGATCTGTTGGCCGCACGCGAGGTGTTCTTCCACCCACCGGTTCTGCTTCACTTCGCGATCGAAGATTTGCTTCAAGTCCTTCACGCCGTCGCGCGCGAGATATTTGCCTTCCGCGACAATGCCGACGCTCACCATGCCGTCGTGCTGCGGGATGTACCAGAACCAGCCTTTCTCCGGCACCATCGCGACGGTGGTGGTGCCTTCATCAATGCCTTCGTCGCGCTTTGCCCCTTTGTAGTAAGTCCATACGGCGACCTTGTTCAGAAACGGGTCGCGTGAACGCCAGTTGTTGCGCGTGGCGGAGAAAGCTTCCTTGCCGGTGCAATCGAGAGTCATTGGCGCGCGGAATTCGCGCTCGACTCCATCCTTGTCCCGCGCGCGAACACCGACGACGCGTTCGCCTTCCCGCAGCAACTCCGAAACGGTGATTTGCTCCAGAACCTCTGCGCCACGACCGCGCGCGTTTTCCATGAGCAACTGATCAAACTCGGAACGCAGGATTTGCCACGTTTGCGCGACGGTCTCGCGATCGTAGCGGTTGAAGAAATAAAACGGCTGCGACGCCTTCCCGTTCGGCGACACGAACTGGACGCTGTACTTCTTCACGAAGTGCGACGCCTTCAGCTTGTCGATCAGCCCGAGCCGTTGCAGGGGCCCGTAACAGAACGGGAGCAATGATTCACCAATGTGGTAGCGCGGGAATTTCTCGCGTTCGAGCACCAGCACGCGATGGCCATGCTGGGCGAGCACCGCGGCGGCGCTGCTCCCAGCCGGGCCGGCACCGATGATCAAAACGTCGTGGTTCTGCGGGTTCGTCTTCATTGGTGATCGGGAAGAATTTCGACAATCTCAGCGAGCGACCGCTGCTTCGGATCGAATAATGTGTTGCGGCGGCCATAGAGCACATGCTGGCCGCGAAGCTCCAGCGCGCCGTTGATGAACGCATCGGAGCGCAGGCGCAGAAATGCCTTCGGCCGGCTGCTGTGCGGAATTTTGTATTCGCGAAGAATGCCGCCGAGCGGCTGATGCTCCTCCAAAATGCGGGGGCGCGCGGAGCACGGAAACAAGCCGAGATTGATTTTGATGGCGCCGAATTCGACCACCTTGTTTTGCCTGCCCGTCAACAGCGCGACTTCGCGGAAGTAAAAATCGCCGCGATGATGGCGCGAGAGGACTTTCAGGGAGAGATCGTCCTCGTAAAAGCCCTCCAGCGTCGGCGTCATGTCGTTGTTATGAACGAGCAACTGGCGCCATGGCTCTGGTAATTCATCGCCACGCACTTGCTCGATCGTCGGCAGTTCGCGATTCGCCAGCGCGTAAAATTCATCCAGCGGATACGCGAATGGCAACACGCGCGCGGGCTGAAGCACCGAGTCTGGATTCGGCGGCGTGCTCATGCGTATCGCGTGTTCTTGTGCTGCGGCAGGAAGAACTCGTGCAGCAGACGATCGACCTGTAGCATCGCCTCGCGGTTCAGGAGAATCGCATCACCATCCACGGAGAGGAAACCCCAGTCCTTCAATGTCTGAACCGGCGCGGCAAATGTTTGCAATGGATCGGTGCCGAACTTTTTCGTGAAGTAATCGCGACTCACTTTTCCGAGCTTCAGTTGGAGAATGAATTCGCGGATATAGCGCTCATCAAGCGACGGCGTCAGCGCGCGATGGATTGGCAACTCACCGCGTTGGAGTGACGCCACGTAAGGATCGAAGTCGTGCTGATTCTGATAATGCACGCCGCCGATGTGGCCAAAGCTCGCGACGCCCATGCCGAGCAAATCCGCGCCGGCCCACAGCCGGTCGCGGTAAATAAACTTCGTTTTCTCCGGATTCTTCACTGCGGTGTAGGCACTCGAAATCGTGTAGCCCGCTTTGCTCAGCTCGTTCCACGCGTAGTCCACCCAGCGACGCTTCACGTCCCAATCGGCCACGGGCGCGGCGAGCTTACCCTCCTCCTTCATCTGTTTGTAGATGGTGGTGTTGTAGGGAATCTCCATCTCGTAAATCGTCACGCTGTCCGGCGACATGTCGATGGTGCGGCGGATGTTCTCGCGCCAGTTCGCCTCCGTCTCTTCGACCATGCCGGCGATGAGATCGATGTTGATTTGAGGGAAGCCGATCTCGCGCGAATAAGCGTAGGCGCGCGCGATCTCCTTCGAGTGATGCGCGCGGCCGTTGATCTCGAGAATGTGGTCGTCAAAATTTTCCACACCAAGACTCAGGCGCGTGACTCCGAGCTCGCGAATCGCCGCAAGCTTGTGATCCGTGAGCGTGCCCGGCTCTGCTTCGAACGTGACTTCCTCGATCTCGTCCCACGGCAGCAACCGCTTCATTTCGCCGGTGAGATGTTTCAATTGATCGACAGACAAGTAGCTCGGCGTGCCGCCGCCGAAGTAGATGAAGTTCGGTTTGCGGCCACCGATGAATGGCTTCGTCGCATACAGCGTGAACTCGTTGACGACCGCGTCGATGTAAGCGCGAATCGCCGACGCGTCCTTGTCCGTGTAAACGCGGAAGTAACAAAAGTGACAGCGCTTGCGGCAGAATGGGATGTGAACGTAAAGGCCGAGCGGTGTGCCCGGCTTGGGCGGCCGATTCAGCGCGTCCACCAGCTCAGGAATCGCCTCCGTCTTCCAGAACGAGAACGGCGGATAATTCGAGACGAAGTAGTTGCCGACCGTCGTCTGCTTTTGAATCGGCGGCGCTGGTGTGCGCTGCAACGGAATGTCGCTGGTTGTGCTCATCTCATTTCTTCGCTCCGAAGCAATAAATCGTCCCGTCGTCAGCCCCGACGACAAATCTTCCATCGGCAACGGCGGGCGAACTCTCGACCGATTGGCCGATCTCGTAGCTCCACACTTCCTTGCCGTCGCTCAGGCGCACGACGTAAACACGTCCGTCATTCGAGCCGAACACAACTTTGTCGCCCGCGATCGCAGGAGAGCTGTCCACCTTTCCTCGCGTGGGAAAGAACCAAAGCTCCGCGCCATCGGCCCGCTTCACGCAGTGCAGTTTCTTGTCGCGCCCGCCGAACACGACGCGATCACTTGTGACCGCCGGCGAGGAAAAGTACGGGAACGAGCGATCCTTGAACGTCCACAGATTCGTTTCCTTCGCCAGATCCACGCAGCGGAACTCGTTCTCGTAATGACCGTAGTAAGCCTTGTTATCGAAAAGCGCGACGGAGCCCGCGATGTAAGCGCCGCCATCGATCTCCTTGGTCTTTGTGCCGTCCTTCAGCGAGATGACGTGCAGGATCGCGTCACAGCCGCCGAACACCGTCTGGCCATTCAGGATCGCGGGCGAGCCGTTGATGTAATTGCCCGTCTCGTAAACCCAGTTGCTCTTGCCCGTCGCCGCATCGACGCAATGCAGTTGGTGATCGTAGCTGCCGACGATGATCGAGAGCTTGTTGCCGTCACGGAAAAAATTCGGGCCGCCAAGAATTTTGTCGCCCGTCGGGTATTTCCAAAGCGACTTTCCACTCTTAGCATCCACGGCGTGAAGCGTGCCGTCGTTCGCGCCGCAGAAGACTTTCCCGTCGACCACGAGCGGCGACGATTCGATCTGGTCACCCGTGCGAAAAGTCCAAAGCGGCTTTCCGCCCGCGAGCGAGAGCGCGACGAGATTGCTGTCGTGCGAACCGATGAAAACCGTTCCCCCCACGATCGCGGGTGAGGATTTGACCGGCCCGCCCGTTTTGAACGACCAAAGCAGCGCCAGCTTGTCCGGAAGTTTCTCCTCCGAGACACCGACCAGAGACGGCGACCCGCGGAACATCGGCCAATCCGCTGCGGACGCGGCAAAGCAAAGCAACGCCGCAGCTGAGCAGAGCGCGGCTGAAAACCTTCCAAGCAGTTGTTTCCTCATCCTTACCAAGCGCCCGCACTATCCGGCAGCGTCAGGCGGCCCGCAACCAGATAATACCTAGACGTACTAAATCTGGATGGACATGCCGCTCGCAGTTATTCACACATCCGTTGCGAATATGTTTCCGAACCCCGCCTTGCCCTCGGACTGGAAATTTGTTTACGTGCAGGCCCGTGCGGTGGCGTCCCCGCAGAAGATGAAACCCAAATTCTTCAAAGCCCCTCGAAGCTCGCGTTCAGCATTCACGCTGATCGAATTGCTCGTCGTCATCGCGATCATCGCCATCCTCGCGTCGCTGCTGTTGCCAGCGCTCTCCAAGGCAAAGGCCAAAGCGCAACAGACGAAGTGTTTGAGTAACATGCGTCAATGGGGGATTGCTCTGCATCTTCACGCGACTGACAACGAAGACGCACTTCCGCGCGATGGAACGGATGCAAGTGGTTCGTTCGCCGCCTTCAGCGGTGCAACAACTGGTCCCGGAAGTCCGAACGATGCCAACGCATGGTTCAATCAGCTTCCACCGAATGTCGCCGACCGGCCGCTGTCGAATAGTTTTAACGGTGCGACACCGCCTTACCGTCTTTCGATGCCGTTCCCGGGCAATGGTATAGGGAATATGTGGCATTGCCCCACGGCAAAGGCAGCCTCCGGCGATACGTTCCTGGCGAATGGCAAGTTTGGATTTTTTAGCTACGCGTTGAATCTCGATCTCAAGCTCAACAGTAGCGTTTGCAACGGCGTGGTCGGTAACAGTGCGGTTTATCCCAACATGCCCCGGCTGGGCTCAATGCGGAGGCCATCCGAAACGGTGCTTCTGACGGAGACGACATTCAGTCCGAGTTTGGAAAACTACGTAGCGTCGCCAAATCAAAACGGAATTCAGCCCGCCGTTCGTTGGGCGTACTTTCCCAAACGTCACAGTGGCCGGGGAATCCTTGTCTTTCTCGATGGTCATTCTGCAGCATTTGATCGGGACTACGTATTCAATAAGAACCCCACTTGTATCCGTGACGAAAAGCTGAACGGCGACATTTGGTGGAACCCAAATCGCGATCTTTAAAGTTACCTTCCCGCTTCCCACTTAACCGTAAAAACTCACGAATCATGAAACTGAAACTCGCACTCTTCTGTGCCGCGCTGTTGTTCCTGACCCGCGCGGGCGCCACGATCATCCTTCAGGAAAGCTTCACATACGGATACGGCCCGCTCACGAACGTGTCGGCTGGGAAATGGGTCATGCACAGCGGCAGTGCCGCAACACCAGGCTTCAACGTTGCGTCGGGATTGGCGCAAATTTCTGCAAGTCTTGCCGATGACGTGAACGCGGCACTGACGAACAGCCCTTACGCGAGTTCAAGCTCGACGGGTGCCTTATACGCCGCATTCGACGTCAACTTCTCTTCGTTACCGACGTCCGGCGGCGCCTATTTCGCGCATTTCAAGGATAACTCCACAGGGTTCCGCGCCCGCATTTTCGCAAATCTCACAGGTGCGACCGCAGGTTCTTTTCGGATCGGCATCGCCAACAACTCAGGAACGGCAACAAACATCCTGACCGACCTCTCTCTGAACACGACTTACCGAATCGTGATCCGACACATTTTGGCAACCGGCGTCAGCACGATCTGGTTAAGTCCGTCCTCTGAACTTTCGACTGGCTCCACGGGAAACGACGCACCAGGCATCATCACAGTCACGTCCTTCGCCCTTCGCCAAGCCGCGGGTGAAGGAATCCTGACGGTAGATAATCTCGTCGTTGGTACCACGTTCGCAGATGTCGTTCCCGGCAGTTTGAATCCGCCGTTCATCACCGTGCAGCCGAATGACACGAACGTGGCGGCGGGTGTGACGGTGACCTTCAAGACCATCGCCGGCGGCAATGATCCTTTGAGTTACTACTGGTTCTTCGCCAGCACGCTCGTCGGTGGAAATTCCAACACCTTGGTCCTCAACAGCGTTACGGCGGGGCAAAGCGGCAACTACTCGGTCATCGTCAGCAACAGCGTCAACACAGTGACCAGCCGCGTCGCCGTCCTGACGGTGGTCGAAACGCCACTGGCTCCCGGCATCACCAACCAACCGCAGAGCCAAACTGGCATTGTCGGCAACACGATTGTTTTCAACGTGGGCGTGACCGGCACACCCCCGCTTTTCTACCGTTGGTTTAATCCCACTGGCGGCGTTGCCAGCACCGCTTCGGCCCTCACCTTGAATTCCATCACGACAAATGATGCGGGTGCCTACTACGTCATTATCACCAACTCCGTGGGCTCGGCAACGAGTCTGTTGGCGACGCTCACTGTCATTCCACCTCCGGCAACGAACATCGCCTACGTGCGCTCGCTTCAGGAAATGGTGAATTACACGCCCACCAACACGACTTCGCTCTTTACGGTTGAAGGCATCGTGACCACCTACGCGTCGCTCACTGGCACCGGCAGCTTGTTGTTCTACATGCAGGACACCACGGCGGGCATCGCGGTGTTCTGGTCTGGCGCACCGGACAATGCCTTGCCTCACGCAGGCGATCGAGTCCGCGTGACCGGCCCGTTGACGCAGTTCAATGGTTTGCTGGAACTCACACTGACCTACACGAACACGTCGCACAGCGTCTCCGTGATTAGCAGCAACAATCCGATTCCCGCCCCCATCAACATCCCGTTCGCGTCGCAGAACGACCCCGTTGTCATGGAGCCGCTTGAAGGAAGCTACGTCGTGGCTTCAAATGTTTTTATCGACCTGACCGTGCCGACCTTTGCGAGTGGTGCGACGTATCTCGTCACCAACAGCTCGGGTCAGACCTTCACCTTGTTCATCAATGCGCAGACCGATCTGGTCGGCCAATCGAAACCCACTGACGCGGTGACGATCCTCGGCGTGCTTGGCCAGTTCGATAACTCGAATCCCCGCACCAGCGGCTATCAATTGATCCCGAGCCGCTATGCTGAAGTGATCAGCAGTTCAAAAGCTCCCTTGGTTCGCTTTACGAACTTTCTCTCCAATCTCATTCGCCCCGGCGACCTTCCGACAAATATCTTCGTTGAGAACGCGCTCCGTACTGGTGAGAAACTCACGATGACTGTGCGCGTCACCGATCCGGACGGCGGCACCATCACGCCGCTTTCCAATGGCTTGCCTGCGACTGCCTCATGGAGCTACGGCGCGACGACTGGCACCAATGTCACCGCGACCTTCACGTTCCAGCCGAGCGGGGCAGAGGCAGGCAACGTGTACACACCCGGACTCACCGTTGCCAACGCCACGACCACCAAAGACATATACTGGACGAATAACGTGCCGACGGTCGCAGAGCAGGGGGTGGTCATCAGCGAAATTCTCGCGAACCCGGCAACGGCCACGAACTCGGTCTATTTCAATCCGCTCAAGCGCAGCGCCGACTGGGCAACCAACTCCGCTTCTTCCTTCTCGATCAACGATGAATACATCGAAGTCGTGAACCTTTCACCCAGCGCCCTGGACTTCGTCGGATGGACCGTTTACGACGCGGTGCAGTTGCGCCACGAATTTGGTGACTTCTTTTCGGTGCCTTCGTCGAACGCGTTCATTCTCTATGGCGGACCGCTGAACGGATTCAATCCCGGCATCTCCGGCATGAGCCAATCTGCGAGTTCGACGACGTTGTCGCTCAATAACACCGGCTCAGAAACCGTCGCACTTCGGAACGCTTCTGGCAGGCTGGTCACGCGGGTCGTTTACCAAGGCGCTGACGTTGGCACGAGCAGTTCGATCTCGCGTTTCCCGAGCTTAAACAGCCCGTTTGTGCCGCAACAGTGGATCTCGACGAACCTCGCGTCTCCCAATGCGCAGTACGACAACCGTGCGTTCACGCTGGCGCCTGCGAGTGTGGCCGGTCCGGACGTCACCAGCTCAGTCGTCACCAACACGGCGTTGATTACTTTCCCGGCCACACCCGGGCACGTCTCGACGTTGTGGCAAGCAACAGAGATCACGAACAGGTTCCGCGTTGTGAACGGCTCGTTGTTCACGAATGCGAGCGGCATTTTCAATGTTGGGGCACCGTCGGCTTCGCGCCAGTTCTACTTCATCTCGACGCAGTAAAAATTGCTTCTCTCAAAGGCGCTCCTGTTATGGGAGCGCCTTTTTTGTTCGTGGTGGTTGAATCCCCGCCGCAAACTCACGGTGTGACGAAGAGAGCCGTGTTCCTCGATCGCGACGGAACGATCATCGAAGACAAAGATTATCTGCACACGCCGGAGGAGGTCGTGATCTTCCCCGGCGCGGCTGCGGCGTTGAAGCAACTTCAGGACGCTGGATTCAAACTCATTATTGTGACGAATCAATCCGGCGTCGGGCGCGGTTACTTCACGCTCGAAGATGTTCATCGCGTTCACGAGCACCTCAGTGCGGAGTTGGGGAACAGTGGCGTGCAGTTCGAGAAAATTTATATCGCGCCCGAGCATCCCGATGCGCCCAGCCGCGGACGAAAGCCTTCACCGCAATTCCTTTTCGATGCCCGCGATGAGTTCGGCATCGACCTCGCGGAGAGTTTCATGGTCGGTGACAAACTCATCGATCTGGAGTGCGGGTGGAACGCCGGGGTAAAGAAATCCATCCTCGTGCGCACCGGCTATGGCGCGAAGGTGGAACAATCGAAACCTCAGGCGCTTCAGCGGGCGGTGGTGGTCGAAGGGCTGGCGGAAGTTGCCAAATTCGTTCTCGCCCATTGATTTTGTTGTCACTGCGCAGTTGAATAGCGCCATGACCACGCTGACGAAAAGACAGCAGGAAGTCCTCGACTTTGTGCGCGACACGCACCATCGCGAGGGCACGAGCCCCACGTTGCGCGAGATCTGCGATCACTTTGGTTTCAAAAGTCCCAAAGCCGCGGCGGACCACCTCAGCGCGCTCGAACGCAAGGGCGCCTTGTCTCGGCACGCGCGTCGTGCCCGCTCGCTCCGTGTCGTCTCGCCGCTGCAGAAGTTCCTTAATCCCATTGCGAACATTCCCATTTACGGCTCGATCCCCGCGGGATTCGCTGACAACCGGGAACAAACCGCCGCGGGCTGCATCTCCGTCGATCTGGGCACGCTCGGCCTGCGGTCGCCGGAGCAACTGTATGCGTTGCGCGTGCGTGGCGATTCGATGATCGGCAAACACATCGTCGACGGCGACATCGCCATTCTCGACAGCGCGCGCTCACCTCGTCCGGACGATGTCGTTGCCGCGTTGATCGATGGCGAAAGCACGTTGAAGACTTTTGCCATGGAGCGTGGCAAGGCCGTCTTGCGTGCCGAGAATCCGCGCTACCCGACCCTCGTTCCCGCACAGGAGTTGCAGGTGCAAGGCGTGATGGTGGGACTCGTGCGACGGCCTTCATGAACTTTTGCGTTCAGCGCCAGATCACCGTCGCCATTGAAAATCAACCCGGCCGCCTTGCGGCGATCAGCCGCGCGCTCGCCGGGCGCGGCATCAACATCAAAGACCTCTCCATCCTCGACACCGTGGAGCAAGGCGTCATTCGTCTCGTGGCGAGCGATGCCGCTGCGTGCAAAATGGTTTTGCAGGAGCAGGGGTTTCATCCCGTTGAAGCCGAAGTGCTCATCCTCGATCTGTCGGACACGCCGGGAAGGCTCGCGGTCCTGAGCGAGGCGCTCGCGAACGGCGGAGTCAACATCGATTATGCCTACGGCAGTGAAGACCCCGCCGAGCAAAGGATGCGCATCGTCATGAAAGCGTCGCCAATGGCGCGCGCCTGCGAGGTCATCAAATCGTTCCAGGAAGGTTGAGATGCGACGCGTGCGTGAAGGCACGATCGGGATCGTTCCCGCTGGGGCGCTCGGCGTTGGTTTCTTCTATCACCTCACAGGCCAGCTTGCGCGGAACGACGGGACGGTCTTCTTCATCGAGCGCACGGGATCGAAGAGCGCCGAGGCGTTGCGCATCAGCAAACGCTTGAGGATCGAGAGTGGAGGAAGAATTCACGAGGTTGATGCGACCCCGGTCTGTCGCGGCGATCTGTTGAAGGCGTTTGAAGAACGGCAGCTTCCCGACGTGCTCCTCGTCTGCACGAACCCCGACCAACTCGGCGGTGTGCTGAACGATTACGTGCAACTGATCGAGCGCAGCTATGCGGCGGGCGAATTTGAAGCGATCGAACTTCCGGTGCTCGTCCTCTGCTCCAACGGAATTTATTTTCAACGGCAGCGCCAGCTCTTCGTCGAGCGTCTCGAAGAATCCACTTTGCTGGGCCGCCTGCCTGATCTTTGGCCTGACGTGATGCCGCGCATCGTTGGACGCCTGCTTCGCGGCGTTACGATTCAAACGGGCGTGCGGGATGGCGTGGGCGTGGATGCAATTTATCAGCCCGGCCCGAGCGGCATCACACGATTGGCCGGGGGTGATACTTGGTTTCGCGAGCGCACGGCGGAAATTCTTTGCGCGCACGGCGGGTGGTTCGAGGTCGCGCCCCACAGTTCCGCCACGCGGCTGGAGTTCGACAAGGCGATGGTGAATCTCACTGTGAACCTGCTCGGCCAGCTTTTCGCGATCGATGAGGCTGGGCGCTTCACGCCGCTGCGCGTTCGCGAAATCGTGACGCCCGAACATGAGCGGGCGATGCGCGAGCTCGTCGTGCATGTGCTCGCGGTCGGTCGTGCGGTGAAAGCTTATGGCCCGACCGACAACGTCGAGGATCTCCATCGCGAGATGCTCGACACGAATCATCAGCACGACGACCACGTGCCCTCGAGCTTGCAATGGGTTGGGCTGCGAATGCGCCACGGCGAACTGGAGGCGCAGCTCACGCCCACGGAAGCGTGGTTGATCGAGCCGCTGATTCGATATGCACATGCGGCTGGCTTGAACGATTCCGCGATCTACTTCGAGCAACTGCGCGATGAATTGTTGCGCAAGCTCACACTCGCTGCGCGTTTAGTGGGGCAGGCGCCTTCGCCTGCCAACAGTCCACCGGCCCCCGCCCGGTGAACCGAACCGCAGGCGCGGGCGCCTGCGGGACTATGCCAGCCGGGGGCGACTGGCCCACTACACCGCAATATCGCATTTGCCTTTTCCCTTTCGACATTACGGCGGGGCTGTTTGAATTCGCCGCGATGAAGAATCCGATCATCGTCGCCCTCGACGTGCCCACTGCGGAACAAGCCGTCGCCCTCGCGCAAGAAGTTGCGCCAGCAGTCGGTGCGTTTAAAATTGGCAGCGAACTTTTTACGGCGGCAGGGCCCGAGATCGTGCGCCGCATTCGTGCGACGGGCGCGGCGGTGTTTCTGGACCTGAAGTTTCACGACATTCCCAACACAGTCGCAAAATCCGTCGCGTCTGCCGTGCGTCTCGATGTGCAGATGTTGACAATCCACACCAGCGGTGGGCTCGCCATGATGCAAGCGGCCGAGGAATCGGCGCAGAGAACCGCGGCACAAGCGGGCCTGAATGCACCGCTGATCCTCGGTGTCACGGTGCTTACGAGCATGAGCGGTGACGATCTCGCCGAGGTGGGACTGACCGTGAGTGTTGGCGGGCAAGTGGAGCGGCTCGCGCAACTCGCGTCGCGGGCGGGCTTGCGCGGATTGGTATGTTCGCCGCTCGAAGTCGCGGGACTCCGCCAATCGCTTCCACACGAGATGCAGTTTGTGACGCCTGGCATTCGCGCTGGCAGCGACGCCGCCGGTGACCAGAAGCGAACGCTCAGCGCGCGCGAAGCAATCGACGCCGGCGCGAGCTGGCTGGTGATTGGCCGGCCGATTTACGCCGCGCCGAATCCGCGCGCGGCGGCGGAATCCATTTGGGAATCGCTGGCAGGGCAGTAATCAGTAATCAGTGAAACAGTAATCAGTGAAAGGCCGAGCGCTGAACACTGACTCACTGATTACTGATTACTCTTCATTGCAGCAAACTGACGTTTCGCTACCTTGGCGCCCGATGTTCATCACGGGAATCGGTACCGCGACGCCACGAACGCGTTACACGCAGAGGCAATGCTGGGAGGTGCTTCAGACATCAGACCTTTTCGCGCAACTTCAGCCGCGGTCGCGCGCGCTACTGCGAAAACTGTTCAACGCGCAAAACGGCATTGAATCCCGGTGGCTTGCCCTGGACCCGCTCACAGAAGCTTTCGAATTGAATCCTGACGCGCTGCACGCACGCTTCACCAAACACGCGCCAGCGCTCGCGACGGACGCGGCGAAGAAGGCGTTGGCTCGCGCCGGTCTCGAACCGCGCGACATCGATGTGGTCATCATCAGCACCTGCACTGGTTACTTGTGTCCCGGGCTGACGAGTTACGTCACCGAGCAACTCGGATTGCGCGCGGATGTGTTCGCGCTGGATCTGGTCGGCCATGGATGTGGAGCAGCTCTGCCGAACTTGCGCACGGCGGAATCGCTTCTCAGCGCGGGACGCGGCGCGCATGCGCTTTCGATCTGCGTCGAGGTTTGCAGCGCGGCGCTTTATTTCGATGACGATCCCGGCGTGCTGATCAGTGCGTGTCTTTTCGGCGATGGCGCGGGCGCGGCGGTCATTTCCAAGGAGCGCGGTTCCGGTCGATCTGTGAAGTGGAACACCGCAGCAACAATGGTCTCGCCAACTGACCGCGACCTGCTGCGCTTCGAACAGCGCGGAGGAATGTTGCGCAATATCCTGACCGCGCCTGTGCCGGCACTCGCCGCAAAGTACTCGCGGCAGCTTTTCAGTTCAGTGACCGGCCCTCGCGGTATGAATGGCTCGCACATCTCGCAATGGATATGGCACGCGGGCGGACGCGATGTGCTCGGCGCGTTGCGTGAAGAATTTGGTTTTACCAACGGTGAACTCGATCACAGCACGGCTGTCTTGCGCGAGTTTGGGAATCTAAGCAGCGCGTGTGTTTACCACGTGCTGGAGCGCACGCTTGCGGCATCAGCACCAGCGGGTTGGTGGTGGATGTCTTCGTTTGGCGCCGGCTTCAGTTGTCACGGTGCATTGCTGGAAGCGGAATGATTTCACGCGTTGTTGAACCCGAGTTGCTCGACGAACTTCCGCCGGGCGACCTTGCTGCCCAGCGCTCGCGCGCCGACCTGCGGCGTCTCAATTGGATGATGGGCCACGCCGGACTTCTCGCGGGCAGCTTGCGCACGGCGCCGTCCGTGAAACGCATCTGCGATCTCGGGAGCGGTGATGGAAGCTTGATCCTGCGCGTCGCACAAAAGATGCACTGGCGCGATGTGGAGCTGACGATGGTGGACCGTAAGCCGGTGATTTCGCCTGAGACGGAAGCGGAGTTCACCGCGCTCGGCTGGCGCAGCACGATCGTGAGTGACGATGTGTTCGCCGCGTTGCGCGCCGCGCCGCGCTGCGATGTGATCACGGCCAATTTATTCCTCCACCATTTCGCATCCGACGAGTTGATCGAGTTATTGGCGTTGATCGCCGAGCGAGCCAACCTCTTCATTGCATGCGAGCCGCGCCGATCAGCACTCGCACTCTGGGCGAGTCGCAAGGTGGGACTGGCGGGCTGCGGATCGGTGACGCGTCACGATGCGATTGCCAGCGTTCGCGCCGGCTTTCGTAATGGAGAATTGACCGCGAGCTGGCCGACAGAAAACCGATGGCGCATCACAGAGCGCGGTGCCGGATTGTTCAGTCATCTTTTCATGGCGAGAAAATGGTGAAGCTGATTCACGTCATCGGAGGCGGTTTGGCCGGGCTCACACTCGGCATCGAACTTCGCAACCGTGGAGTGCCGGTGACGATCATTGAGGCGGGCGAATATCCGAGGCATCGTGTCTGTGGTGAATTCATCAGCGGTCGCGGAGTCGAGGTGCTGCGACGGCTTCAACTGACCGATCTGCTCCAGCACGCGGGCGCTTGCGAGGCGAAAAGCGCTGCGTTCTTTGTGCGTGAGAAGATGGCTGGACTTCACGCTTTGCCGGCTTCCGCTTTGTGTATTTCGCGTCACGTGCTTGATGCGGCGCTGGCCGATCAGTTTCGAAGCGGCGGCGGAATATTGCAGACGCAAACGCGCGAACGTGAGATGGAGCCGCGCGAAGGAATGGTGCAGGCGACTGGACGCCGTGCGCAGGCAATTGACGCGGAAGGTACCCGCTGGTTCGGGCTGAAAGTTCACGCTCGCGGCGTGAGTCTCGCGGCGGATCTGGAGATGCACATCGATCGTGATGCGTACGTGGGTCTGTGTCGGCTCGGCGATGGAGTCGTGAACGTGTGCGGGCTTTTTCGTCGCCGCGCGGGAGAATCTGTTGCAGGAATGGATTCTTTGCGTGGCCGGCCGGGTTCCACGTTGCAGCGAAGACTCCAGGAAGCTGAGTTTGATCAGGAGAGTTTCTGCGCCATCGCCGGACTGTGTCTCGAACCGTTGCCGATCGATTCAGGGGCTTGCCGAATCGGCGATTCTCTCACGATGATTCCGCCGATCACGGGCAACGGCATGTCGATGGCGTTCGAATCTGCGGAGATTGCGGCAGAACCGATCACCCTTTTTGCGCGAGGTCAGCAAAGCTGGGAAGAAACAACACGCGCCATCGCGGGCAAACTTCAGTCTGCGTTCACGGACCGGCTGCGTTGGTCGCAGCGTTTCCACCATGCGTTGTTCAGTGCGGCGGGACAGGATTGGCTTTTACCGCTGATGATGCGCTTTGGACGGCCCTGGCGGGCGGCCTTTGCGCTGACCCGCAGTTGATGCGTCTGCGCAAAAGAGCCGGAGACGTAATCTCCGGCTCGATAGTGACAAGGTCGTTAACGCCTTCACCCAGGCGCTCAGAAGGGTAATGCGGCCAACTATTGAACGCTGTTCGAACCGCATTACGAGCAAGACCTCTCTGCCAACCCTAAACGAACAGCGAAACTCATCCGGCCAATAAATACCACACGGCAGAGATCCTTCAAAAAATTTCTCTGGATCTGGCGCGGAGGCCGTCGTGCAAAGGGAAATGCGCCGCGAATCCACGTGGTTTCCGCTGATTTCAGCAGACAATCGTAACGGATATTACTGGCGAGAAAGCATTCAGGACTTGCCGGGTGGCGTCTGCGCTTTACCCCACAATGCTTTGCCATAAACTTGCGCCCATGCTCCCGCTGGAGTCGTGCAAGCTGTTCGGTTCTCTGTCACCGAATGATCTCGCCTCGCTGAAAAGCGTCGCGAAATCGATTACATTTCCCGGTGGGACGGAGATTTTTAAGGAGGGCGACGCCGGCGATGCGCTCTATGCGATTGCCTCGGGGACGGTCCAGATTTCGGGTGTTGTGGCGCAGGGCGAGCGGCATGTTTTCTCGCGGCTGCCGGAAGGCGAAGTGTTTGGTGAAATGGCGGTGATCGACAACCAACCCCGCTCCGCCACCGCCATGGCTGAAGTCGATACCACCGTCTATCTCATCCCGCGTGACGCATTGCTGGCGATGGTGTCGCAGTCGCCACAATTCTCCTTCGGCGTCATGCGCGAGATCACGCAACGGTTGCGCGATTTCAACCGGCAATACATTCGCACGGTGATCCAGGCCGAGCGGATGGCGCTGGTGGGCCGCTTCGCCAGTTCGATCGTTCACGACTTGAAGAATCCGTTGACGATCATCGGCATGGCGGCGGATCACGCCTGTCAGCCGAAGACTTCCGTCGAAGCGCGAACCGTGGCGCAGAAGCGAATTCAAAAGCAGATCGACCGCATCAGCACGATGGTGTCGGACATTCTGGAATTCACACGCGGATCGAGCAGCCAGCTCGCGGTGGCCGTGCTGGACTTTGCCGAGTTTGCGCAACCTGTGATCGACGAGATCGCGCGCGAAGTGGAACCCAAGGGCGTGGTGGTGCGACTCGCGCAGGAGCCACCGGCCGTGCGCGTGCCGATCAATCCGCGCCGACTCAGCCGCGTGTTCTACAACCTGCTCTTCAATGCCGTGGACGAAATGCCAGAAGGCGGCACCATCACACTTCATTTCCGACTGACGCCGACGGAGTTGATCACCGAGGTGGTGGACTCCGGCAGTGGCATTGCGGCGGAGATTTTGGACAAATTGTTCGAAGCTTTCGCGACGTATGGCAAGACGCGCGGCACCGGACTGGGCCTGAGCATCGCCAAACGAATTGTCGAGGAGCACGGCGGCCGGATTTACGCGCGCAATGTGCCGGGCAGCGGCGCGCTGTTTGGATTCACCCTGCCGCTCACCGCGGCGCGCTGACGGATGAACCGCATCCGTCTTCTCCCCGAACACGTCGCGAATCAGATCGCGGCTGGCGAAGTCGTCGAGCGCCCCGCCAGCGTGGTGAAGGAACTCGTCGAAAACTCACTCGATGCCAAGCCGACGCGCGTCAGCGTCGAAATCCAAGCAGGCGGGCGATCATTGATCCGCGTGACGGATGACGGAATGGGCATGAGCCGCGACGACGCGTTGTTGTCCCTTGAGCGCCACGCCACGAGCAAGATTCAGCGCGCGGAAGATCTTCAAAGCATCGCCACGATGGGCTTTCGCGGCGAAGCGTTGCCGAGCATCGCGAGCGTCAGTCGCTTCACGCTCACGACGCGCGAACAAGACGGCGATTCACCGGAAGGCGCACAGGTGATCATCAACGGCGGCAAGATCATCGAAGTGAAAGCGGCGGGCAGCGCGCCGGGAACCAGCGTGGAAGTGCGCTCGTTGTTTTTCAATTTGCCGGCGCGGCGAAAGTTTTTGCGCAGCGAGGAAACCGAGTCGGCGCACATCCAGCATTACCTCACACTGGCCGCGCTGGCGCACGCGGACGTGGCTTTCACGTTTGTAAAGGACGGGCGCACGGTGTGGCAGTTGTCGGCGGTGAAATCAAACGCGGGAATTGATTCAGTGCGTGAGCGCATGCGCCAGCTCGCCGGCACGTTGCCTCAGTTGATTGCCGTGGATGCGAGCGGTCCACTGCATGAACAGTTTGCGGCTGACGAAACTGGCCACACAGACGGATCGAAGTCTGACGTTCGCGTGTGGGGATTGATTGGCGCACCCGGCGTGGCGCGCTCGACGCGCGAGGATCAGCATCTCTTCGTGAACCGTCGTCCCGTCGAGAACCGCACGCTCAATCACGCATTGCTCGAAGGCTATCACACAGCGCTGATGAAGGGCCGATTCCCCGTGTGCTGTTTGTTCATCGAGATCGATCCCGCTGCGGTGGACGTGAACATCCATCCCGCCAAGCGCGAGGTGAAGTTCCGCGACGAACGCGCGGTGCGGCGCTTTGTGACGGAAGCAGTGAAGGAAGCGCTGCTCGGATTCCATCGAGCAAGCGCATCGCCGCCGCAGCCTGTAGTTCAAAAAGCGCAAAATGAAGTTGCCCAACCGATTAGCTCGCCGGAACTCCGTTTGCCGGAATTGCCGCCGATCACGCCTGCACCGCCGCAGTCCATCACCGCGCCGCTTCCGCTCGCATTCCGCCGCGAATCCGAAGAGCGCGCACAAGCCGCACGCCCAGTTCCGGCAATCTCAAATCCCCAATCCTCAATCCTCAATCCTCAATCCCCCGTCACGCCGTTGCTCTCCGTCCCGCTGCGCATCGTCGGCGTCATCGGAAAGCTCTACGTCGTGCTCGAATCAGATCGCGGTCTCGTGCTGCTCGACCAACACGCGGCTCACGAGCGCATTCTCTTCGAGCAAATGATGGAGCGCACGGAACGCGGCGAGGTGGCGTCGCAACGATTGTTGCTGCCCGAGACGATCGAGTTGTCGCCACGTGATGCGACATTCGTCCGTGGGATTCTGAACGCGTTGACGCGGCTCGGTGTCGGTTTGAGCGAGTTTGGTGAGCGCACATTTTTGCTCGACGCGCTGCCGCCGTTTGTGAAGTCCACGGAGCCACGCGGATTCGTGCTGGGCTTGATCGACGAGTTAAAAGCTGCAGGCGAACAGGTGAACTCGATGCGCCTCGGCGAACATGTCGTTGCGAAAACAGTTTGCCGCCACGCAGTGAAGGCGAACGATCCGCTCGACGGGCCCGAGTTGGAGAATCTGCTCCAGGACCTTCGGCACTGCGCCATGCCATACACTTGCCCACACGGACGCCCGACGTTGATCGAGATGAATTTCCGCGAGCTGGAAAAGAAATTCGGTCGCGCGCAGTGACCGGAGCGCGGACGGTCACGTCCGCAAGACGACTTCTTCGCGCGGACGTGACCGTCCGCGCTCCGCGCGCAGAGAATTACAAAAAATGGCTTGGCAGAATTTTTTCTCGGGCGTAGTTACGTCTCGCTCTTTGAAAGAGTCCCGCGAGTGCGGGATGTCACGCAGTCAAATGTCTGGGAACCCGGTGAGAATCCGGGACGGTTACGCCACTGTGTCGGGATACGAACTCCGCCGCGAAAATCTTTCGCGCGAACGCCACTGAGAAATCGGGAAGGTGGGAGTGAGGCAAAGCCCGCAGTCAGGATACCGGTTTGGCTTCGCTCGTCCGGTTCGCTCGTCGAACCACTTCTCCGTCAAAGAGAAGGATGAGGCCAGTCCGTTCCGCGAGTGCGGAACGGAAGTCGAATGCCTTCATTCTCTTTGCGAGTGAAGGCTGTTTTGTTTTCAGCCCCACCGCACTGGTCCTCTCAACTTGAAACCCGCGCACGAACGATTCGTTCGCGCGCCAGAGAAAGATCAGTGCATGAAGAAACTCAGTCTCGTTCTGCTGGCTTGTTCCAGCATCGTCCTCAACACCGTCGCGGCCACGAATTACGCCGTTTCGGTCATCAGCTACAATCCCGGCGAAGGCTTCGCCGCCGGATTTACCAATGGGCAGTCTGTTCTCGGCGAACCTTCGCGCGTCGCGCCGTTCGGCGAGGCGATTGATCCGTTTGATCCGCCATACGGCACAAATCAAATCGCTTCGATCGGCGCGGGTGGCTCGATCACGATCAAGTTTCACAAGCCAATCTTCGACGTGCCGCACAAGCCGTTCGGTCTCGACTTCATCATCTTCGGCAACGCCGGGTTCATTGTGACGAATGAGTTCGATCTGAACACGTTCACTTACATCGGCACACCTGCGACAGACAGTTCGCTGTTCGCCAACAACACCGGTGTGACACGGGTTTCCGTGAGCGCGAATGGAAGAAAGTTTTATGCGCTCGATCCCGAACCCACGCCGCTCCTTGACGCACTGTTTCCTCCTGACAGCGAAGGCCGCTTCGATATCCCCGTCGATCCCTCGCTGACGCAAGAGGACTTCGCCGGCGCGACGCTTGAAGACATCCGCACGCTCTACAAAGGTTCGGCTGGCGGCACTGGGTTCAACATTCGCCACGCGCAAACGGAACATGGACGTCGTGTGCGTCTTCCGTGGGTTCGCTACGTGCGCGTGGAAGTGATCGAAGGCAAAGCCGAGATCGATGCTTTCTCCGCCGTGGCCCGCCGTGCGCCGCGGCGGAAGGACTGACCGGTGGTGCGCGCAATATCCGATGCCGCTCATCATGAACCAACATCCGGAGCGCGGAGCGCGGACGATCACGTCCGCGCGAACATCCGCTCTAAAACTGGCGGACGTGACCGTCCGCGTTCCGGCCTGTCGTTCGCGCCTTCACCAAGCCCGCGGCGTATTCGTCGTGCTCGTGTTCGCGATGCTGATGTCGGCGCTGCGCGCCGTGACGATCGGTGAGAGTTTTTCCACCGATCCATCCGCGCGCGGCTGGCGTTCGTCCGGCGACGCGTCGTTGTTCCGCTGGAACGCCACGGACCAGAACATGGAAGTGACCTGGGACTCTTCGCGTACGAACAGTTACTTCTGGCTGCCGCTCCGCACGATCATCTCCAGAAGCGATGATTTCGGCGTCGCCTTCGATCTGACGCTGCGTGACATCGCGATCGGCACCACCAGCAACAAGTCATACACGTTCGAGATTGCGATCGGGTTCATGAACTTCTCGAATGCCATTGGTACGAACTTCTTCCGCGGCGCGGGACAAACGGCGACAGGGCCGCGCAATCTCGTGGAGTTCGATTACTTCCCCGACTCCGGCTTCGGCGCCACCTTCGCGCCGACGGTGGTCGCCACGAATCACCTGATCTACTTCAGCGACAATCACCCGCTCGTGATGACCACGAATGATTTGTTTCACATCGAAATGATGTTCACCGCCACGAACCGCACGTTGAAGACGCTCATCACGAAGAACGGCGCAGTCTTCGGCGTGATCAAGGATCTCGTGCTCAGTGCGACGGCGGATTTTCGCTGCGATTCGCTCGCGATCATGAGTTACTGCGACGCGGCGCAGTTCGGGAACCCGCAGTTTTGGGGCTCGGTGCTCGCGCATGGAACGGTGGACAATCTGGTGGTGAAGGTGCCCGATCCCCCGGTGCAAAACTACAGTGGCACACGCTCGAATGGCACATGGCGCGCGCAGTTCATCAGTCGCACGAACTGGAGTTACGTTCTCGAACGCACAAGTGATCTCGCCACTTGGAGCGCGGCGTCTGCGACCAACACGGGAAGTGGCGGAGTGTTGCTGTTGCAAGACACGAACACACCGGCAACCCGCGCCTTCTATCGCGTCAACGCACTGAAACCGTGAGCACGCCCGAGGCAAAAGTTTGTCCGAAGTGCCAGACACACTTCTCGGGTCACGCCGACACCGCACCGACGCGCTGTTGGTGTTTGGAGTTCCCGCGATTGCGCGAAGTTGATTCCAGCCATGACTGCCTGTGCCCGGAATGTTTGTGCCGCGTGATCGCCGCACAGGAAGGCGAAACGCGGAAGGAAGCGTTCACGTTGATCGAGTTGCTCGTGGTCGTGGCGATCATTGCAATTCTCGCCGCGCTCTTGCTCCCGGCGTTGAGCGGAAGCAAACAAACCGCGCAACGCATCAAGTGCGTGAACAATCTCCGCCAGCTCGGTCTCGCCGCGCAGATGTATTTCGACGACAACGAGGGACGCACCTTCGCCTTCAGCGATTTCCCCACGAACAATGGCGTCGTCTTCTGGTTCGGCTGGCTGAAGAACGGCAACGAAGGCGAGCGTGCCTTCGATGCAACTTATGGCGTGCTCTATCCGTATCTGCTCGGGCGTGGCGTGGAAATTTGTCCGTCACTCAACTACGGCGATGCCCGGTTCAAATTGAAGGCGCGTGGCGCGGCGTATGGCTACGGTTACAACCGCCACATCTCGTCCACCAACGGACAGCCGCCATTCACAATTCAAAAACTTCGCGACACATCCTCGGTGTGCCTGTTCGCTGACGCGGCGCAGGTCAATGACTTTCAGTCGCCCGCGTCTCCGGACAATCCGATGCTGGAGGAATTCTACTACGTTGACTACGACGACTCACCGTGGAGTTATCCGAACGCGCACTTTCGTCATCGTCAGCGTGCGAACGTTGCTTTCGTAGATGGCCATGTGGAACGCGAGCGCCCGGTCGTTGGATCAATGGACCGACGGTTGCCATCCACGTTCGTCGGTCGTCTTCGCCGCGAGATACTTGTGCCTTAGAGCCAGTCTGAAAAAGGGTGGAACAGGCCACCGGCCTGTTCCGGTCGGCGACCCGCCGACCGGAGGGGTGAGACGTCCGCAAGGAAAAGCGCTGACCTAGTTGATGGAGGCGTCATCCCCGTTCCGTCCGGCGAGTCGCCGGACGGCACAGGCCAGTGGCCTGTGCTACCCATCCCGAATTTTCAGACCGGCTCTTAGAATTTCTCCTCGGAGTTGTCCGCGCCCGCGAGGTTTGTCTTTCGCTCAAGATATTTCTCGTCGGTGAGCATCTTCAGAAATGCCACCAGGGCGCGCTTGTCTTCACTTGTGAGATGCGGCCCGCCCTCACGATGCTTGGCGAGATTCGGATCGAGCGTGGCGCTGCGCTTTACGCCCGTGCCGTAGTGATCGATCACTTCCTCCAGCGTGGCGAATCGTCCATCGTGCATGTAGGGCGCGGTGAGGGCGATGTTGCGCAACGAAGGCGTGGCGAATTTGCCTTCATCGTTCCAGTTGCCGGTGATGCTCGCACGACCGCGATCCTTTGGCTCCGCGTCGAGTCCGTTGTTCGCGAAGCTCTGGCTTTGAAACAGCGGGCCGCCGTGGCAGTGAAAACAATCCGCGCCGAATTGCCCGCGCCGTGGATCGCGTTCGGTCATGAACAGTTCAAAGCCGCGCTTCTCGTCGGTGGTGAACTCCTCTTCGCCGCGCATCGCGCGATCAAACCTCGAATCAAACGACGTAAGCGTGAGCAGGAACGATTCGAGCGCCATGCCGATCTTCTCTGGCGTGATCTGGGCAGATTCAAATGCGCGGCGAGTAATCGTTCGTACGGCCCCATCGTATGCGCGCCCACTCCGGTGGTGCGGATGTAAACCCAGTTGCTCGACGAATAAATTTCCTGAACCCCTGCGTAAGCAGGAAGTGTTTGCGCTTGCGAGCCGTTGTTCCAGATGGCGGTCGCGTTGTTCGCGGTTTGCGCGGCGGCGTTGGTGTAGGCGCGCGCGTATTTGCCAGAGTACGTCGTGAACCAGGAGTTGGTCCGTGGATCAGCGGCGTGCGTTGTTTGAATCGAAAGCAATAGCGCGATCATCGCGCACCCGGCCCGGAGCGTTGTTGTTCCCATGTGTTGTTCCTCAAGCTTCACGAGGGGAATTAACAAGCCGTGTGTTAATGGCGTGTGTGCGGGAACGCCGAGTTTGTTAAGACGATGTAATCTCTGGCTCGAAGTTCTGCGGCAGCGTCATGGCAAAGAAAGTTTTCACACGCCGTCCATTCCTGTAGAAGCGCGTCATGCCAGACGTGGCCGAGGACTCATCACACGCGACTTATTCCAATGTGAAGTTCAAACATCCTTCAGGCGACCGCTCAAATAACTTTCGTTAGCCGCGAGGTCGAGCAGGCCATGGCAATGGCTCGGGAAAGTCGGCGGCGAAACCGTACCGGGGCGGGCGGGATTTCAGATGGCGGCAACTGAACTGTGTTAACCACGGAATACACGGAGCACACAGAAGTATTCTCTTCCGTGTTTTCAGTGTATTCCGTGGTTCCAAATGAATGATGTCACAGCCACGCCGGAACGCGCTCGCTCTTCCAAATCTCTTCCACGTTCTGGCGCGGGCGAACGAGTTCGGCTTTGTTCCCATGTACGAGAACTTCAGCCGCCATCCCGCGGGAATTGTAGTTGGACGCCATCACGAAGCCGTACGCGCCGGCACTGAGCAGCGCGAGGTAATCGCCCGCGCCAACCTTCGCCAGAGGACGATCCTTGGCGAAGTAATCTCCTGACTCGCAGATCGGGCCGACGACGTCGCTCGACACGGTGGCCCGGCCGTTCTTCGCGAGCGGCACGATCTCGTGATACGAATCGTAGAAGGCCGGGCGGATCAGGTCGTTCATCGCAGCGTCCACGATCACGAAGTTCTTTTTGCCAGTGCGTTTCACGTACTCGACACGAGTGGCGAGGATCCCCGCGTTGCCGACCATGAAACGGCCCGGCTCGATCAGGATTCTCAACCCGAGCGGCTTCAACAACGGCACGAGCGTGTCGGCGTAAGTCTTGGGCGTGAGGATGTCCTTCGCCTTCGCCTGCTGCCACCAGGTCGCTGGACCGCTTTCGAGCGCGGGGTTGTAAACGATTCCGAGTCCGCCCCCGATGCTGAAGAACTCGAAGTCATACTTCGCCGAAAGTTTCTCCACGAGCGGCAGCAGTTTGCGCACGGCCAGTTCGAACGGTTTCACCTGCGTGAGCTGCGAGCCAATGTGCGTCTGCAATCCACGCAGGCGCAAATTCTTCAACTTGCTCGCGCGCGCATACACGCCCTCGATCTCCTCGAAGGCGATGCCGAACTTGTTCGCGTACGTGCCGGTCGTGATTTTCGCGTGCGTGCCGGCATCGACATTTGGGTTCACGCGCACGGCGATCGGCGCGATCTTCTTCAGGCGCGCGGCGACTTTATTGATGCGTTGCAACTCGGCTTCGCTCTCGACGTTGAAGGAGTAGATCCCTTTGCGCAGGGCGAACTCGATTTCCTGCTCCGTCTTGCCGACGCCGGCGAACACGCACTTCTTCGCATCACCGCCCGCGGCGATCACGCGGCGCAATTCGCCTTCGCTCACGACGTCGAAGCCACTGCCGAGATTCGCGAAGGTGCGCATCACGGCGAGATTCGAGTTCGCCTTCATCGCGTAGCAGACGAGGTGATCGAGATCGCGCAGCGCGCAATCGAGTTTGCCGAAGTGGTCTTCGAGCGTGTGCTGCGAATAAACGTAAAGCGGCGTGCCGTGTTTCTTCACGAGCGACTCAATGCTCAGGCGCTCGCAGAACAGCTTGTTGCCGACATACCGAAAATCATGCATGGCGAGGATTTATGCCGGACGGCAAGCCGCGTGTCCAATGCCCAACTGAAGGAGTCTCGCGAAGAGCGCGAAGGAGACGAAGGGGGAGAGGCGAAGACGTGGGAGACGACGCCAACCGCCCGGAGAACTAAGGTTTCTTCCTCGTCCGCTTCGTGTCCTTCACGAGACTCACTTTTACAAATCCATGACATCCGGACTTCGTTCACCCGCCACTCTCTGTTAGCAAATGGCCGACCCCGTGAAACGAACCAACCGCAAGCCGAGCTTCTTCTGGCAGGGCGTGCTCATCCTCGCGCCGATGCTGGTGCTGGCGTTGCTTGGTGGGTTCACGCTCCAGCAGGATAAAAAGTCCGCACGGCGTGAAGCCGAAGCTCGCGCCGCAGAACTTGCGGATGAAGCTGCGCCCCTCGTATGGGAAGCTTTGCAGAGTCCAACCATTGGTGACCTGTCGGTGTTCCCGGATTTTCCGCAAAACACCACGGTTTCTCCCAATCCCATTTGGAGCCGACTGATCGCTTTCGATACGGACGGCGGATTGAAGTGGCCCAAACCCTCCCAAACAGCACTGACCCTTGAACCTTTGGATGAAACTGCGCTTCAAGCCGGCCAGATCGAGTCATGGCGAGCCCGGCGATCTCAGGCAACGCCATCCACGAGTAAAAGTGCCCTCAACGAGTGGCAGCATTTCATCGAGATGGAACCGCCGCTTCGCTTTCGCGCGGCGGCGGAATTTGACCGCGCACGACTATATCTTGAAGCGGGAAATACCAACGCCGCCTTGCTGAGTTACAGCAACTTTGCCTCCCAACTGGAACCGGTATTCGGTGAAAGTGGTGGGGATTTGAGAACACTGGCTTTGCTCAAACTGCTTGAGTTCAAACCGCCTCCTCTGGAGTTCGTGGCTTCAAGTTGTGTCACGAATCCAACGGAGCGTTCGGACGCAATCCTGCTGGCGGTGCGCGCGTGCGGACTTGCCGCACCTTCCAACTCGGTGACGGCGAATCGCGCCCCAAAGATTGAGCGTCATTGGCGGGAAGTGTGGGAGCGGGAGGAAATGCTGCGTGGCTTGCACCAGATTGCGCGGGGGCAGTTTGTACGGTGGACGACAGGCTACAGTGTCATGACGCCATCTGCGCTCAGGGTCTGGTGTCCAGTGACAAACCATTTCGTGACCAACAACTTGTGGTTCGCCTTTCGTTCTGGCGAGCAAGGCATGTTCTTTCGCACCCGTGCTGAAACAACCCGCCTCGTCCGTCAGACATTGGAAAGAGTCCGGCACCCGGACTGGATGGAGTTCACCGTCGCCGTGGCGGGTGATGCGCTTGAAATCAATGAGCAATTTCTGATCAAGAACGCCAACACCGGACAAGTCGGTTCGCGCTCGTGGTATGGAGTTGTTCCGAAAGACGCGGAGTCCGCGCTGGCGTCGGCGAATCAAGCGATGGGGAGCAGGGTATATGTGACGGTTGGCGCGCATCTATCCCGGCCTGATCTCCTGTTCACTCGTCAGCGTGCGCGTGTATTTGCCTTTGGACTACTCATCGTTGTAGCCGCCTCCACTTCTATCATTGGTTTCTTCTTCGCCTGGCGTGCGTTTCACAAACAACTCCGGCTCGCGGAGATGAAATCCAACTTTGTCTCCAGCGTGTCGCATGAGTTGCGCGCGCCGATTGCCTCGGTGCGATTGATGGCCGAGGGATTGGAGCGCGGGAAAATTTCCGACCCGGCCAAGCAGCGCGAATACTTCCGCTTCATCACACAGGAATGCCGTCGGCTGTCATCGATGATAGAAAACGTCCTCGACTTCGCGCGCATCGAGCAGGGGCGCAAGGAATACGAGTTCGAGCCGACGGATGTTGTCGCTCTCGTTGAGCAGACGGTGAAGCTCATGGAACCGTACAGCGCGGAACGCGGCGTGCGGCTGGTCGTGAACGTGCCCCCGGCCTCTTGCCGGGCCGGGATGACCAATGAAGCTGAAACCCGGCAAGATGCCGGGGGCACTTTGATGGACGGCGCCGCTATCCAACAAGCGCTCGTGAACCTCATCGACAATGCGATCAAGCATTCGCCCAGCGGAGAAGAAGTCGTCGTGAGTTTGAAAATCCAAAATCCTCAATCTTCAATCCCCAATCCTCAATGGCTCCTCGCCGTCAGCGACCACGGCCCCGGTATCGCCGCTGCCGAGCACCAGAAGATCTTCGAGCGCTTCTATCGACTCGGTTCTGAACTGCGCCGCGAAACTCCAGGCGTGGGAATTGGTCTAAGCATCGTGAAACACATCGTCGAGGCGCACGGCGGACGCGTGCGGGTGCAGAGCGGAGTCGGCAAAGGAAGCTGCTTCACGATCGAACTGCCGATCAACGCAGAGGCGCAGAGAAGCGGAGACGCGAAGGAGAGGCAATGAATGCAGGGGCGCACGAGCGGTTCTCCCTCTCCATGAACCTTTCCTCGGTAGCAGCCGACGTGAGGAGGCTCAAACTTCTCCGTCGGAGGGAGATCAGAGCCTCGTTACCTCGCCTGCTACGGTTCAGGGGTTCAAGGCGCGAAGTTTTGGTTGGGGAAATTCTCTCCCCGTTGAGGGAAGAGGGAAGTCAGAGGCGTTGCTCATTCGGAGGTGGTGGGTGAACAACGCGCGCATCCTCATCATCGAAGACGAACTGCCGATGCGCACCGCCCTTGAGGATTGCCTCGCCGCGGAAGGTTTTCGCGTCATCACCGCCGCGGATGGCGAGCGCGGACTCGATCGTGCGTTGAAGGAGAAGCCCGACCTCATCCTGCTCGATGTGATGATGCCGAAGCTTGACGGGTTCGCGCTCTGCGCGGAACTGCGCCGCCTCGGACACACGACTCCAGTCCTGATGCTTACCGCCAAAGGCCAGGTGCGGGATCGCGTCAATGGGCTCGATTGCGGCGCGGATGACTATCTGGTGAAGCCGTTCAGTACGGACGAGTTGATGGCGCGTGTGCGCGCGTTGTTGCGGCGATCACAGCGCGATGGTTCGGCAGTGTTGGAGCTGACGATCGGCGAGACGCGCATCGACTTCGCCCGTCAGCACGCGATGCGGAAGCGAAAGCAGATTCACTTCACGGCGAAAGAGTTCGCGATGTTGCGCCTGCTGGCGGAAGCCAACGGCGAGACGATTTCGCGCGAAAGGTTTCTCGACGTCGTCTGGGGTTACGCCGCGTTTCCGACTACGCGCACAGTGGACATGCACATCGCGTCGCTGCGGCGGAAGCTGGAAAAAAATCCCGACTCGCCGCGCTGGATCAGGACGGTGCATGGGGTGGGCTATCGGCTGGAAAGAGAATGAACGGCGGCAATTTACAAAACCATGACAACGCGAGTACGGCGGTTCACGAGGATTCAACACAAAGGCGCAGCGACGGGGAGACGCAAAAAATGAAAAAATATTTCGGATTTGTAGTGGCAATGATGTTCACGCTCACCGCGGGCGCGGCGGGTGGATTGACGGAGCAACTTCAGCGCGGACTCTTCGAGGAGGAGGCGAATCGGAACCTCGACGCCGCGATCAAGGCTTACGAGTCGGTGGTCAAGCAATTCGACGAGGAGCGAAAGGTGGTGGCAACCGCTGTGTTCCGACTGGGTGAGTGTTATCGCAAACTCGGCAAGACGAACGAAGCGAACGCGCAGTATCAGCGCATCGTCCGGGATTTTTCGGATCAGGAGGCACTGGCCGCGCTCAGCCAGTTATTGCTCCCGCATGAGGTGGCGGCTCGTGACACGGCAACAACGATTACTGATCCCGCTGCGGTGAAATTGTTGCGGGATGAAATTGTGTTGGCGGAAAAACAGGTGATCTCCGCGGACAGAAAAGCCGCAGCGGGTAAAACAATTTTAGCAGAGGTGCTGGAAGCGAAGCGCACGGTGCTGCGGCTGAAACGCTTGTTGCCGGAGAACTCCGGCGCGGCCCGGCAACGCGCGGTGCTTCAGGAGCAGATTAAAGCGGTTCGAGCGGTGGTCAACCTATGGGAACGAAGGGTCGAGGTGGGAACTTTGGCCCCCGGCGATCAATGGCCAGCTCAACGCGAGTTGCTGGGACTGCAACGGGAGTTGGCGATGATGTCGAATGCGCCAGGCCTCACCGTTCCCTCGCAGTGAAACAAGGGCGATGCTTGAGTTGCGCAATAAGGTTAGAAAGCGAAAACCCACCGAGACGATCGGCGGGTTCTTCGTTTTGGAGAATGTTTTACTCCGGGGTAGAGATGATCGCGGCGCGTTGCTTGTGGTACTCCGCCGGTAAAATCTGGTCGCGACGATATTGCTCCAACAATTCCGCCAGGCGTTGCTGCTTGGATTTCGGACCGCTCGGAACAACGGCGGCATTGTTCGCGGCCGGCGGCGCAGTGACTGTCGGGGTTGTTGTTCGCGGAACCGATGGCGGTGTTTCGAGCAACCGAGATTTGTTGTTCGCATTGTTGCGGGCGATCTTTTGCTGTTCGGCGTCGCGGGCTTTGCGCTCCGTCTCCCTCGCTTTGGCTTCAGCTTTCGCGCGCGCCATCGCTTCCTTCTCCGCCTTCTCGATTGCGGCGCGTTCGGCTTTCGTGTCGGGAACTTTCGCTGCGACTGGAGCAGCGATTGCGGGCGTGTTTGCTTCGGCTTGTTCGAGTTGACGACGGAGTGCTTCGCGCGCGGTAACCTCGTTGGCTGAGGTCACAGGTGCGGTCGTGACTGGAGCAACAGCCGGAGCAGGCTTTGTTTCCACCACTGCTTTGGGTGCCGCCACGGGTGGGACTGGTTTGGTTTCAACAGCAACCGGAGGCGGAGTGGCGGCGGCAGGCTTTGGTTCAACCACAGCGGGTGGCGGAGTCGCGGGAGCGGGCTTGGGTTCGACAATAGCGGGCGGCGGTGTCGCCGGCTTCGGCGTTTCTGCGGGTGGCGGAACAACTGGCGCGGGCTTCACCTCAGGCACTTTGACTGGCGCTTTCGGTTCGGGAGCCGGTTTTGGCGCTGGAGCGGGAGTTGCAGGCGCGCTGCCTGCGCCTTCAAGAGCGCGGCGCAACGCTTCGCGCGCGGCGGAATCATCGGCGGGCTTGGCTTGGGTAACGACGGGCGTGCTCCGCGCTTCCGCAGGTGCAGGAGTTGAAGCAGCGGCAGGAGCGGCCCCCGCCGGGGTCGCCGGCGTGGCGGGCGCTGCCGTCATGGGTGCTTTCTTCGATTGCTCGACGGGCGCGGCTGTTGCGGGCTTTGGCGCGGCAGAAACCCGTTTGGCCTCGGCCTCGGCCTTGCCGCGCATGTCCGACTTGGCGCGCATCTCGGCTTCGCGCTTGGCTTGCAACTCAGCTTCGGTCCTGGCGTGTTCAGCTTTGGCGCGTTCGGCGGCGGCGCGAACATCGGCGCGGCGCTTGGCTTCAAGCGCAGCCTTATCGTCCGCGAGACGCTTCTTGTCCACCTTCACGGATTCTTCGACGCGCTTTTTCTCTTCGGCGATGCGGCGTTCTTCCGCGATCTTGCGCGCCTTGGCTTCGGCGCGGGCCCGGGCTTCTGCGTCCGTGCGAGCTTTCACTCCCGCAGCGGAATTATCACCGGGCGCGATTTGCGATGGCGTGCTTGGAACGGGCGTGGCAGGCGTTTTCGGCGCTGCGGGGGCGGGGGGTTCGGCGGGCGCGGGCGTTGATGCCGGTGCCGGCGCAGATGAGGGCGCCTGATCGAGAGCTTTGCGCAACGCTTCAGCGGCCTGCTTCTGTTGCTCGGGAGTCAATGATTGCTGCGCGTGCAACGGGGCGGTGCCAACAACGGCAATGCACAACCACAGCGATGACCTGAGAAATTTCATAGGGCAACAGCTTTACAAAACTCCCATGGGTGAAGCAACTGGATAACCGCGCGGCGCGCCTTCAATCGCGAGGCGTTGCCACGCCTTTCACGCTCTCATCCGATCGAACAGCGTTTGCCAGCCCTCGGCGAACGGATATCGCAGCACGGTGGCTGTGACGATTCGCCGGACGTCTGGGCGGGAAATCTTGATCCGCTGCGCGGGGTCGAGAACGTTTCCGGCGCGGAGCTTTCCGAGCGTGCGCACGCCGATCAACACCGGCCATGCGCAGGCGAGACGCACTCGAATCGCTGACTGCGGGAGCGCATTGGTGTATTCCCATCCGGCGCGGAGATGTTCTTCAGCGACGTCGAGCAATTCGTTGTAGACCGGACGCAATCGTGATTCGCAGTTGGAATCGAGCAACTGATTCGGCTGCAAACCCACTCGCGCCAATCGTTCGACCGGCAAATAGCATCGGCCCTGACGTAAATCCTTCGGCATGTCGCGCAGGATGTTCACGAGCTGAAGTCCTTTGCCGAAGCGCACGCCATTCTTGAGCAGGAACGAATCATCAAGCGATGCGGCGGGGAAAACATGCGCCCGGCACATCTTCGTCCAGAATTCGCCGACGCAGCCCGCGACGCGATACGTGTAATCGTCGAGCTCGGAATCCGTTTGCAGCGCGCGGACGTTTTCGGCAGTTCCGTCGCCGAAACGTTTCAAGTCCAGTTCCTGTCCGCCGGTGATCACGTCCAGGACTTCGCGGATGCGCTGCTGGTCCGCAGGAGCAAAGGCGTGAAGACACGTGATCGCTTCTTCGATTCGTTGCAGCAACACACGCTCGGAATTCGTGCCGCCGCCGGGAAGTTCCGGCTGGGCCAAGGCGATGTCCGCGAAATTCACTGGCGCGCTTTCGTGACCGAGAATGCGCGTCCGCAACTTCGCCAGCGCGCTCAGCCGTTGCTCGACGGAGATCAGCTCGGTGTCCGCGATCGTGTCCGTTGCGCGCGCGAGCAAGTAAGCCAGACCGATTTGAGAACGCACGCTCGCGGGCAGCGCGCGCAGAGTGAGATAAAACGAACGCGACACTGACTTGAGCAGATCAGTGAGAAGGTTTTGTGCGTCACGTTCCACCTGCGTAGGCAAACATGAAAGGACGCATCGTGTCAGCTTCCGTTCACGGCACGCGCGATGCGTATGGGAGCCAAAGCGCATGAAACCCGGTGAATCTCACCACTGTCCGCGCTCTGTTCACGCAAATGCGTGTGAACTTCACGCGTCCGCCAATCAGACGAGGTGCTTATGAATCCTGAACCCAACACGCCGCCTTCTCCGCAAGCCGAACCGCCACTCACCTTATTGCCGCTTCATCACATCGATTGGCGTTACTGGGCGAACCGATTGCTCGTGTGTAATCCCTTCTTCCTGTGCAGCGCGGCGCTGTTGCTCTTCGGAGTGAATCGTCTTTCCCTCGACCCAAGTTTCCTGCCCGAGGAAGGAGCGAACTTGCTCTTCAACTTCTCCGCCCTGCAAATTTACTCTTTCCTCGTGGCGGGCACGGCGATCCTCCTTGCTCGCCGAAAAATCTGGTATGACTCCGCGCTGCTCGAGGTGGTCGAGCACGGATTGATGCTCGTGCCATTCATGCTGATCAGCCAGGGCGCGCTGATTACGCGCAGCCTCGGCTCGGTGCTCGCGGGCTGCGCGGTGATCCTGGCGGCATTGCGTGCCGTGTCGGTGCGACGCTGGTATCCGCAGTTTAATTTGCCGCCGCGCGCCATGGTTCTCGGTGGCGTGCTTCTGTTGGTGAATGCCCTGTTGCCGATGATTTTCCCCCGGGCCGTTGCGATGGACACCGACGATTGGGCGAAGCCGAATACATACCTTTGGTTCATCGCGCTGCCCCTTCTGGTCGGCGGCGCGAATCTGCTTCCGCGCCCGAAAAACTACGGCGGATCAAACCCCGAAAGACACTGGCTGCCGTTGTTTCTCTACACGCTGTGGGTGACAGGAACGGGCGCGCACTTTTGGTGTCTGGCCCACATCAGCAATCTGCCGTTCCAGTTGGCGTGGATCGCTCCAGCCGCGCTCGTCGCTGTATGGACGATGTACGCCCGTCTCGAAGATTGCTTGCTCGCGCCCGCTCTTATTCTCCGCCGCGCATTGCTCGTCGTCACCTTTCTCGCCCCGCTGCTGGCTTACGCACGACCTTGGTTATTTGAACTGCTCGTATTCATCAACGCCCTCGGATTCGCTGTCTTGGTCCTCCGCAACTCATCAATGCGCAACGCGGCGCGTGATCTCTTCGCCCTTTGTCTTCCGCTCATGGCGCTCGGCATGCCGCAGGAAGTGGGAAGAATTCTGTTTCCTTACTTCATCCGCGAAAATGGATTCACGATCGCGATCGCGCTGCTTCTCGTGATGTGCGGGCTGCGTTGGTTCCGACCGTTGACGGGTTGCACGGGCGCCATCGGCATGGCTGTTCTCGTTGCGTTTGGTTGGCCCGGCGCACCAGGGCACGCTTATTGGCAAGTTGCGTTTCTCTTCCTGCTCACGCACAGCCTCGCGTGGAACAAACCTTCAACTTGCGCGCAATGGATTCGTGGCATTGCTGGCATCGCGTGGTTCATGAACGCCGCGCTCTGGGTGCATGACTATCCGTGGAAGACTGATTTGGGAGTCACGCTTTCCGCGATGCTGTTGATCGCGGCGTGGTTCGCCATCTGGCGCGCCAGCGGCGAACGCCCCAATCTCTTTCTCGTTTCGTGCGCCGGTGCAGTCGCGTTGTGCGCCCCGGGAGACTATCTCATTCGCTACGGATCAGCGGGCTTGATTGCGATGGCTGCCAGCGTGTTCCTGTTCGCGATTGGATTCACCGTCGCGTGGACGCGACATCGCTGGGCTCATTGAGCGAGCAGTTTGCGCCAACGCGCGAGCTGCACACGCACTTGCTTCGTTCCCGGCGCGCCGATGAGTTCCCGGCGCGCCATGGCTTTTTCCAGATTGAACACATCCGTGACATCCGCGCCGAACTGCTTGTCGATCGATCGAAACTCTTGGAGCGTGATTTCGTTCAACGGCTTGCGCTGCTTTTCCGCAAAGGCCACCGCCGCGCCAACCACATGATGCGCCTGACGAAACGCCATTCCCTTGCACACGAGGTAGTCTGCGAGATCAGTGGCGAGCAACGACGGATCGCTCGCCGCCGCGCGACAATCGTCCGCGTTCACCGAGGTGTTCTCGATCATCGCCGCCATCAACCGCACGCAGGCCCGCACCGTATCGGCGCTGTCGAAGAGACGCTCCTTGTCTTCCTGAAGGTCGCGATTGTAAGTCATCGGCAAGCCTTTCAAGAGCGTCAGCAGTGACACGAGATTGCCGATGACGCGCGCCGACTTGCCGCGCGTGAGTTCCGCCACGTCAGGATTTTTCTTCTGCGGCATCAATGACGAACCGGTCGTGTAAGCGTCGGCGATCTTGATGAAATTAAACTCCGCGCTCGCCCAGAGAATAACGTCCTCGGCAAGTCGCGACAGATGAACCGCGAGCAGCGCCGCCGCCGCGCAGAACTCAATCGCGAAGTCCCGATCGCTGACGGCGTCCATGGAGTTCTGCGTTACTTGCGCCTTTCCTTTGGCGTCCACGAATCCAAGCAGTCGCGCGACCATTTCGCGATCGAGCGGCAACGTGGAACCCGCGATCGCCCCGCTGCCCAACGGACAAACATTCGTGCGATGAAAACAATCTGCGAGCCGCTGATGATCGCGCTCCAGCATTTCGACGTAAGCGAGCAAGTGATGCGCGAAGTAAACCGGCTGCGCCCGTTGCACGTGCGTGTAGCCGGGGATGATCACCGCCGCGTTCTTTTCTCCGAGCGCCACGAGCGCGCCTTGCATGGCGCGAATTTCTTCGCCGAGTGCCACGAGTTCATCGCGCAGCCACATGCGGATATCGAGCGCCACCTGGTCGTTGCGCGAGCGCGCCGTGTGAAGCTTCGCCCCGGCAGGCACGCGCTTCGTCAGCTCGGCCTCGATGTTCATGTGAACGTCCTCGAGCTCGGGCTTCCACTTGAACTTCACGTCCACAATCTCCTGCCCGATCTCCTCCAATCCGCCGACGATCGCATCGCGTTCCTTGCGCGTGAGCACGCCGATGCTTTCCAGCATCGTGGCATGAGCCATCGAGCCGACGATGTCCTGCTTCCACAGCCGATGGTCGAACGAGATGGACTCGGAAAACGCCGCAACATCTGCCGCCGGACCGCCGCTGAATCTTCCGCTTCTGGAGACAATTTTCTTCATGAACAACGAGGGCGAATGTGCGGCGGGCACGCCGGCAAAGTCACGCGGGAACTCGGCGCGCTGGCTTGCATCGATTGTCCGACGTTCCCAAAGTGGGCGCATCCAAATTGTTATGAGATCTGTTTTCGTTGCAGCAGGGTTGTCGCTCTCAGTCGTTTTTGGTTTCACCGCCCAGCCGGCCGGTGTGACACGCGAGAATTACGGCGGATGGACCAATGCTCTCACGTTGCGCGGCGGCGATTGCAAACTGGTCGTCGTTCCATCCGCCGGCGGACGCGTGCTTCAGTGGTCGTTGAATGGCGAGAATATTCTCTTGGATAACCCTTCGATGGCCGGGCGTACACTGGCGGACATGCCGAATTTTTCTCCCGGTGGCGCGCAGTGCGACATCGGCCCTGAACTGCGCGGCATTTCCAAACATCAGAATCTCTGGGTCGGCCAGTGGATGGGTCGCACTCCACGTGATTACGTCATTCATGTGATCAGCCCGCCGGAGATGAGCGTCGGCGTGCAGATCGACAAAGAGTTTACCATCGATCCCGAGAGCGGTGAGGTGGGCGTGATCCAACGCATGCGCAATATCGTGACGAACGACGTCTCGTTCTGCATGTGGGATCGCACGGTGTGTAAAGGCGGCGGTTTCGCGCTGATTCCGTTGAGCAAGAAGAGCCGCTTCAAGGAACGCTGGGCGATGCGTCGCGGGAGCAAGGTCGGCGAATACACCTACGACGGCGACAAGCCGTCCGATCGCCGCTGCCGCGTGATCGACAACGTCCTCGTCGTCGAAGCGAAGGGACTTGCCGAGGCGCGCGAGTTGAAGGTCGGCGCGGATTCAGACGCAGGCTGGATCGCCTACACGCGCGGCAAGGTGCTCTACGTGAAACATTTTCCGGTGTACCCGAAAGCCAACTACAGCGACGGCGGCAATACCGTGGAGTTTTATTGCAACGACCGCATCGCCGAAGTCGAACCGCTGAGTCCGGAAGTGACGCTGAAGTCGGGCGAAGAATATCAGTTTCCCGAAAAGTGGACGCTGCTGGAGCTTTCCGAGGAAGTCGTCACCTTCGACAAGGCGCGTGAGTTGGTGAAGCGCATTCCCAAGTCGCCATTTGTGAAATAGGCGCAGAGAGAACGATCGTTCTTCCCTCAGAGTCTCCGTGCCTCAGTGGCAAAATTCTTTGCGCGGCAAACTCGTTCGTGTTTGATGCGCGCGCATGAGCAAGACCGCTTTATTATTCGCAGGCCAGGGCGCACAAGTCGTCGGCATGGGCAAGGATCTCGCCGAGCAATTCCCGGCGGCTCGCGCGTGGTTTGATCGCGCGAACACCGCACTCGGCTTCGATCTCGCGAACGTCTGCTTTAACGGCCCTGACACTGAACTCACCAAGACGGAGAATGCGCAGCCGGGAATTTTTCTCGTGAGCTGGGTTGCGTTTGAGCTGCTCAAGGAACGCGTGCCGGCGCTGAAGTTCGAAGCGACGGCGGGACTTTCGCTCGGGGAATTCACGGCGCTGGCGGCTGCGGGCGTGATGACATTTGACGACGCGATCCGCGTGGTGCAACAGCGCGGGCGTTTCATGCAGGAAGCTTGCGACGCGACGAAGGGCGGCATGGCCGCGATCATCGGGCTCGACGAAGCCGCGACGCGTGAAGTCTGTGCGCAGGCTGGCGTGGAACTCGCGAATTTGAATTGTCCGGGACAATTCGTGATCTCCGGCCCGGCGGACAAAATGAGCACCGCGTGCGAACTCGCCAAAGCGAAAGGCGCCAAGCGCGCGTTGCCGCTCAATGTCGCCGGCGCATATCACTCCGTGCTCATGTCCACCGCGCAACCGAAGCTGCGCGACGCGCTCGCGAAGGTGCCGATCGAAATCCCGATGATGCCTGTAATTTCGAACGTGACCGCGCAACCTCACGCCGCGCCGCCGGACATTCATCAGCGCCTCGTCGATCAGGTGACGAGTTCCGTGCGCTGGGAGGAGTCGATGCGTTACCTGCTCGCGCAAGGGTTCACGCGTTTCATCGAACTTGGACCGGGTGCAGCCTTGAGTGGTTTCATGAAGCGCATCGACAAGAGCGCGCAGGTTCTCAACGTCGCCGACGTAGCGAGTCTCGAAGCCACCGTGAAGGCGCTACTGGGTTGAAGGTTGCATCAGCGTGATCGCGGGACGATTGAGCGTTTCGACAAAGGCGGCTTCGTCACGGAACGAAGCGCGGTTGTGAAATTCGTCGCCGTCAATGAACGCGATGAAATCAAATTGCGCGCCGGGCTTGCCGCGCTCGGTTGAGAATTTCCGCACCAACTCCACGGCAGGCATCGTGGTCGTGCCCATGATCTTCACCAGCGGAAATTTGATTTCGCCGTCGTAGGCGCGGAAGACGACAAGTGCGACGCGCTCCCATATTCATCCACAAAAAGGTTTTCTCAATAAACCATGCCGCAGTTGCATCCAATGCTGACGCATGAAGATAAAACCCAGCCTTCGCACCCTCTCACGACGCCAGTTCCTTGGCGGCACCGCCATCGGCGCTCTCGGAATCACGATATTGCCGAAACACGTTCTGGGGCTCGGAACCAAAGGACCGAATGAAAAGCTGAACATCGCCGGCATCGGCATCGGCGGTCAGGGCGGCAGCGACATCAACAACATGGCGAGCGAGAATATCGTGGCGCTGTGCGATGTCGATTGGCGGCACGCGAGCGGCCTTTTCAAAAAATTTCCGAAGGCGAAGCAGTTCAAAGATTACCGGAAGATGCTCGATGAGATTCACTCCGAAGTGGATGGCGTCGTCGTCGCCACGCCGGATCACCTGCACGCCTTCGCGTCGATGTACGCGATCAAGCTTGGCAAGCATGTTTATTGCGAGAAGCCGTTGACGCATTCCGTTTGGGAAGCGCGAGAGCTCGCGAAGGCCGCGCGCGAAGCGAAGGTCGTGACGCAGATGGGAAATCAGGGCCAGGCATCCGAAGCGACGCGCGTGCTGTGCGAGACGGTTTGGGATGGCGCGATCGGGCCGGTGCGCGAGGCGCACATCTGGACAGATCGGCCATCGAACGGGCTCTTCGCCGAATATTGGCCGCAAGGTGTCACACGCCCGACTGAAACGCCGCCCGTGCCGAGCACGATGGATTGGGACATGTGGATCGGGCCCGCGCCGATGCGCCCTTTCAATCCGGCTTACACGCCGTTCAAGTGGCGTGGATGGTGGGATTTTGGAACCGGAGCGCTGGGCGACATCGGTTGCCACACATTCGATCCAGTCTTCCGCGCGTTGAAACTCGGCGCGCCGCTGAGCGTGGAAGCGACGTCGAGCCGCGTGAACGAAGAAACGTATCCGCTCGCGTCGATGGTGACGTATCATTTTCCCGCGCGCGGCGAACAGCCGCCGGTGAAGCTCACATGGTACGACGGCAACTTGCGTCCGCCGCGTCCGCCGGAAATGGACGATGGCGCCGAGGTTCCCACGACCGGGTCCATGATAGTCGGCGATAAAGGGACGTTGATCTCGGACAAGCGCGGGCGGTGGGTGCTTATTCCCGAATCGCGGGCTGAAGCGTACGGCAGGCCACCAAAAAAGATCGATCGCTCACCAGGCCATTACATCGAGTGGATCAACGCGTGCAAAGGCAACGGCCCGAAGCCGGGCTCAAACTTCGACTGGGCCGGGCCGCTCACCGAGGCCGTGTTGCTCGGCAACATCGCCCTGCGGGTGAAGCTCCGCGGCGAATTGGCGAAGCACAAACTGATGTGGGACTCGGAGAAGTTCGCGTTCACGAACCTTCCCGAAGCGAATCAGTATTTGCGGCGAGAATATCGCGAAGGCTGGAAACTGGTCTGAGAGATCACAGTAATCAGCAGGTCAGTAATCAGTGAAACAGTGAGTGAAGCTGCGGCTGCGGGCTGTTCACTGATTTACTGTTTACTGATTACTGATTCACTCCCCCGCCGGCCCACGCGCGCAACCTTGAGGCGTCGGCGGTTTTGAATCAGTGTTGCGCGTCATGTCCGCAAATGCTGATCCAGACGCCGCCCTCATGTTGCGCGTGAAGGACGGCGATCGTGCGGCTTTCGCTGAACTGGTCGAGCGCTACAAGCATCCCGTCATCAATCTCATCGCGCGCACGATCAACGATCCGACCGAAGCGGAAGACCTGGCGCAGAACGCTTTCGTGCAGGCGTACAAGTCGGCGCATCGCTATGAAGTCACGGCGAAGTTCTCCACCTGGATGTTCACCATCGCGCGCAATCTGGCGTTGAATGAAATTCGGCGACGCTCGCGCCATCGCGCTGAATCGCTTGATGAAACTTTCTCCGACAACGAAGAACAACCCGTCCGCCAGGTGGAGGATCATCGCAACGCCGGACCCACTGAGGAGCTGCTGCACGGCGAACTCGTGGACAAGGTCGACGAGGCGGTGAACGCGTTGCCGGACAAGCAACGAACCGCCCTCATGCTCTGCCGCGAAGATGAAATGTCCTACGAGGAAATTGCCAAGGTGATCGGTTGCACGCTGTCGGCGACCAAATCCCTGATCCATCGCGCGCGCGAAACCTTGAAGGACAAACTGAAGCCGTATCTTCGCAGCGGCGTGTGGGAGGATTAAATGAAACTTTCGATCACAAACGGTTTTTTACAGAAGGCGTCTCATGAATAGCCCAATCCATGACGAACTGATCCGACTCGGTCTCAAGCGCGAGCTGACCGACGATGATCGCGCGCGCATCGACGCAACACTCGCCGCCCATCCCGAGTTGCGCGAACAGTGGGAAGCGGATGCGGCGCTGAGCCGCGTCTTGCGTCACCTGCCGGACGTGCCGGTCTCGTCGAACTTCACTTCACGAGTGCTCGATGCGATCGAGCTTGAGGAGCGCGCGGTTGTCCGCGCGGCAGTTCGTTCGAGTTGGCGCGACTGGCTGCGTCGCGTTCAGCCGCGCCTGAGCTGGGTGTTTGCGCTGGCGCTGGTCGTGGCATTCGGCACCTACCAGTATCGCGTGCAGCAAGGCACAAGAGCCCGGACCCAGATCGAACAGGCGCAATTTGTGCATGAGATTCGCAACCTGTCGCAGGAGATGGCGGCTCTGCCCGGGCCCGAAGTGTTCAAGGACTTCGAGGCGATCAACCAGTTCCGCCAGGTGTCATCCGTGTCGGATGACGATTTGCTGAAGGTGCTGAAATGATTTCGGTGCGCGTTGCTTTGTTCCTGTTTGCCAGCGTGTGCCTGACGCTCGCACAGATTCCTGCACCCGCGATGCCGCCGTTGCCGTCGATCACAAACACTCCGGCGCAGGGATTCCGCAAGTTGCTCGCGATGAACGAGACCGAGCGGGAACAATTCATCGGAGCGCGGGCAAAGGGCACGCAACCGTTTCTGCGCGCCAAGGTTCAGGAGTATCTCGCATTGTCAGTGGAGGACCGTGAGGTGCGATTGCAAATGCTCGAGTTGCGCTCGCTGATGCTGCCGCTCATGTCCACGCCTGAGCCTCTGCGAACAGCGCAAGTGCAGATGCTTCCACCGGACAAGCGCAAGATCGTGGAAGATCGATTGCGCACCTGGACCATTCTTCCGCCCCCGCTGGCGCAGGATGTTTTGAAGAATGAATTGGCGGCCCGGTTCTTCCTCGACGCACAGACCAGCACCAACAGCGCGGCGCTGCTCAGCAGCATGTCACCGCAGCAGCGCACCGATTGGGAGAAGCGGATGGCTGATTTCAACGCCTTGCCTGCACAGCGACGGGAGATCGCCGTGCAGAACGTGGAGCGTTACTTCGGCCTCGATGCGCGCAAGCGTGATGAAACGTTGAATGCCCTTTCAGGCAGGGAACGTGCGATGATCACGACCAATCTGGCGCGTCTGGGCAATCTTACACCCACAGAACGCAGCGAGGCGGTCGATGGTTTGAAAAAGTTCAAAGGACTTTCCGCCGCAGATCAGCAGGAGTTTCTGCGCAGCGCGACTCGCTGGCAGGCGATGAATGAAAAGGACCGCCGACTTTGGCGCGAGATCGTCGCCCGCACGCGTCCCACGATTTCGCCGCCGATGCCGCCGTCGCCGGATCAACGCACGCGCAAAATCGTCCGCGAGTAATCTCTCCTTTCCGGTTGCCTGACCGCGCGGCGTTGTTAACTTCGCGCCCCATGAATTTTTTGGTCACTGGCGGCGCGGGATTCATTGCCTCCCACGTGTGCGAAGCGTTGCTCGAACGCGGGCACGCCGTGTGGACGGTCGATGACTTGAATCCCTTCTACGATCCCGCCATGAAGCGCCAGAACCTCGAAGGCATTCGCGCACGCGGCGGGCAGTTCCAATGCATCGAGGCCGACATCACGGATCGAGCAGCGGTGGATCATGTATTCAACGCGACGAAGTTCGATCAGGTGATTCACCTCGCGGCCCGCGCCGGCGTGCGCCCGAGCCTGGAAGAGCCGGCGTTGTATCAGCGCGTGAATGTCGAGGGCACGGTGAACATTCTCGAAGCGGCCCGCCTCACCGGCGTGCGCAAGCTCACCATCGCATCATCGTCTTCCGTGTATGGTGTGAACTCGAAGGTGCCGTTTTCCGAATCCGATCCGATCTTCTGTGCCATCTCGCCGTACGCGGCGAGCAAGCTCGCCTGCGAAGCGCTCGGCCACGTGTATCACCACGTTTATGGCATGGACATCGCGATGCTGCGCTTCTTCACCGTTTACGGCGCGCGACAACGTCCCGATCTGGCCATCCACAAATTCGCGCGGCTGTTGCGCGCGGGGAAACCGATCCCGATGTTCGGCGATGGCTCGACCGCGCGTGATTATACTTACATCGACGACATTCTTCTGGGCGTGCTCGCCTGCACCGAACGCGAATTTGGTTTCGAAGTGTTCAATCTCGGCGAGTCGCACACTGTCACGCTGTCGCGTTTGATCGAGTTGCTTCAGCAAGCACTCGGAGTGAAAGCGGTGATCGAGCGACAGGCTCTTCAGCCCGGCGACGTGCCGATTACTTACGCAAACATCAGCAAAGCGCAGCGCATGCTCGGCTATGCGCCCACGACGCAAATCGAGCAAGGCATCGAAAAATTTGTGCGATGGTTTCGCGACTCACGTTGATTTCCACGTCATCAGGCGGGCACCGGTTTCACACACCGGGGAGCGTGACGATTTTTGCATCATGTTGCGCCGACCTTCTGCCGATGTTTGCTTGGCGCTCACGCTGCGTAGAACCGGGATGCGATCCGATACCGGAAAATAAACCAGCGAGTAACTTGACGCGGCGCACTCGCTGGCCGACAAGGCACGGCACATTTTTTTTGATTTGGATTTTTGAAGTATGGAGAAAGCAAAGATTTCACAAGACGTCTCGAATCGCACCCGTGCGACTGCGGCGCAAATTCTCGGCGGCGCGGGGGGCGGCAATACCAACGGCGCCGCGGCGAACGGGAACGTCCGCGTGCCGGCCAAGTGGCAGTCGCATTACGAATCCTTGATCACCGCGCGCGCGCAGATTTTGCGAAGCAAGGACAATCACGCGGACATGGCGAAGGAAGAGCAGGCGGCGTTCAGCCTGCACATGGCGGACGCGGGCACGGATGAATTCGATCGCGATTTCGCACTGAGCCTCATGTCTTCCGAGCAGAACTCGCTCTACGAGATCGAGCAGGCGCTTGCGCGGATTCGCAACGGCACGTACGGCGTGTGCGAAATCTCGGGCGAACAGATTGAAGCCGAACGTATCGCCGCGGTGCCCTGGGCGCGTTTCTCCGCCAAGGCACAGGTCGAGCTCGAGGCGAGCGGCTCGGTGCATCGCACCCAGTTCGGACGTCGTGGCAGTCTCACGTCGTCAGAAGCTTCCGCCAGCGAGGATGATTCGGAGGAGGCGGACGCGCCGGCGTCAGGCTCGAATTCCTGAACAGAATTTTTTGCACCACGCGCGCGGTGATTTTGTCACACTTCGCGCGTGATTCTTTTTCAGCAGCCTCTGCGTGGCGTCATCCCACCGATGATCACGCCGTTGCATGATCGCGACACGCTTGATGCCCCCGGTCTGGAGCGACTGATCGAGCACATGCTCTGCGGCGGCGTGGCAGGCCTTTTCATTCTTGGCACCACGGGCGAGGGACCGCTGTTGAGTTATCGCGTGCGACGAGAATTGGTGCAGCGCACCTGTGCTCAAGTGAAACACCGCGTGCCGGTGCTCGTGTGTGTCACTGACACCGCGTACGTCGAGTCGCTGGCGATCGCGCAGCACGCATCCGAATGCGAAGCCGATGCGATCGTTGCTGCGCCGCCGTACTACTTGCCGCTCGGTCAACCAGAGTTGCAGACGTACTACGATCGGCTCGCGACGGAATCACCGGTGCCACTGTTCCTCTACAACTTTCCCGCGCTCACGAAGACGCGCATCGAGATTGAAACGCTGCGTCGCGCACTGGATCACCGCCGCATCGTTGGAATCAAGGACAGCTCCGGTGACCTGAACTATTTCCGAAGTGTGCGCGAACTGATGAAGACGCGCTCCGACTGGACACTCCTTTGCGGTCCTGACGAATTGCTCGCCGAAAGCATCGTCGCCGGTGGGCACGGTGGCGTGAATGGCGGAGCGAATGTTTTTCCAACTCTCTACGTCGCGTGTGCAAAGGCCGCGTTGGCTGGTGAAATGGAACGTGCCCGTGAGTTGCAGGCGAAGGTGCTGCGCGTGACGACTGCGTTGTATCGCGTCAGCAACTCGGCGGCTGCCGTAACAGAAGGAATCAAATGCGCTCTCTCGCTGCTCGGCATTTGTGATGATGCGATGACGGAACCGTTCCGCCGCCTCGCTGGACCGCAGCGGCAATCGATTGAGCGCGCACTCCCGAGTTTGCAAAGTCTCATGGGGGAACATTCATGAAACGTTTTCTGGTTCTCGTGATTGGCGCGCTGACGCTCGGTGTTTCTGCCGCCGAAATCCTCACGCGCATTCACTACAACAACCCGGGTCTCGTCGTGGATCTCGGCGTCGGACTCTGGGCGTGGCCGGTTCCGTGTGACGCGGATGGCGACGGCGACAACGACCTGATCGTCGCGTGCCCGGACAAGCCGTACAACGGTGTGCGGTTTTTCGAGAACACGAGCGGTTCGACACGCACGAACAAGATGCCGGTGTTCAAAGCAGCGCGACGGCTCGGGAAGGCACTGCATTACGCGACGCCGAGTTACGTTGATGGCAAGTTGCGCGTGCTCACACCTGAAGCTGAGTATCCGGATTTTTTGCGCAGCGGATTGGATCGACCGGTGAAACTTGCGGCGCCACCAACGAAGCAAATTCACACCATCGAGTTCGGCGCGAAGCCCGGCGTCTTCAAGACGCGTCACAATCAATGGCGCTTCGTGGATTACGACGGCGACGGCGCGCTCGACCTCACGGTTGCGATTGAAGACTGGGCGGACTACGGCTGGGACAACGCATACGATGCCACGGGACATTGGACCAACGGCCCGTTGCACGGAGTGATCTACGTGCTGCGCAACACGAACACCACTGCCGCACCGAAATATGCCAAGCCGTTCCTCGTGCAAGCCGGCGCCAAGCCATTGGACGTGTTCGGTTGCCCATCGCCGAACTTCGCTGACTTCGACGGCGATGGTGATCTCGACCTGATCACAGGCGAGTTCGTTGATGGCTTCACTTACTTCGAAAACATCGAGACGCGTAAGCAACCTCGTTACGCGGCGGGCAAACGACTCCGCGATCCGAATCGCCAGCTCATCAAAATGGATTTGGAGATGATCGTGCCCGTCGCGTTCGATTGGGACGGCGATGGCGATCTCGATTTGATCGTCGGTGATGAGGACGGCCGTGTCGCGTTGATCGAGAACACCGGAACGCGCGATGCGGATCACGCGCCAATGTTTCTTTCGCCGCGCTACTTCAAACAGGAAGCCGACGAATTGAAATGCGGCGCGCTCGCCACTCCCTTCGTAGTCGATTGGGATGGCGATGGCGATCTCGACATCATCAGCGGCAACACGGCGGGCTACATGGAGTTCTTCGAAAATCTCAGCGGGCCGAAAGTCGCAGTGACCAAGTGGGCTGCACCGCGCCGGCTCGAAGTGGATGGCAAATCGTTCCGCGTCATGGCGGGAACGAACGGTAGTATTCAAGGTCCGGCGGAAGCCAAGTGGGGTTACACCACGGTGAACGTCGCGGACTGGGACGGCGACGGTTTGCCCGACATCGTGTTCAACTCCATCCTCGGTCGCCTCGAGTGGCTGAAGAATCTCGGGCCGCGAAGTAATCCGAAGCTCGCGCCTCCGCAGCCGATCGAAGTCGCGTGGACGAGCGCGCCACAAACTCTGGCGTGGGGTTGGGCGAGGCCGCATGGCAATGAACTCCTCACGCAATGGCGCACGACTCCGCTCGTTTACGATTTCAACCACGACGGACTGCCTGACATCGCGGTGCTCGACACCGAAGGTTATCTCGCGTTCTTCGAACGCGCGCGCCGTGACGGCAAACTCGTGTTGCTGCCTCCGCGTCGCGCGTTCGTGGACGAAGCTGGTGCGCCGCTGCAACTCACGACCAAGCGCGCCGGCGGCAGTGGTCGTCGCAAGCTGTGCGTGACGGACTGGAATGGCGATGGCCGGTTCGATCTCCTGCTCAATTCGGCGAATGCCGATCTTCTGGAACAGGTCGATGCGCGCGATGGCAAATGGTATTTCAAGCGCGCCGGTTCACTGGCGCAGCAGAACATCGAAGGCCACGACGTAAGCCCCGCGGTCGCTGACTTCGACGGCGATGGCGTTCCTGATTTCCTGGGCGGCGCGGAGGATGGCCATTTCTACTTCATGCAGAACCCGCGTTCGCGCCAGCCGTGAGCCGGTGTCGCTGATCGTCGCTAACTTTTTGCACCAACCGCGCTGTGTTTTTGTCACACTGGGCGCGTGAGTCTATTGCAAGAGTCTCTGAATAAAGTCGTGATGCCACTCGTTGGATTGATGATGAGGAATTCCTGATGGCGCTCAAGGTGGGGCAGCAATTTGGAGATTACGAGATCCTCGGCGAACTCGGCCGCGGCGGCATGGGCGCCGTTTACCAGGCGCGCCAGCTTTCGCTGCAACGCGTTGTCGCCCTCAAGATTCTTCCGCTTCACATCGCCGATGACGCCGGGTTGGCGGCGCGCTTCCAAACCGAAGCCATCGCTGCCGCGAGTCTGAATCATCCGAATCTTGTCCAGGTGTTTGCTGCCGGTGAACACGACGGCATTCGCTTCATCGCCATGGAATATGTGGAGGGCGAATCGATCGGACAGCGGCTGAAACGCTTCGGCCGTCTTCCCATCACTGAGGCGCTCGACATCGCTTATCACGTCGCCACTGCGCTCGACTACGCCTGGCAAACTGCGCAGCTCATTCATCGCGACGTGAAGCCAGACAACATTTTTCTCGCCACGAATGGCACGGTGAAGCTCGGCGATTTCGGTCTCGCGAAAATTTTGCGCGAAGGCGTGACGAGCATGACGATGACCGGACACACGATGGGTTCGCCGCATTTCATCAGCCCCGAGCAGGCGCATGGATATCGCGACATTGATTTTCGCGCGGACATTTACAGCCTCGGCTGTGCGCTGCACTACATGATGACCGGGCGAATGGTGTTCGAGGGGCCCGACTTTGTAAGCGTCATCCTGAAGCACGTGAACGATGAACCCGCATTGCTGCATACGTTGCTGCCGGATTGCCCGGGCACGATCCAGACATTGCTGGCGCGCATGCTGATGAAAGACCGCGATGCGCGACCGCAAAGCTACGCGGAGTTGATCGCACAAATTCTTCTCGCCCGTGACGAAGCCGAGCGGTGGGAGTCGAGTGATGCGCGGCAGCGTCGGCGGATGGCTGAGGAACACGGCTCCGGCGGAAGGTCGCATCTCGCTTACGTGATTGCGGCGATCGCACTGATCCTCATCGCGTGCAGTTACGTTTATTCAAAAGTCAGCGGACGCCCGACGGAAGCGCGCTCAAACCTGATCACGCTGGCAGACCCGAGCGATCGCCGCGATTTTGTCGAAATGGTGCGCAAGCTTTCTCCGCTCGATCGCATCGAGGCAGTGATGATGAAAATGCGCGAATTGAATCCCGCCTTCACGGGCCAGGAGAAATTCACCTTCGAAGGCGAAATCATCACGGAGCTTTCGTTTCCATCGTTCGGCGTGACCAATCTCTGGCCGATCACCGCGTTGCCACATTTGCGCCTGTTCCGTTGCGCTGGCGCCTCCGCCACCAAACGGCATGGCAACCTCGCCGATTTGTCGCCGCTCGAGGAGTTGAGCGAATTGGAGGAAGTCGATTGCAGTTGGAACCCGGTCCGGGACTTGAAGCCGCTCGCGATGCTTCCGCTGAAAGTTCTCAACTGTGCTGGCACCCAGGCGGATGATCTCGCACCGCTGCGCGGGATGCCATTGAGCGAACTCGACATCGCCGACACGAAGGTCCGCGACGTGACGCCGCTGGCCGGCATGCCGCTCGCCGAATTGCACTGCGACAACACGCGCATCACTGATCTGTCTCCGCTCCGCAATGCGCCTGTGAAATTGCTTTGGTGTGATGTTCGCGTGCTGCACACGGACCTCGTGAAGTCGTGGAAGCAGATCGAAGAAATCAACGGCATCAGCGCCACTGAGATCGCGAAGCGCCTGCGGCCCAGAGCCCCGCAGCACTAACGGATGCGATTGAAAGTGCCGGGCGCTTGAACCGTAGCAGCCGACGTAAGGAGGCCATTCTGTTTTCGGGAAAAGAAGTCAGAGCCTCCTTACGTCGGCTGCTACGGTTCTTGGGGTGGAAGCTGCGACACGCGCTCCCTTCCGCCGATGCATGCGATCGAACGATCGCTCCCAGCACTGTACATCTGGCGAGTTTGCCGTTGTGTTTTGTCTGCGAACCGCTAAACACCGCGCGAACAAACGACGATAAGAACCCCGTAATGAAAAAAATCTACTGTCTTGCACTGCTCGTACTGACGTTCGCAACTCCAAACCTGCGCGCCATCACCAACCCAGCCACAGAGATGGAAGCCTTCCGCGCAGCCGTCTCAGACGCGCTCTATAACGCGACGAATGGAATTCTTGCGCCTGACAAGAAAGCCGTCGCCGCGCTAAAAAAAGCCATCGCCACCATCGACAAAACGGTGGTCACGAACATTTCTGCCGACACCAAAACACTGAGCACTCTCATCGGCGCCCTTGCGCGCTCGTCCGTCTCGAATGATTTGAGCGGAGCCATGAACAACGTGATGGAATATTTCTTTTTCCTCGCCGAGGACAATGCGTATGCCAGTTCAAACCGCTTGAACAACGCATTCCCTTCCGGCACTCGCACCGCCGCCGCGCGGAACATTGCGCTCGTTTACACACTGCTCAACTTCCAGACTGATAATTATCCCGCCATCGCCAAAGCGATTTCCACGGCGACCAAGAAGCTGGCGGTGGCGGACAAACTGGTGAACAAATCGCTCGCTGTTCAAGCGCCACCCGCGCAAATTTCCGGAAAGACTGCGGGGGCTGTTAGCAAATCTTTCAAGACATTCGGTGCCGTTATTCTCGCATATCCAAACAACGTTTTCATCGTGAATGGCGCGGCGAACCCGTCCACCCACGGCTTCATTCAGGTCGCGTTTACCTTGGGCGGCGTTCCCCCGGGAACCAGCACTGTGCCGGTCACGTTCTACGATTTCGTGATTGCACAATTAGGGCCCGGTGGCCGCTCGTTTGTTAAGGCAAGCCGACCCGATGGCACCGCACAGGTCACTTACAATCCAGCGACCAAATCAATGTTCGGGACTTTCACCTTCACAGCGGAAGATGAGGACGATGCCTCGGCAGTCATCACCGTGACCGGATCATTCAACGGGATCACCTCGCCCTGATTCGACATATTCTCAAAAACACTGCGCGGGCGAGAACGCCCGCGCGTATTTTTTATTTCCGCGCTTCAGGCGTCACACTCACCGCGACGCGCTGTCCCTCACGCGTGACCACGACCTGCACCGGCTTGCCGATCTTCGCGGCGTCGAGCGCGTAGGTGTAGTCGTAGATGTTCGCGATCTTCTGGCCGGCGAATTCGATGATCACGTCACCCAGTTTTAATCCCGCTTTTTCGGCCGGGCTGCCGGCACGGACGCCTGAAAGTTTCACGCCCTGCACTTCGGCGGCGTAATCGGGAATCGTGCCAAGGAACGCGCGCAGGTTTTCACGTCCGCCCGCATCGCCTTTCGCAGAGGTCACTTTCGCGTACTCAGGCCGGGCATTCGTGGAGACCAGATCAAGCAGCAATCCGCGTGCGAACTTCGCGATGCGTTCCATGCCGATGTAGTCCACCTTTTCCGAAGTGTCAGTGGGCCGATGATAATCGTCGTGGCTGCCGGTGAAGAAATTCACGACGGCAATGCCGCGCGGATAAAACGGCGTCACGTCAGTCGGCAGATACGGATCCTCTTGCAGCACCATATCGAAGCCCGCCGCGACATTGCGCTTCTCGATCAGCCGTCTCCATGCCGGCGATGATCCGATGCCTTGCAGGATCAGCTTGTTGTCGCGCAATCGCCCGACCATGTCGAAGTTCACGCACGCAATGATGTTCGAAATTGGCACTGGCGGATGTTCGGCGAATTGCGACGAGCCGATCACGCCGACTTCTTCGCCAGACCAGAACGCGAAGAGAATGCCGCGCGTGAAAGCGCCTGAGTTCTTCGCACGCTCGGCGGCAAGTTGTTCAGCGAGCGCGAGCACAGTGGCGGTGCCCGAGGCGTTGTCGTCCGCGCCGGGGTGAATCTTCTTCTCCTCGCCCGCGCGCAGCATCGCGCCGCTTTCGCCAAAGCCAAGGTGATCGTAGTGCGCGCCGACAAGAACGACTTCCGCGCCCGAACGTGCCCCCGGCGTCTCGCCGGGTGGGTGCGATGATCCCGGCAAGATGCCGGGGGCACGTTGAGGCGGCAGATAAGCCAGCACATTGCGATCCGCTTTCTTCAATCGCTCCAGCAACGTCGTGATGCTCACGCGGACATTCGTCAGCGCAAAGCCGCCTTCCGCGTGCGGGTTCTCAGTATCGAGCGCGGACTGAATCGCCTTCAACTCGCGACCCGTTCCGGCAAACAACTGCGCCACGACGTTGCTCGTCACCGACGCCGCGATGATGCCAGAGCCGGCCATGCTGCCGTCGTATTCGATAGAGGTGAGCGCGCCGGCGTTGGGTGAGTTCGGGCCGGTGACGAAGAGGATCGCCTTCGCACCGTGCTCGCGCGCGATCATGGCCTTGTAGCGCAAGCCCGCGTAGCGATTCAGTTCCTGGCGCCGCTTCGGCTCGATCTCTTCCGGCACGTAGCGTAGCGCGAGCACCACTTTGTTCGAAACATTCAGCCCGGCGTAAGAGTCGTAGCCTTCGCCGAGCTTGCCGGGCACGGACAAGCCGTAACCAGCGAACACGACATTTCCTTCCGCAAAGCCGTTGTCCGAGAACGCCAGCGGACGGAAATCTTTTTCAACGGAGAATGGGAACGCGCGCTGATCGGCATGGACGAAAAGATGGTTCTGATTCGTGATCACACGGACGCCGGAGTTGAATTCGAACCGTTGAAAGAACGTGTTGCTGTCGCCGAGCGGCTGAAGACCAGCGGCGCGAAGTCGTTGCGCCAAAAACTCCGCGGCAAGCTCCGCGCCTTTGCTGCCGGTGAAACGGCCTTCGAGTTTTTCGGAAGCGAGGTACGCGACGTCATTGCTCAAGTGCTGTGGTGAGAATGAAGCCGCCGCCGAACTGTTGGCGATGGTGCGGACTGTTGCAGTTCGCGTCGGCGCGGTCTCAAGTGCGGCAAGCGCAGCGTCATGATTCCAATCGGCGAAAAAGATTTGCGATTTGGCGTGGGAACTTCGCGCTGAAGTCCACGCGAGCTTCTTTCCGTCAGGCGAAAAGACGGGCAAGCCATCGAAGCCGTCCGTGAACGTCACGCGCACGGGTTCGTGCGCACCGGCGGGATCGACGATGAACAACTCAAAGTTGGCAAAGCCGAGTTTGTTTGCCGTGAAAATCAGGTAGCGCCCGGACGGATGAAAATACGGCGCCCACGACATGCACTTAAAATCGGTGATGCGCCGCCTGTCCGAACCATCAAGCCGCATCGTGAACACATCGGCGATGACGCCATTCGTATCAAAGTGCCGCCACACGATGCGTTCGCCGTCGGGCGTGAAGAATGGCCCACCATCGTAGCCGGGCTCTTGCGTAAGGCGGCGCTGGTCCGAGCCGTCTGCGTCCATGATGTAAATTTCGCCGAAGTAAGACGGATCAGTTTCCAACCGCTTCAAGTCGGCGGCGGAAAGTTTGTTCGTCGGGAAAGCGTCGCGCAGTGAACAGAAGACGATCTTCTTCCCGTCTGGCGAGAACGCGCCTTCGGCATCGTAGCCCGGCGACGCCGTGAGTTGCCGCACGTTCGAGCCGTCCCGATGCGCGGCGAAGATGTCCATCTGTTCGTCGTAGTCCCAGGAATAGCGGCGCTCCTTTCCGGCGGCGCGAAAGTCGAGTTCAGTTTTTTGTTTGGCGCGGGCGCCTGGATCGAAATGCGTTGAGGCGAAGAGAACTTCATCGCTCCCGGGCCGGAAGAATGCGCACGTCGTTTTGCCGAAGCCTGGCGAGACGCGATGGGTGTCGCCGGTTTCGAGGTCGAGCAGGAAGATTTGGTAGAAAGGATTTTCGGGATCGCGTTCGCTTTGGAAAATCAGTGCCTTGCCGTCGGGTGAAAAATATCCCTCGCCGCTGCGTCGCCCCTCGAACGTGAGTTGGCGCGCGTTCGAAAGGAAACTGCTTTCCTGATTTTGTTCCGCCGCGATCACGCCCGCCACGGAAAGCACTAGAGCGAAGAAGCTTTTCATCCCGCGCCAAAGTAGCGTGCGGATCCGGCCTGTGTCACTGCCGGGAAAGTGCGTCAGTGAATCCAGAGTTTGTTCTTCCGTGATTTCCAGCTTCACCATCTGTAATAAGCCCGCCGCATGGAACCGATGACATTGGAATCGTTGATCAAGGTGTTGCAGGCGAGCATCTCGCCGGTGGCGATGATCTCAGGCGTGGGATTGCTGCTGCTCTCGCTCACGAATCGATTCGGTCGCGTCACTGATCGTGTGCGCGAACTCGCGGGGGAACGCCGGGGCGGGCGCGGCAATGCGCACATCGACAAACAGGTCGAAATTTTTCATCGGCGCGCGCGCATCATTCGCAGCGCCATCAGCAGCGCCGTCGGTTGCATGTTCATGGCGAGCCTGATGGTGGTGCTGCTTTTCGGCATGGCGCTATTTCAATTTCCCGCGCAACTCCTCGTGCTGGTGTTCTTCGCTGCCAGCATCGTGTTCCTCATCGCCTCTTTGTCATTTTTCCTCCTCGACATGCGCTTGTCACTCCGCGCGATCGAAGAGGAATTGCAGAACAGGTAAGAGCGCGCCCTGCGGGATGCGGGGACAGCCACGCTTCTAGCGGTCCCGATGTCCGCGCAGAATCCGCGGTGGAACTGGCGGTGGCTGCACTCTCAGTTTCGGAACGGGTGGCGGCTCCGGCTGAGGCGCCGTCGGATGTGTTGTGATCTCTCCGATCTTCGCTTCAGGAAATCCCATGGTGCCGAGATCGAAAGCAGGCAACGTCCACTTCTCCTCAGCCGCCAATGACGCGGGGGCTGCCAATGACGTGTAGCCATTCACCAGCCACTCGAGTTGCCCGCTCTGAATATCGACGAGCAATCCATGCACCGGCATGCGCGGACTGATCAGCGGACTTTGGCGCACGAATTCGACGGCCTTGATGACGTTGGTACGCTCACTGGCGAACAAGCCGAAGAACTCGTTGATGTTGTCCGGCAACTTCGAGCGATTGATCCCGAGGGCGCTGAACCGATCGATTAAGGCGGACGCAGAAGTCTGTTTCACACGGCAATCCGTGTGGCCGATAATCGCGATCTCGCGTCCACCTTTCACCGCACAAGCGAGAGCAATCGAGCGCATCGTGCTGCTCATCGGGCCCGTGATGATGTTGCCGGCGTTGCGCAGCCAGATGAAATGTTCCTCGGGAATTCCGAGCACCGCAGGCATGAGCGGATTGAGACGCGGATCAATGCACGTCAACACCACGATGGGCAACGAGTCCGCGAACTCGCCGACATGCACGCCCGCCTTCTCACCGCGAGCGGCGCGTTGGTTGGCGTCAACGATGGCTTCGAAGAGTTTCATGAATGATCAATCTCGCAGCCGGGCCAGCGCCGCAATGCCTGGGTATCGTCCCGCCTCGATCACCGCGCCTCTACGCAACAGACGTTCCCGGTTATTGAACTGGAGAATTCGCGCCGTGGCTTCCCCGATCTCGGTCAACGGAACAATCTTGAAACGGTCGAGGAAGAAATGCCCGGTCCACTTGTCCAGTCGAGGGTTGAAGAACCGCACGAACTCGCGGCTCGCCCCGGCCACGGAACCAACATCGCCCCCCTTGTGCCGGTTGCAGTCAAAACAGGCGAAGGCCAGATTCTCCGGCGCAGTCAACCCGCCGTGTTTGAGACTGAGGATGTGATCCACTTCGCAAGCCAGATAGGTGTCGTCCTCGTGAACCAGACAGTATTCGCAAAGATGATCCGCGCGCTCGCTGACCCGGCGGCGCAGGGCGGCATCGATTTCACCGGCCATGCGCGAGGAGTTGATGCGCCCGCGCCTTGGCCAGGCTCATCACATGTTCCAAGGTGGCGACGTGATCGAGTTCGGATTTTTCCTCGCTGGTGATCGAGCCGGCCTTTTCGCGGCTCAGCAACTCCGCGACCCGATCCTTGACCTCCGGCGAGGCCTTGAACGCCGCCACGGCTTCGGGGCGCGTGCCCGCGATGAACTCGGCGATCTCTTCGTAAGCTTTCATCGACCTCAGCATAAATGATGGCCCGGCGTTCGTCAGCAGTGGAATTGTTTCTTCACGACCCGCTGCTTGGCAGCCTCGGACGGCTTGAAGGCCAGCACCTCTTTCGGATTGCGGGCTATGAACTCGATGACTTCGTCGTAAGCCTTCATGCGGGGAGAATAGCGTCGGGATTCAGTTCACGAAAGTTGATTCGCAGAGGTTGCGGTATTGTGGCGGAGCGATAGCGACTGGTCGAAACTCACCGAACCCACGCTATTTTTCTAAGCGCTCGACCACTTCAAAGAGGCGCACGGGGTTTATGGATGCCTGATGATATGTAGGAATGAATTTGACTCTTGCCACCAAACCGTCTGACCAGAAAAAGGTAAAGGTAAGTCGCTCCACTCAACGTCCTTTTTCCCAATTTCTTGTTGATTTCGCGTTGCTCGGGGATTCGTCCCAATTCGATATGCAAATCAACAAACGCCTTAAAAACTTTGAGCCTGAGGTTCCGTTCCTTAACGGGGCGCCCACTTTTCGCCCGGTTGCAGTTCCGACACAACACTTGAAGATTCTCCATGCATGAATCGTTGGAGTTGTCATTTCGATGGTGCATCGTCAGATCGTAATGAGAGCTACATTCTTCACAGCGAAAATCTGCACGCTCCCAAAGCTGCCAAATGTCGCTCGTGTTTGCCGGATCTGTGTAATTTTTCCTGAGGTTCCATACTTGCCTAATGGAACCCGGATTCGATGGTGTGAAGGACGCAATTAATGAAGTGAGAATTTCATCTTCGGTGATTTTCAGAAGCGTGATCAACTTGTCGGTGTAGACAGAAGTTTTTTTCATAAAGATTACTTTTGGCGCTTATTTTTTCGCGGCCGCAACATTGGTGCATGCTCCTCTATCCTTTGCTTTCCTCTTTCCCCATCGCATTCTTCAGCGCGGGCACTTGCTCCAGCAACTTCTCGAACTTCACGCCAGTGAGGCTTTCCAGGATCGGCGGCAACTGCGCCATGATCTGCGTGACGTCACCGGTGAGTTTGCTCGCGCCGCCGCCGGGGCCGGAACCGCTGTTGATGATGACCATTTTCTCCATCTTCGAGAGTGGTTCGCTGATGCGGCCGGCAATTTCAGGAAGCACTTTGACGAGCAGTTCGATGACGGCCGCCTGGTTGTATTGCTGGAAGGCTTCAGCCTTGAGGCGCGTGGCTTCGGCGGTGGCTTTGCCTTGCGCCATGATGATGTCTGCCTGAGCGAGACCTTTGGCCTTGTTCGCTTCGGCGTCGGCTATGCCGGTGGCTTTGTTCACGTCGGCGTTGGCGAAACCGGTGGCCTTGGTCGCTGCAGCGGCACCGGACGCTTCGGCTTCAAGTTGGAACTTGCGGGCGTTCGCCAGCGTTTCGACTTTGTAGCGTTCGGCATCGGCGGGCTTTTGCACGTTGGCTTCAAGCTCGCGTTGCTTGCGCTGAATTTCCTGCTGCTGCAATTCGATCTGCTTTTGCTTCTCGATGATTTGCACCTGCACTTCTTCGGCCTTCACGAGTTGGCCCGTCTTGAACTTCTGCAAATCATACGCGAGGTCGGCCTCAGCTTTCTTCTGGTTCACCGCCGCCTGATACTGCGCCACGTTCGATTGGTAGTCGCGCTGTGCCTCGGCAATTTTCGTGTCGGCGGCGAACTTCGCTTCCTGTCCTGCCTGCGTGGCTTGCGAAGATTTGATCATCGCATCGCGATCGGCTTCGGCCTGCGCGATCTGCGCGTCGCGTTTTACCTGGGCGATGCGCGGCTTGCCGAGGGCGTCGAGATAACCTTGCGTGTCGCGAATGTCGCGGATCGTGAAGCTCACGATGCCGAGTCCCATGTTCGCCATGTCGCCGGCGGCGACTTCCTGCACCTTCTGCGCGAACGCGTCGCGGTTCTGATAAATCTCCTCAACGGTCATCGTGCCGAGAATGGCGCGCAGATGACCTTCCATCGTCTGCATCGCGATGTTCATGATCGCGGCGGTGTCCTTGCTGAGGAATTGCTCGGCAGCGGTCGCGATGGAAATGTCATCGCCCTTAACTTTGATCTGCGCGACGCCATCCACCTTCACTGGCACGCCTTTGCTCGTGTAAACCTCCGGCGTCTGCACATCGATGGTGAGCAGTTCGAGGGAAAGGATGTCCACCTTCTCGATCACCGGGAACACGAACGTGCCGCCGCCTTTCACAATGCGGAAGCCGCGCGTGTGCGTGCTGCCGTCGGCATCGGTCATTTTGTATTGGCGTCCGGAGACGACGAGCACCTGATTCGGGCCGACCTTCGTGTAGCGGCTCGCCCAAACCAGCGCGAAAGCGAAGATGACGAAAACGATGCCGACAATGGCCACAGCGGTAAGGCCCCAGCCGCTTGGCAGCTCCAGTGCGAGAAAATGGAAGATGTTCATGTGCGTTGTGATGGGTTTGATTTTCTGGTTGAGGGGTAAGTGAAAAACTTCAGATAAGTTCGACGTAGAATTGTGAACCCACGATGCGGGTGATTTTCACGGCTTGCCCGCTGCGAATCTCGGTGACGCTGCTGCTGCGCGCTGGAGCGGTGTATCGCGAACCGCCATTCACATACGCAAGTTCTCCCACGCCATTCGGCGGAATGGGAGTGATGATGGTTCCGGTCGTTCCGACCAAACCGGCGACGCGCGCTTCGCTGGAACTTTGCGTGTTCCGGAAAACCATGCGAAAGAACGCGACCACCAGCGCCGCAATGAGCAATCCGCCCACGGCAGACAGCGGGACACTGATCCAGGGCGTGCTGGTTTTCGGAAACTTCGACAGCACCATGCCGATGCCGCCGAACGCGGTGATGAACGAGGCGATGGTCGTGGGACTGACGGCGGAAAATCCTGGCATGTCCTGGTTGATGCCGGCTTCCGCATGTCCGCCTGCGCCATCATGCCCGGTGCCGGCATCATGCCCGCCAAAGATATGCGCCGTGAACGCGCTGATGATGGTGAAGACAAGTCCGACACCGAAGCAGATGATGTATGCGAGGAAGAGGTCCATAAAATGGGCTGCGTTAGTCGCAGTTAAGAACTCACGGACATTCTACGCAAGCGGTAAACGGGTGCGACTGGAACGATCGAGCAACGAGAGCACCACGGCGGCTTCGCTCCCTCTCCCCTCAACGGGGAGAGCCCATGCAGTTGTTGTCCTCCCACAGGTGCTTGCCGCGCTTCACGCTGTCGGTCAGCGCCGCGGCGTTGGT
>JBBRBM010000003.1:0-72501 GCA_038205745.1 Verrucomicrobiota bacterium | reverse complement strand
ACCGCACCAAAAGTACCAGTTACGCTCGTGTGACAAAGGTGACGAAAAGGTGAACACTCGCTCTCGCCCGGAGCGCGCAATTCATAACTCCCGCCTGCCTGCCTCACCACGCCTTACCACCAGTCAAAATGAGGATTGCTGTGGGCGTTCCTTCACCGCTTTCCGTCTGGACCCCATCTTGTGTTCCATGAGCGCTCACTCCGGCTTCTTCACCTTCACCTCGATGTAAAGGTCGCGCAGTTGACGCGCGGTCACGGCGCTTGGGGAGTCGGTCATCATGCAGGTGCCCTTGGCCGTCTTCGGGAAGGCGATCACGTCGCGGATGCTCGTGGTGCCGCAGAGAATGGCGCAGAGGCGGTCGAAGCCGAGGGCGATGCCGCCGTGCGGGGGCGCGCCGTAGCGAAAGGCTTCGAGCATGTAGCCGAAACGCAGTTTGGTTTCGTCCGGCGGAATCTGGAGCAGTTCCTCGAAGATCGTCTTCTGCACGTCGGGCTGATGAATACGAATCGAGCCGCCGCCGAGTTCCACACCGTTGACCACGATGTCGTAGTGCTGGCCGCGGACGCGCTTCGGGTCGGTCTTGAGCAACGGGATGTCCTCGGCCACGGGCGCGGTGAACGGGTGATGGCTCGAATACCAGCGGTTCTGTTCGCGGTCGAAGCCGAGCAGCGGAAATTCGATCACCCACAGGAAATTGAACTGCTTCGGATCGATGACGAGCTTGCCCTGCGTCTTGAGCACGTCTGCGCAGTAGAGACGAATCTTGCCGAGGATTTCGCAGGCGTTGAGCCATTGGTCGGCGGCGAAAAGAATCAGGTCGTTTTCTTCGATGTTCAGTTTCCTCGCGAGAGCCTCCTTTTCGGCTTCACTGAAGAATTTTACGATGGGGGATTTCCACTCGCAGCGTGCCGCCGGCATCCTGCCGGCAGGAATTTCCGGCGAGACGCTGGAGGCACGTTCGACCTTGATGTAGGCGAGACCTTTCGCGCCGAAACTCTTGGCGTATTCGGTCATCGTCTCGATCTGGCCCTGCGTGGCGCCGGCCATGCCTTTCGCGTTCATCGCTTTCACCACGCCGCCGTTGGCGATGGCGCCGGAGAAAACTTTGAAAGTGCTCGTGCGAAAATCTTCGGTGAAGTCCACCAGTTCCATGTCGAAGCGCGTGTCGGGCTTGTCGATGCCCCAGCGGTTTAAGGCTTCCTCGAAGCTGACGCGCTTGAACGGTGTCGGGATGTCGATGTTCAACGCGGTTTTCCAGACCTTCTTGAGCAAGCCTTCGATGAGCGCGTAAATGTCCTCGCGGTCGATGAAGCTCATCTCGATGTCCACCTGCGTGAACTCGAGCTGGCGATCGGCGCGCTGATCTTCGTCGCGGAAACAGCGCGCGAGTTGGAAGTAACGTTCCACGCCCGCGACCATGAGGATCTGTTTGAACTGCTGCGGTGACTGCGGCAGCGCGTAGAACGTGCCGGGGTCACGATGGTTCGGAACGAGAAATTCGCGCGCGCCTTCCGGGGTCGATTTGAAAAGAATCGGCGTCTCGACTTCGAGGAAGCCCTGCTCGTCCATGAAACTGCGCGTGGCGATGGCGACCTTCGAGCGCAGGCGCAGATTGTGCGTCATCTCAGGGCGGCGCAAATCCAGGAAGCGATATTTCAAGCGCGTCTCTTCGTTCACCTTTGCCGCGGCTTCTGGGTCGTCGATTTGGAACGGGAGCGGGTCGGCGTGATTCAACACCACGAGCTCCTTCACCAGCACTTCGACCTGTCCGGTGGCAATCTTGGTGTTCTCGGTTCCGGTCGGGCGCACACGCACCTTGCCGGTGATTTCAATCACCGACTCGGCGTGCAGTTTGGTGGCGATGTCGAACACTTCTTTGGAGAGATCGGCAGGATCGAAAACCGTTTGCGTGCGCCCTTCGCGGTCGCGCAAGTCGATGAAGAGCAGGCCGCCGAGGTCGCGGCGCGAGTGGACCCAGCCGTTCAAAGTGACTTGTTGCCCGGCGTGTTCCGGGCGCAGTTCATTGCAATGATGTGTTCGTTTCATGTTGTCGTCGTAGCCGCGTCCCGGCAGAGCGCGGGACTCTGAGCCGAAGGTGCTGCGTTCTGCCGGGACGTAGCTACGAAAAGAGCGCGGATAGTTGCGCGCAACAGAGCTGAATTCAAATGAAAGTTTGGCTCGCGTGAATTGACGAAGGCTTACTTCAGGAACTCCCGAATCAACATCGCCGCCGCGTCATCGCACGCCTTGTCGGCGACCTTGCCGCCGGCGTTGCACGCGACGACGACCGCGAACTCGATTTCCGGCGCGAGCCACATCACGGCGAAGTTGCGCGTGTTCGTTCCGTTGTGCATGAGCGTGCGGCCTTTGGCCCAGGGACGCGTCGTCACGATCCAGCCGAACCCGTAGTCCTGTCCCGCCCAGGGCGTGTGCAGTTTCTTGAACGTCCCGGCCTTCAGCAACGAAGAGCCGCCGTGTTCGCCTTGCAGATGGAGATTTGCGAAGCGTGCGAAGTCGGTGATCGAACAGTGAACGATTCCGCCGGGCCCAATCGCTGCGGGATTATCGGCGTGCAGACCGGGCGGATCGGAAATCAACTTGTCGCCGGAAAAGCTGTGGCCCCAAGGCTGGTCCACCTTGCCGAGACTGGCCGGCATGCCGTATCCCGCGCTTGTCATGCCGAGAGGTTTGAAAAGCCTGTCGCGCAACAAATCCTCCCACGAGTGGTGTTCGAGACGCTCGATCATCACACCGGCGATCGTGTAGCCCGCGTTGGCGTAGATGTATTTCGTGCCGGGCTTCGCCTCCGGTTCGCGCGACAACAACTCTTTGGCGAGCGCGACACGCTGTTCCATCGGCGGGTTCGCGCTGCGCTGCCAGGCGTGTGACCAGACGCCGATCTTGTTCAAGTCGCCCGGCACGCCAGCGCGATGCGAGAGCAGTTCTTCGAAAGTGACGTTTGTGTAATCACGATGAATCGAGCCGCGCCAATCGGGAAAGCTTTCGCCAATCGTCGTGGTCCACGAAATTTTTCCTTCTTCGACGAGCATGGCTGCGAGTGTGGCCGTCATCGACTTGGTGCAGGAGCCGATGTGGAATTTGTCTTCGAGGGTGACTTTCTCCGGCGAGCCGAACTTGCGCACACCGACAGCCCCGGCGGCGATGATCGAATTGCTGCGCACGACCGAGGCGGCGAGTGCGGGGACATTTGCTTTGGCGCGAATGGGTTCGAGCAAGGAATCGAGCGATGCTGTGCTACCGAAAACGTTCATCGTGAACGTGAAGGCGCACCCGATAACAACCCACAAGCAGCCGCGTGAAAACATGGCGATGAATTAGCGGGTGGCGCTGGCGATGTCGAGGAGCGCGGACGGTCACATCCGCAAGACCGTGGCTCTTTTTCTGCGGCTCTGGACGAATCGCGTTCGCGCGCACGTGACCGTCCGCGCTCCGTCACGTTGACACGACGGCGCTCTCTCTTAGATTGCGCGCGCATGTCGAAAAACTCAGCGCGCGGGACGATTCGTTTGCGCGGCGTGCGCCATCACAACCTGAAAAATTTCGATCTCGATCTGCCGATCGGGAAACTCATCGTCGTGACCGGGCTGAGCGGCTCGGGGAAAAGTTCGCTCGCGTTCGACACGCTCTTCGCGGAAGGCCAGCGTCGCTACATCGAAACGTTTTCGCCGTACGCACGGCAGTTCTTCGATCGCATGGACAAGCCGCGCGTGGATCGCATTGAAGGCATTCCGCCAGCCATCGCCATTGAGCAACGGAACTCGGTGAAGTCCACGCGCTCAACCGTCGGCACGATGACGGAACTGACGGATTACATGAAGCTGCTGTGGCCGCATCTGGCGACGCTGCATTGCCGCGGTTGCGGGAAGCCGGTGACGAAGGAATCGCCCAGTCAGGTGTGGCAGGAGGTGAGTGGTGAGAAGGGCGAGGTGCTGATCGCGTTTGATTTGCCGCTCTCGGAAAAGCTGTCGGCGGCGGAGTCGCTCGCGCTGATCGCGAAGCAAGGTTACCAGCGGTTGCTGCTGAACGGCGAGATCACGCGCATCGACGAAGCGATTAACCATTCCGCACTTCGCACTCCGCACTCCGCCATCACGGTCGTTCAGGATCGCGTTCGGCTCACGCCCGAGAATCGCTCGCGATTCACGGAGGCGTGCGAGCAGGCGTATCACTTCGGCAAAGGCAAGTTGACGGTGTTCGAAATGAACGGCGCGAAGCCGGCCAACCCGCGCGCGTTCTCGAATCGCATGCATTGCGCCGAGTGCGACATCGAGTATCGCGAGCCGACGCCGGCGTTGTTCAGTTTCAATCATCCGCTCGGCGCGTGTCCGACGTGCCGTGGTTTCGGGCGCACCATCACGATTGATTACAACATCGCGATTCCCGATCGCTCGAAGACGCTGGCAGGCGGAGCGATCAAGCCTTGGCAGGTCGGGCACGGTCTGGAATCGCAGCGCGACCTGACGCGCGCGTGCAAAGGCCAGCGCATTCCGATGAACGTGCCGTTCGCTCAACTCACGAATGAGCAACAGCGGTTCGTGATCGAAGGCGATCCGGATTACGGCAAGGACGAGGAACACGAGTGGCCACGCGCGTGGTACGGGATCAAAGGCTATTTTCGCTGGCTCGAATCGAAGGCGTACAAGATGCACGTGCGCGTTTTGCTGGCGCGGTATCGTGCTTACGTGACGTGCCCGGATTGTCATGGCAAACGGTTTCAACCCGATGCGTTGCTCTACAAGCTGAAGGGATTGACGCTCGCGGATTTTTATCAGTTCGCGATCCGGGATGCGGTGGGGTTCATCGACCGAGCGATCACCCCAAATACGTCTCGCAGGAGTCGAGGTGACGAGACTCACTCTTCTGTTCGGTATGATCAGAGTCTCCTCACGTCGACTCCGACGGAAAGGTTTGCGCTGAATGACGCGTTGCCGGGTTCGCTTTCTCGTCCGCGAAGCGCAACTGAAGTTCAGCCGCGCAACATTGATCCGTTTCGTTTCGCGCTCGGTGAAGTGCGGGCGCGGCTTGGTTATTTGAACGAAGTGGGACTGGGTTATCTCACGCTGGATCGTTCGACGCGCACGTTGTCGGGCGGCGAAACGGAGCGGGTGAATCTCACGACGTGTCTCGGCACGCGACTGGTGAACACGCTGTACGTGCTCGATGAGCCGAGTGTCGGACTGCATCCGCGCGACACGGAACGACTCGTGCGCATCCTCGAACAGTTGCGCGACATTGGGAACACGGTGATCGTCGTGGAGCATGAGCCGGCGGTGATGCGCGCAGCGGATCACGTTGTTGATCTTGGGCCGGGACACGGCGAGAGCGGTGGGCAGATTGTTTTCCAAGGTCCGTTCGACAAGTTGCTGCGATCCAATGAATCGCTGACCGGCAAATACCTCAGCGGTCGCACGCAAATCCCGGCACGCGAACCGCGGCATGTTGATCGGCGCACGGCGAAGCTGCGTATTGAGAACGCGAGCACGCACAACTTGAACAACGTGACGGTCGAGATTCCTTTGGGCCGATTCGTTTGTCTCACCGGCGTGAGCGGATCGGGAAAGACCACGCTCGCGCGCGAAGTTTTGTTTCCACTGCTCCAGCAAAAACTCGGGCCTGATGTCGCCGCCGCTACCGGCGCGGATGAAGAACAGGAAGAAGATGCGGATTCGACTGCCTGTCCCGCCTGTACGATCAGCGGCTACGAATCGCTCAACAGTGTTGTTCTGGTGGACCAATCGTCGCTCGGCCGCACGCCAAGATCGAACCCCGCGGTTTACGTCGGTGCTTTTGAATCGATTCGCGAGTTGTTCGCGATGACAGAAGAAGCGAAGCAACGCGGTTTGAATGCGAGCGCGTTCAGTTTCAACTCCGGCCAGGGCCAATGCGAGAAGTGCAAAGGCGCGGGCTTCGAGAAAATCGAAATGCAGTTTTTGAGCGACGTGTTCATTCGCTGCGGTGAGTGCGATGGGCGGCGGTATCGCGAGCACATTCTGGAAGTGAAGGTGGAGAGTAAGGTAGTAATCAGTGAATCAGTGCCGGAGCCGCCTGCACTGAATACTGACTCACTCTCATGGAGCATCGGCGATTTCCTCGATGCAACGATCGACGAAGGCGTGGAGTTCCTGCGCGGTTTGCCGGAGTCGCGCCACCAGCAGCGCGCGCTGGGTGCGTTGAAGCTGTTGCAGGAGGTGGGGCTTGGCTATCTGCGTTCGGGGCAGCCGATCAACACGTTGTCCGGCGGCGAGAGCCAGCGATTGAAACTCGTCAGCCATCTCGCTGAGTTCACAACGACCAACGAACAACAAACCACGAACAAGCTCTTCATCTTCGACGAACCGACGACGGGATTGCACTTCGATGACGTTCGCGTGTTGGTCGAGGTTTTCCAGCGATTGGTGGAAGAGGGTCACTCGCTGCTTGTCATTGAACACAACCTCGAACTGATCTCGTGTGCTGATTGGATCATCGATCTCGGCCTGGAGGCGGGAGATCGCGGCGGCGAAATCGTGGCGCAAGGCACCGTGGAACAAATCAAATCGAGTCCGAGCAGTTTCACCGCGGCAGCGCTGAGCAAGGCATTTCCTTCAACGCAACGCGTTCTGTGAATGCTGTCGTTTCCTGACCGGCGGAAATTTTTGTTTTCCCGCTCCGCCGTGTAACTTCAAAACGCATCGCGCGTCTTGCCAGAAAACTTGCGCCATAAATTGCGCGAGTATCACCGGAATAAGTTTTCTGTTTGACCGTATTGTTGCGAATAGGGTACGCAGCGGGACTCCGCATCGTCTGGCGCAGTGCGCAGCGATGTGGTCGCATATTGTGCGATGCTGAACGCGAAATCATTTTTGGCGCTGGATCTTGGGGCTTCGACGCTCAAGGTCGCGGCGTTTGAGCCGAACGAAGCCGGGGGGCTGCGCCTGAGTCATTACGCGTTCCGCGCGCTTGGCCCCGAGGCGATGCAGGAGAGCACGCGCGAACCGGTCATCCAAAAAGCGCTCGCGGAAGTGCTCGCCGAGTGCGGCACGGGCTCGAAGCAGGCGAACGTTTGCGCGCCGGGTTTTCACGTCTTCTCGAAATTCGTCAAGCTGCCACCAGTCGATAACTCGAAGGTTCCCCAGATCATTCAGTACGAGGCGCAGCAGAACGTTCCGTTCCCGCTCGAAGAGGTCGTTTGGGATTACCAGATTCTTGGTGCGACGCCGACGGGCGAGCTCGAAGTGTTGCTCGTGGCGATCAAGACGGAGATCGTCGAGGGACTTTTCCGCACGACGGAGAAGGCCGGCCTGAAGCTAGGTGTCGTGGATGTTTCTCCAGCGGCTCTCGCCAACGCCTTCCGTTACAACTACGGCGATATCGAGGGCTGCACGATGCTGCTCGATATTGGTGCGAAGACGAGCAACCTGCTGTTTTTCGACAAGGAGAATGTTTACGCGCGCGGCATCAACATCGGCGCGAACTCCATCACCGTCGATTTCGCGAAAGAATCAAAGCTGAGCTACGACGCGGCGGAAGAGCTGAAGATCTCTCAAGGGTTTGTCAGTCTCGGCGGCGCTTATGAGGAGCCGGACGATCCAGCGCAGCAGGCGATTTCGAAAATCGCGCGTCAAGTGATGACGCGGTTGCACATCCAGGTGAACCAGACGGTTCAATTCTATCGCGGCCAGCAGGGCGGGGCGGCTCCAGTGCGATTGTTCCTGTCGGGCGGCGCGTCTGCGATGCCTTACACGGCGCAGTTCTTCGCGGAGAAATTGAACCTGCCGGTGGAGTACTTCAATCCGCTGCGCAACGTGCAGATCGATCCCTCGGTGAACATCGAGGAACTCGCGAAGATCGGCCACCAGATGGGCGAACTCGTCGGTCTTGGACTGCGCAACCTCGCGCATTGCCCCGTCGAGCTGAACCTCATGCCGAAGAGTGCGGTGAAGGGTCGCGAGTTCGGCGCGAAGAAACCTTACTTCGTCGCGACGATGGCTTGTGTGGTGGCGATCGTGTGGGCCTACGGATTTTTCTACAACCAGATCGCGGAGTCGAAGACGGCATCGCGAGACCGGTTGCAGGGCGAAGTCGCCAAGCTGAAGGCGGCGAGCGAAAAGCTGGATCGCGAGCTCAAGGTGCTCAATGTGACGCAGGGGCGGGCGGCACAGTTTGTCGAGTGGCTGAACGACAAGCCTTACTGGGGGAATGTGCTGACGAATTTCCGCAGCATCCTCATCGCGACTGAACGAAAGGCGAGTGAGCAGTTCAAAGTCGAGACGGGTGTTTGGATCGAGCAGTTCGTTCCGGATTGCAGTGGTCGGGCGCCGGTGGCCGGAGCGGCCGCACCGCCACCTTCCACGCCTCCTCCCGGATTCGGTGGACGCAGAGGTCGCCCCGGCGGCGGTGGCGGCGGCCCCCCTCAGTTGGATGGCGGTGGCGGTGGTCCGAACAGGCGTCGTGGAGATGGTGGAACGATGGCTGGCGGGAGCGCCGCTGCAGGCGTTCCGTGCGAGACGATCACTCTCGTTGTGCGCGCGGTCGATCTGGTGCAGCGCACCGGCAAGGCGGATTCAAATCTTGAACTCGCCTACATGATCGAGAAGGAATTGAAGGCGAGTTCCATGTTCGTTTCCACCAACACTGGCTTTCCTCCTGGCGGGTCGGTCGTGCCGGACGGCGACACGTTCACGTTCCAGATGCACGTCGCTCTGAAGAACCCGCTCAAGCTCTAAGATGGCCTGGTTCAAAAGACATCTCGTCGTGGTGATCAGTGCCGCCGTAGCGATTGGCTTAATCGGTTTTGGCGGCTGGTATCTCATGCGCGCGATGGATAAGAACAAAGGCGTCGATAATGAGATCGGCGGCTTGAAGGCTGAGTTGGATCGGCTTATTGGAGCACCTTATTATCCGAGTCCGAGCAACATTGCGGTCGCGCAGCGGGAGATCAAGCGTGTGGCCGACTTCACGGCGGAAGCGCAGAAATTCTTCCCCCCATCCCTCTTGCCGACAACTCCGTTGAACAATCAATCGTTTGCGTCGCTTCTGCACAACACGGTGGCGGAGCTGGTGAAGGAAGCGAGCGCAGCGGGCATTCGCGTCGAGACCAACTACCATTTCAGCTTCGCGAGCCAATGGCCTTCCGCGTCGTTTCCACCCGGGAGCCTGCAACCCTTGAGCGAAAGGCTCGCGGAGGTGAAGCAACTGTCGTCGCTCCTGTTCAAGGGCAAGGTGAACCGGCTGGAATCGATTCGCCGTGCGCGCGTGACGGATGAAATCCCGGGTGCGAATTCTGCGGGGGATTACCTGCCTGAGGCTCCGCACTTCAATGCCGACGCGGGCATGGTGATGTGGCCCTACGAAATCGTTTTTCATTCCTTCTCGCCGGAACTGGCAGCGGTGATCGAAGGCATCTCGCGCATGCCGGAGGCTTACGTCGTGCGGTCGGTGGTGGTTGAACCTGCTGAACCGCTGCCCACCCGACAGCAACCAGGAGCAGCGCCGGTTCCTGGCAATGCGCCGCCTGGTCGAGGTGGTCGAGGCGGATCCCGCCCCGCCGCGGCTGCTCCGTCCGGGCTTGAAACGATTCTCAGGGAGCGCCTGCTGCGCGTGGTGCTCAAAGTGGAAGTGATCAAACCAGCGCGATGAACTTCCTGCGAAAAATTGGCGGCCTGTTTGCGAAACACTACGAGAAGGTGATTGTCGCGCTCGCGTTGATCGGTTTCCTCGGCGCGGTCGTTTACCTGTATGGTGTGCGCCAGGCCGAGGAAGACAAGATTCGCGAGTACGATCGCAACGTGCAGAAGAAGAAGGGCAAGGAAGTTCCTTCCGTCGATCTCGCGCAGCTTTCCGGCGCCCTTGAAAAAGCGAAGAACCCGCCAGCGCTCGATTTCGGTTTGCCGCACAACTTGGTCAATCCCGTGACGTGGCAGAAGAAGCCCGATGGCTCCCTGCTCAAAATCGAAAAAGGAACGGAAGTCGGCGGTGCTGCTCTCAAATTGGTGAACACCGCGCCATTGAGGACGATTGTCGCCGTGGACCGTGTGACACCGGGTGGATTGTACATGAGCGCGGTTCAGGAGGCGGCCACGAACGCCCGCGCGCGAATAAAGATTTCGCAATACGTCACCACCAACACGCAGCACACCTCGAAGCTTTTTACATTGCGCGACATTCGCGGCACGCCTGAGCAACCGGAAGCCGTCATTGAACTGGCGGACGGGAAAAAAACGAGTGTCACGTTGGAAAAGCCCTACACCGAAGTGGAAGGCTACAAGGCGGATTTGACGTATCCGCCCGAGCCCAAGCTCTCGTTCAAAGACCTGCGCGTCGGCGACAAGCTGACTGTGGGCGGTGAAGAATACAATATCGTTGCTATCACGGAAAACGAGGTTGTAGTGTCCGCAAGTTCAAACAATCGACGTGCAACGATTCGTAAATAATGCTTTGCCTTGTCTTCCCATATTCTGAGTTACGCACACGATGAATCATGCTGTCTTTCCTTCGCTGTGTCTGGCCGTCGCCCTGGCTGCGACGCCAGTGCTTCACGCCCAAGACGTCCCTCCTGAAACGCAAGCTGCGATCGATGCGGCGGTGCGCCGAGAAAACAAGTTGATGGAGGCTCGCAACCTCATCGACCAGGGACGCACGCTCGAAGTCCAGCGGGACATCGTGCCCGCGTCCCAGATGTACAACAAAGCGTTGCAGTCGCTGCGCGAGATCGGCGGCGTCATCGAACCGCAACGCACGGAAGCCGTCGCAGGTCTCGGGCGAACCACGCTGGCCATCGCGGATAATGAGATGCGCAGCGGTAATTTTGCCGGAGCCAAGGTCCACCTCGACCGCGTGCTGACCGAAGATCCCAAGAACAAGCTCGCGCTCGACATGCGGACCAGGAACAACCGCATGATCGCCGAGACGTACGACAAGATGCCGCACGACAGCACGCTCAAGATCATTGAGTTGACCGAGACCAACCGCGTGGAAGTGGCCAAGCTCGTGCAGGACGGAAAGCTGTTTTACGAAACCGGACGTTTGAACGAATCCGAAAAGGCTTTGCGCGCCTCGATCAAGCTCGATCCGAACAATAAGGCAGCCGCGTACTATCTCGATCTCGTCAATGCCCGCCGTTACTCGGAAGAACTGCGTCTGCGCGACGTGAACTCCAAGCAGATGATGCTCGAAGTCGAGCGCCAATGGGCGGACAACGTGAAGCGTGAAACGCTGCCGGTGCCGAACATTTATGCGCGGACCAACATCGTGTATACCGGCTCCGGACGGCAGAAAGTCTACGACAAGCTGCAGCGGATTCGCCTGAACGAGTTCATGGTGGACAAGCTTCCACTTGGCGAGGTGATTTCGCAGTTGAATGCCGAGGCGCGCCGCCGAGATCTTGATCCGAATCCCGCGACCAAGGGCGTGAATTTCCTGATCAGCCCGAATGCGGATACCGCCACGGCGCCACCCACCACGGGATTTCCCGGCGGACCCGGTTTCCCCGGCGGAGGGCCAATTCCCGGCGCGGAATTGCCTGCGCCCGGCGGGGAGACGCTCGATCTTGTCGGTGGCGTCACGATTACGATCAGCACCCCGTTGCGCGACATCTCGCTCGAGGAAGCGCTCAACATCGTCACGATGGTCGCGGACAAGAAAATCAAATACTCGGTCGAAGACTGGGGCGTTGTGATTTCGCCGAAGCCGGTGGAAGCGGTTCCACTGCACACGCGCTTCTTCAAAGTCGATCCGAACACCTTCTGGCAAGGTCTCGCCAACGTGACATCATTGGACTTTGGCGCAGCGCAAAACGGCGGTGGTGGCGGCGGTGGTGGTGGTGGTGGTGGTGGACGGGGTGGTGGCGGCGGCGGTAATCGTGGTGGCGGCGGCGGGGGTAATCGTGGTGGCGGCGGCAACAATCAAGGCGGCAATAATCAGAACGGTAACAGTAGCGGCGGCGGCGCATCCTACGCCACCGTTTCCATCGCACCCGGCGGCGGCGGAGGCCGAGGAGGCCAGCAGGCTGGCGGCGGTCGTGCCGCACAACCTGGCCGCGCAGGCGCGCAGGCGGGTGGTGCTGGTGGTGGAGCCTTGCCCCAAGGTTCCGGCGGCATCGAATTTCTTACCGACGTCACTCCTTCAGCGATTGTCATCCCGCAGGTGAAGTTGTTCTTCAGCACGGCGGGCGTGAATCTCGACGATGTCGGCAAGGCGGTCTTCTTCAACGACCGTCTCGGCGTGCTCATGGTGCGGGCGACGTTGCAGGATCTCGACACGATCGAGAAAGCGGTGCAGATGCTCAACATGGCGCCGCCGCAATTGACCATCCGCGCGAAGTTCATGGAAGTGACGCAGGATGACAATCGAGCCCTCGGTTTCGATTGGTATCTGGGCAACACGTTGCTGAACCACGGAGCGATCGGTGCGCAGGCGGGCACTGCTCCGAGTTATCAAGGCGCGCCGACACCCGCGAATCCGAGCGGTTGGTTTCCCGGACCGGGATCCGCACCGGGTGTGCCGGGACCGTTCGCCACTCCGGCATCCGGCACGGACAGTTTGCTCACCGGTGGTTTGCGCAACAGTGCTCCGGCGCTCGCATCGGTCACCGGCATTCTGACCGATCCGCAATTCAAGTTCGTGGTGCGCGCGCTCGAACAGCGCGGCGGCACCGACTTGTTGAGCTGTCCTGAAGTTACGACCATGAGCGGACGGCAGGCGCAGATCAAAGTGGTGGACGTGAAGTACATCGTCACTGATCTGGACCTGAATCAGACGGCAGCCGGCGGCGGGTTGGGGGGCGCGGGAGCGGTGACCACGGGCGGTGGCATCGGCACAACCGTTCAGCCGATCACCGAACCCTTTGAACTCGGTCCAGTTCTCGACGTGGTGCCGTACGTGAATGCAGACGGGTACACGATCACGATGACGTTGTTGCCGTCGTTGAAAGAGTTTCTTGGTTACGACGATGCCAGCGCTTTTGTCGCGCAAGCGCAATCCGTGGGCGGCAGTGGACCGCCGACGACGGCGCTCGTGCAGCAAACGCCTCTGCCCAAGTTCCGCCTGCGCACGGTCGCGACGACGGTGATGGTCTGGGACGGCCAGACGGTCGTCCTCGGCGGGTTGATTTCGGAAAACGTCCAGAAGCAGAAGGACAAAGTTCCAGTGCTCGGCGACCTGCCGTTTCTCGGACGTTTCTTTCGCAGCGAGTCGAACCGGAGCGACAAGAAAAATCTCGTTATTTTCGTCACGCCGACGTTGATCGATCCGGCCGGCAATCGGATGCACTCGGACGAGGAGATGCCGTTCGCGGCGCAGCATTCAGCTCCGTTGCAGTTGCCGCGGGTGATTACGCCGTAACCTGAACGAGGTTGTGCCATCGCCGCAGGGCAAGTCGCGCAACCGTTCTTCGGATGCAAGCTGCTTCGCCACGTCTGCTGATCGTTGATGGCCACGCTTACGCGTATCGGGCCTTCCATGCGATCCAGAGTTTGAATGGCCCGGATGGCGCGCCGACCAACGCGATCTACGGCTTCATCAAGATGCTTTTGAAAATGGAAACCACGCTCCAGCCGACGCACCACTGTGTCGTCTGGGACGGCGGGCTCTGCGAGAAGCGCATGGCGGCATTGCCCGAATATAAAATCCAACGCCCGCCCATGCCCGGCGATCTGGAAAAACAACTGCCAGAGATCGAGAGTTTTCTAGCAGCATCCACCATCCCGTCTTTCGTGAACGAAGGCGTCGAGGCGGATGATTGGATCGCGAGCCAGGCCGATTGCGCCGTTCGAGGCGGCGTGGAAGTGGTGATCGCCAGCGCGGACAAGGATTTTCTCCAGCTCGTTTCCGACCATGTGGGGCTGCTTAATCCGAACGACAAATCGGAAACCATTTGGAGGATCGATCAGGTGCGCGCGAAAACCGGCCTTGACCCGGAGCAAGTGGTCGACTGGCTTAGTCTAATCGGCGACTCCGTGGACAACATCAAAGGCGTGCCGGGCGTCGGCCCGAAGACGGCGACTGATCTGCTGAAGCAGTTCGGCAGGATTGACGCGATGTACTCGCGGCTTGGTGAGGTGAAGTCCGAGCGCATTCGCGCAAACCTTCAGGACGCCGAGTCGATCGTGCGCCGCAATCAGAAATTGATCCGCCTGCACGCAGATCTGCCGTGTGACTTTCAGCTCGAGAAACTCGCCGTGCGCGCTCCCGACGCGATGCGATTGCGCCCGCTCTATGCGAAGTGGGGATTCAAAACATTGCTCGCGCAGCTCGACGCGACGCAATCCACCCAGGGAAGTTTGTTGTGACGACTCATCTGACAGTCATTTTGCCACGTGTTGAAGCCAGATTGGGCAAGAAAGCGTGGACAAAGAAAACCACGATTGATAATAATTCCAAGCCTATGTCACCTGCGTCGTGCGTCCGGAAGTGGATTGTCCTAAGCGGACTTTTTTTCGCGACCGTAACGCTGGTTTTTGCAGGCACAGTTTTTAATCCCCTGGGCGGAGAATCCGCCATCTCCGGCCCGCTTCCAGGTGACCAAACCGCTCCCAGCCTCGCGATCAGTCCGGCTGGCGGATGGGTGGTCTGGCAGGATCCCTTCATTGATGGCAAAGGGTTTGGCATCGGCGCGCGCAAGCTGGATGAGAATCTCAATCCGGTCGGCGCTGCGTTGCGCGTGAACAAGACGATCGTGGGTGACCAGGAAAAACCTCACGTGACGTTGCTGGGCAACGGTGGCGCCGCAGTCGTGTTTCAGGGCGGCAAGCAAGGATTCCAAAACATCTACGCGCGTTTCCTGAATGCGGACGGCTCGTTTACGACGGCGCAGGATATTCTGATCAACCCGCCTGAGGGAAAGAGTGCCAATCGTGTTACCATCAATGCGACGATGATCCGAAATAATCACGCGCGTTTTCGCGCGGTGCGCATCAAGGAAACATTCAAGCGCCACCTCGAGCGCACGGGTGGAGCCGTTGCAGCGACGTTGTCTGACGGCACCGTAATCGTTGCATACACGAGTGGGCGCAAAGTTTCCGCCACCACGCAGGTGCTCACAGAGAAAGTAAAATGGCGCGGCCAGCGCGGCATCACCAACACTGTGCTCACGACCGTGCCGATCGAGATGGATTCGATGCAGGACATTTACTTTCAGCGCTTCACGGCGACGGGAGAAAAGATCGGCGGCGAGATCTTGGCCAACCAGTTTCGCGCTTTCAATCAGCGCAATCCTGCGATCGCGTCGCGCGCTGATGGAACTTTCGTTTTGGCGTGGGCTTCCGAGTTGCAGCGCAGCGGGGCGGATTACGACGCAGTCGCGCAATCGTTCATCATTCGCGGTAGTGACACGAACAAAGCACTGCTCCGGCAGATCGATATCGTCGGGCGTGTATTCAGTAACAATGGAACACCGGTCGGGGACGAGTTCGTGGTGAACACGGCGGGTTTGCCGTGCAGCAGCCCGAGCGTGGCCGCGTCGGCAGGTGGCGGATACACGATCACATGGACGCAGAAGGATTCGGTGCGCGAGAACAGTCTCGATATTTACGCTCGTGCCTACAGCCCGTCAGGCAATGCCGTCACGGAAGGTTTTCTCGTCAACAATCGCACTTACGGCGACCAGTTCACCCCGCAGATTGCCGCCGCACCCGGCGGTCAGCTTGTTGTGTGGACGGGCCTCGCGCAGGACGGTTCACGTGAAGGTGTCTTCGGTCGCTGGCTCAATGATGGCGACATCACGAGCACCGAGTTCCGCGTGAACACGACGACGTATTTGCGGCAATTCCATCCGGCCGTCGCTGCGGACGCGAACAATCGCGCCATGGTGATCTGGTCGAGTTATCAAACGGAAGCGGCCTTCGATTTGTTTGGCCAACGCTACACGGCTCAATGAAGACGCGCCCGATGCACATGAACATGTCGAAATGGATCAAGCTTTGCGCGGCGGTGATCGCGTTGGTTGCTACTCCAGGAGTGAAGGCGTTCTCGTTGCTGGGTCCGCTCACCTCATGGCAGGTGAACGGGCTGGCGTATGGATTTGGCGGCGACCTGGGCGGCCCGATGAACCTGCGCGAAGGCTTTCGCTGGAACGTACCCGTGGTTACCTACGCTTGCGACAAATCGTACATTGATTACTTCGGCTCGGAAGGGACGAAGGCTATCGATGATGCGTTCCAGTATTTCAACGACCTGCCCAAATCGACGCAGATCAGTTCGAGCCTCGATGAATATTCGACCTCGACGCTGCGTGAAAATTTCGAGGCGAGCGCGCTGGGGATCATCGATATCAAGAGTACTGCGATGGGGATGATCATGGAGGAACTCGGGTTCGCCGACCCGATTCGCTACACGTTCACGTTGCGCTCGCGGGTTGTGACGACCGTGAACAACGTGTCGTTCACGAACTACGTGACCATCATGCGCAATTTCGATCCCGTTACGCTGTCGCCGTCGCGTTACGTCAACGGGACGCTTTACACTTACGAAATTCAGGAATTCGCTGCTCCTCCTTTCGACCATGCGGATGCGTTGGAAGTAGTCCGCTTCGGAAACGATGACGAGACGGTGCCGGTGGCAACGGGCCTCACGCACTTCAAGTTTCTCACCGGCGTGGCTGATTCCGGTCCGGCCGGAAGCATTGCGCCGGGGTTGTTCCGCACGGGATTGACTCGCGATGATGTAGGCGGCATCAAGTTTCTTTATGATCCGAAGAATCTGGCCGTTGAAACGCTCCTGCCGACGGTCGGGTTGGGCTCCGGCCTCGGTGCGTCGGGCGCGTGGGTGCCGTTTACCGGCATCACGAACCAGGTGGGCGTGACGAACGTGGTCATTGGCGGCACGAACTCGATCCTCAGCCAGGGGCTTCGGGGCGGGCGCAACAAGCTGCGGTTCCAACGAGTGTTCTTCGATTCGATCTTTAGCCAGACGTTCACGCCGATCACCAACGCCTACACGGACGTGGCGGTTGGCTCGAACTTTACGATGGTGGTGCAAGCAGTGGCCCGTGGCATCACGCAGCCGGATTTTGTCTTTGTGGCGGAGGATATTGGACTTGTTGCCAATTTACTCCCCGCTCTCCTGCTCCGCAGCGACACGGCGAACTGGACCGACAATGATTTGATCAACGGTGTGGACGAAACCGCCTTGAGCCACGGCCCGGGTGTGATAGCACCGCCGATTCGCATCAGCTTTTCGGACCAGCTCCCCTATTTTGTAAACAGCACCCAGTCAGCGTTTCTCGATGAGTTTCCCGGAGAGAATTCTGCATCTGGCAGCGGCGTGTGGGGTTCGTTCGACGGTTCCACGAACGCGCCGATCATTTATCCGCGATACAAAAACATCTCCTTGCAGCAATTGCGGCGGGAAGTCTTGGGGAGAGGACAAAGCAGCCAGTAGTGCGCGTGAGTATGAAAAAGTTTTTGGCATCGATCCTGGCAGCCCTCATCGGCACGAACCCCGCCTTTGCAGGAACGTCCCCGATTTACATCAACAACTCGCCGCTCACGCTTGGCCAGACGCCGCCGAATATCGATGCAACTGCGTTCTTGAATCGCAGCACGTTTGAAGTGTTCAGCTTCCTTCCCTTTACGGGACAGAACGTCGCATTCTGGACCAACAACGGTGTGATGAGCGGCACGCCCGGTTACAGGTTCGACAATGAGTCAGACGGCTCCAGCCTGAAGAAGCCGAGGAGCCGCAGGACGGTCAAGAATTCAAAAGCGCTTCAGCGTCCCTCGCAAATGTTTCTTAACGACGGAAACATTTCCGTCACGGAGTCGCTGTTGGTGAACGCCAACAACATCGTCAACCCTGGAAGACTGGATGGCGGGGAAGTCGCCTTTATCAGCCTGGTCGCCTCGAACGGTTATGCGGACCTGAATCGCGGCGGCATTCGCGTGGGCCCAGCCACCGGCAACCTCACGCCGTGTATCTCCTTCTTCAGTGTGAGCACGAACTTCACGGCGGATACCGCGATCACCGACCTGTATTGGGGCGCGGGACGAGGGGATGCCGTGGATACGAACGCGACACCGCTCTCGCTGGCGAACCTTGCGACGGGTTTCAGTTCGCCGAACTTTTCGCTGCCTTTTCCCACGTCGCCTTTGCATCAGGTGATTACACGCTCCGGTTCGTTTCTTTTCACGAATTCGATCACCATCGGCGCGAACGGGTTCGGCCTCTTCGGAGGTGGCTGCGGCAATGGCTACACTGCATACGTTCACACCAACGTCAACAACCCGACGAACACCATGATCAACATCGTGTTCGTGGCCACGAACAGCTTGATCTCGCCCTCCAACCTGAACGTGGACGTTCGATTCATATCCTCCTTCGGTCCGGCCGGTTCGGCGTTTGCACCGGTGGTAGAGTTCCGCAACGTGGACTTCGACATCGTGAACCAGCAGTACATCACGAACTACCTCACCTTTATCGACGCGACGGCCAGCCAGACGAACGTTCTCTTTGCCAGGCCGATTACGACCACGACCGGAGCTCGGATTCCCAACACACGGCGCCCGTCCACCTACACCTGGTTCCGCGGGCGTTATTGTAATTTCGATTCGCCGCCCATCATTTTCGGCACGAACGTCTTCTTCACCGGCGCGCAGCCGGCCAATTCAGTGTTCGATCCGAGCGTCTTCTACAATGCGCTCTTCACCACGAACTTCGCGAACGACATTTACGCAGCGCATTCCGTGCATGTCGGCCAGACCAACGCGGCGAGCTTTGCGCAGCAGTTTTTCCTTTCGGGCTCCATCTTCCAGCAGTTGGGCGTGAACCCGGGCTTGTCGGACCCCACGAATTTCACCGGCAATGTGAACATTCTGGCGCGCTCGCTGAACCTCGCCTCGACGCGCATCAAGTCGGAGGATTTCATTGGCATTCACACCGACAACCTCGTCAGTAACACGCTGGCGCAGCTCGACGCGCCGTTCATCGACTTCGACGTGGCCACGACCAACAGCTCCATGGTGCTCTCGAACATTGCACCGTCTTTTGTGAATCGCCTTTTCGGCACCGTGTCGGCATGGAGCGGCGCGTGGACCGCCGACATCACCAACACGACCACAGGCGGCTTGGAGAGCCAGCGCTTCCATGTGCTCATCATCGACAACTGCCTGGAATCCCAGCAACCGGTGACGCTTCATCGGTTCCAGGTGAAGGCGCCCAGCCTGATCATTCATGACAATTTGTCCGTGAATTCCGGGATCAACCTCAAGGCGCCAGCGCTCACTATCCAAAGCAACGCCAGTTTGAATCTGCCGGTAGGGGCGAACTTCGCGTTCACCAACGCCGCCGACCTTCTGAACTTTACGAATCACGGTGGGGTGAACATTTCGGGCGCGGCTTACTTCGGTGTTTTCGAAGCCGGACACGTCTCGACCAATGTGCCGCCGAAGAAAAAGAAGAAAAGGAAGACCCCGCCCGTTCCAATAGTGCCGGCGGCTTTGGCCAATTTTGTGAACGACGGATCGATCCTCGGATCATCGCTGCTGATTCGCTCCACCAACCTCCAGAACGTGGGACGAACGTTCTTCCCGTCGCTTCTGACCGCCAATGGCGGTGTGATTCTCGCGACCGGATCGACGCTCAACATTTCGAATGCAGAGATTCGTGCAACATCGGACATCGAGTTCCACGGCAACAACCTGAGTTTCGCCAGCACGTTCATTAGCGCCGGGACTGTGAGCAACGCGCTCGGCCAATACATTCGGGGGGCGCTGGTCATCGACGCCACCAATTCATTCGGCGACTTGGGCACCACCACGACGAATGACTGGTTCGTCACTTCCGGCGTGCGGTTGCCGAGGCTCCCTGCGATCGCTGGCGATTTGATGGGAACGAGAATCTACTCCACAGCCGGGGCGCTGATATCATCCCGTATTGCGTGGCCCGGAGTGGACCGTGGAACCTCGCCGGCTGGCTTCAGCGGAAACATTGCGCTGGGCCGGCTCGTCCTCGATGGCTTCGGCAGGAACCTGTTCCGTTTCTCGAGCGGGGTGACCAGCAATGCGCTTTACGTCGATTTCCTTGAGCTGCGCAATGACGCCACAAATTTCAATGGCTCAATCACCATCGATCCGGATTTCACGGTTTATTTTGCAGATTCCAATGTCGAGCCGGAGCGACTGGTGAACATTTCAGGGGGCCGCTTCCGATGGGTGCGGGACTTCGCCGGGCCGCAAAGTTCAACCAACCTCACGTACACGAACGGCGTGACCTATACGTTCAACGCGGGCCTCGTACGCAGCCTCGACATCGATTCGGACAACGACGGCGTTCCAAACGGAATCGACTGCGCACCAATCATTCCGCCGGGTGAGGCAAGTAATTCCGCGCTTTGGTTCGGCGCGCAATGTTCCGGGCCCATAATCCTGCCGGCGCCGGTGCGCGCGGCCGCCTTGTCAGTTGAGCTGGGCCTCGCCATCTCGCTGTCGAGCGTCGATGGAGAAGTCACGTTGACCTGGAATGCACCGGCCGGTGCCACGAGCACGGTCGAGTATGCCGAAACGCTCGGCGCGGGTTCATGGCACACACTCACGAATTTGATCAATGGATCTGGGAACACACGGTTGACAGTGAAGGATACAGCGGGAGCGCCACTGCGTGTTTACCGCGTCCGTGTGGACGCCGTGAATCCGTAGGCAACTCCGCCTTCCTTCAAACGCGCCTGTCGATGTCCGAGTGTTGGCCGGTCCATAACTGCGAACGACCGCGAAGTGTCGTCACAGAAATTGTTAAGCGCGCTATAGCATGAAGACGTCTCGTTGGTTTGCGGCAGGAGCCGCAGCGTTACTCCTGTCGACGCTGGTTTTCTGGCAGACCAGTTCGCCGCCCCGACCGCAAGCACCGGTCGCCGCGGCGCCTGACGCTGCGCCCGCATCCGTGCCGGCTGTAACGCCGGGCGTTTCCAGCGCGACGAAACCGGCCGCCATTCCCACGGCCAGTTCGCAGCCCGCACAAAAAGTGGCGACCGCATCAGCGATTTCCGCCTTTGATGATTGGGCGCAACAGTTCATCAAGGCTGACGTGGCACTCCGCCCCGCGTTGCTGGCAAAAGCCGAACCGCTCGCGAACGCGCGCCGCGAGGAGATGATCAAGTTGATTCGTGAGAATCCCGAGCAGGCGATTGCCCAGGCGCTTCCGTACAGTGTTCGCAAGCAACTCCCCGAAAGCATTCTCTCGCAGATCGAGCAACCGTTGAGCACGCGGGGCAGTATGCACCCGCACATCAATTATCTGGCCGCCGAGCAGCATCCAGCCGATTGCCGCGTGGATGGACTCGAAATTGAGGTGCGGCAGGACAAAAAGAAAAAGACGTATCGCGCCTACACTTGGGGCAAGCGTCTGCACCAACCACCTCACGACAGCATGTTTCTCAGTGGTATCACGGCGGGAAATGTTGCCGCGATTCCTGAAGATGCGGCGCGTGGAGTTACGGACAAAGTGGAGATGGCCGACCTCGCCGCGGCAGGGAAGCTGAATGCGACATGCCAGGCATGCAGCCGGCCGGTGGCTGCAGAGAGCGCCTCGGTGCTGCAATTTGGCGAGCAATACTACACCTATTGCGGAACCAAGGAGGCGAATGAATTCAACGCACAGCTCACTGCGGCCAATGGATTGATCTGGGAAGCGGGCGGGGCCGGCGGCGGCGCCGTCGCGGGAAATCCCCCGGACCAATTGCCGCCTGCGGCCAACAGCCGCACGCAAGGCATCAAGAAGTTGCTCTACATCCGGGTTACGTATGCGGACCAGCCCCAGATCCCGCAGTCAGAAGACGCCGCGTACGCGACTGCGGCAGCGAATAATCGATTCTTCAACACCGGATCGTATAACAGCGTTTGGTGGGAGACGACCGTGACGCCTGTGATTCGCCTGCCGCAGAGCAAAGTGTATTACGGGGACGACGGCAACCTGATTGGAGACGCACTCGCTGGTGCCGCTGCGCTGGGTTACTTCTCCAGCGACTACTACATGTATTACGTTCTGACCACATCGATGCCGCAATTTCTCTTTGGCGGCATATCGAGCGGCATCCTCAATAATTCTCCCGGCGCCTTGACGCACGAACTCGGCCACAACTTCGGTCTGCCGCATGCAAATTTCTACCAGCCGGAAGGCCGCAATCCCGGCCCGACAAATAACACGCCTTTCCCTACCGATCCTGACAGTATTCTGATTGGTCACAACGATATTAACGCACCGGTGGGTCGTGGCGGCGCGCCCAAATTCCTCGGCGACCCAACCGCCGAGGCGGTCTACGAATACGGTCATCCCTACGACACCATGGGAGGGGGTGGACAATTTAATACCATGTTCAAGTACTCCCTGAATTGGTTGCCGCGCGGGGCGATCGCCACGGCTCTCAAAAGTACTACGAATCGCATCTATGCGTTTGATGTGCCACGGATCCAGAACGACCGCACCTACGCTCTCGTAACGCTGAAGAGGCAAAACACCGAGTATTGGCTCAGCTACCGGCAGGGAGTCGCGAATAATCCGTGGTTCGCCTCTGGACTCGAGATCATGTTGAACACGAGCACGGTGTTGATCGATACCACTCCGGACTCCGCCTATGGCCGGCAGGATGCCGCGCTGGTGGTGGGCCGCACGTTTCATGATTCGCAGGCCAATTTGCACATCACCCCGATCGCGATCAGTGACAGCCCGGACCCAACCAACAAATGGATCGATGTGGTCCTGCAGATCGGCAATTTCTTGGACAACCATGTTCCGACGCTTTCGATTTCGGCTGACGTTCTGACCATCACGAACGGCGGCACGGTGACGTTCAGTTCCATCGCGCAGGACAGCGACGGCGACCAGCTTGCGTATTACTGGGAATTTGGTGATCACTCGTTCGGCACCAATGGGCCGACTCAGAGCAGGACTTACCCGAACAGTGGTGTGTATGTGGCGCGCTGCGAGGTTTCGGACATGAAAGGCGGCACGGCGAGCCGCCACGTGGTCGTGACGGTTGGAACCCCGACCACCTACACGGTCAGCGGGCGCATTCTGGATTCGTTCGGAAACGGTGTGCAGGGTGTGCGCGTCCACAACAGCCGAGCCCGACCCGACGATGGAGACAACCCCATCGATCTCGGCACCTATCGCTATGGCTTCACGGACAGCGACGGTTACTACGTCATTGGCAACGTTCCTCCCGGCTCCTATACGGAGCGTGGGTTCCTTTACGGCTACCGCACCGTGCCGCAGAATTTCACCGATCCTCTGGTCGTGACGGACGGCAACACGACGGATTTCGATTTTCTCGCCACGCCGATCACGCGCGTCAGGATTGCACAGACCATCGATGCACACGAACCCGGCGAGGATGGTGTCTCGTCGGATGAAGAAGGCCATTTCGTCGTCACGCGCGATGGTGACCTCAGCGAAGATCTCGTGGTGCGCTTCGAACCCATCGGACAGCTCAATGAGGGAAATTTCTTTTCAGATTTCGCGACAATTATCTTCGATCAACGACGCTTCATCATCCCGGCTGGATTCTCGTCAGTCGATTTCCGCTACACGCCCACGGACAATGGGGTCGGAACTGGAAACGACAGCGTGGGGATCCGGCTGCTGCTGGCGACGAACGATCTGCGCGTGTTCACGGTGTTGACGAATGTGCTGACCACAAATGGCAGCGTGATCTCGACCAACACTCTTTTCGTCACGCGCACGAACAACCTGGCAATTCCTGGCTGGGAACTCCGTCCGTCGGGTCCAAGTCAGGCGCTGACCTGGTTCCAGACCGATCCGACTTACGTCCTCGGTTTGGCTGAAAGCAGCATTCAAATCATTGACGACGACCCGCCCGCCGTTCCTCTGGTGGGTGTCGCAGTTTTGGATTCCGACGTCATGGAGTCCAGCAGCGATACGGCGGCGATTTTCTTTTTCCGCTCGGGAGCGCCCATCACGAACGACCTGACGATTGCCTATGGCCTGAGCGGCATTGCGAGTAACAATCTCGACTACACCGGGCTGTCCGGTTCAGTCACGATTCCTGCGGGAGAATATTTCATCATCGTATACGCCACGGCCGTGAATGATCTTTTCGTGGAAGGCAACGAGCAAGCCACTGTGACGATTCTCCCTGACCCGCAGGATCGCTATACCATCTCGGGCGGCTCGGCGAACTTCCTAGTGGTCGATGACGATTTGCCGCTCGTGAACATCTTCGCTGCGGATTCGAGCGCCGTTCGCGGAGGCGGCAATGGGCGAGTCACCTTCTCGCGCGCCGGTACCTTGAGCGACGATCTCACCGTCAACTACCTTGTCACCGGCACGGCGCTTCCGGGAGTCGATTACACAACGCTCGCCGGTTCGGTCACCATCCCGGCCGGGCAGATCAGCATCGACGTGTCCATCAGCGCCATTGCTTCGGCATCGACGCCGCTTCCCCGCACGGTGATTGTGCAGATTTCTGACTCAACCACTTACAATATCTACAGCGACAACGCCGCGATTGTCACCCTTATCGACGGCACATTGCCGACCGTCACCATCAGCGGCGGCGCCGACATAGGAGAGAGCGGTGGCAGTACTTCATTTACCGTCACGCGCACTGGTCCCACGACGAACAGCCTCAATGTGGTCTTTGAAGTGGGTGGAACGGCGTGGGAAGGCATCGATTACACGGCCATCGGAACGAATGTGATCATTCCAGTGGGCGCAGCCAGCGCCAATATCACGTTGAGCGGCATCAACGACAACGCGCGCGAACGGGGCCGGGTGCTGGGTGCGGAAAACATCGTCATTCAACTCCTTGCCAGAACCAACTACCTGCTTGGCTCCACCACCTCGCGCTCGATCCGCGTGAACGATGATGAAGGTGATACCGCGCTCCCTGCAGTTGGATTCCTCCTGGGCACGTCCACCATCCGCGAGGATGCCGGCACCGCGTTGATTTACGTCCGTGTGACGGCCAATCCCGCCACGAATCGTCCGGTCGAAGTCGATTACCGCATCCTGGGCGGCACAGCCATCCCTGGCGTGAATTATGTGCCGGGCTCCTTCGAACGCGGCGCCACCGGCGTGCTTCATTTCATCCATGTCAAGGATCCCGATCCGGCTCCGATCATCTCGAATGCCGAAGGCAGCATTGAGGTCATTCAAGTGCCGATTCTGAACGACGGTGTCTCCACCGCGAACCGCACCCTTACGCTGACGTTGATGAACCCGGGCGGTTACGTGACTAACATTTCCTTTGCTACGAACAACGGGGTTCCAATCATGAGCACCGTCATCACGCGTGTCCCGACAAACGCTTTCCTGGGACCGTCCCTGAGCCACACCTTGACCATTCTCGACGTTGGCACATCGACCGTCACGATCACGCCATCGTCCGATATTGCTTACGAGCTGGGAGCGCAGCCGGTGCGTTTCACCGTGACGCGCAGCGGCACGACCAACGCACCGCTCACCATTGCTTTCGCGGTCAATGGCACCGCCGCCAGCGGCAATGACTTCACGCTTTCAACCAACGGCAGCATCACCATCCCGGCGGGAACCAACAGCGCCGTGCTCACGCTCATTCCGCGCGATGATCCTACGGAGGAGATGGCTGAGTTCATGACCGTCTCCCTGCTGCCGCGCCCCGGTTATGCGGTGGGCTCACCCAGCAGCGCCACCGTGGTGCTGGTTTCTGACGACGGTGCCATCCAGTTCCTGCTGGAGAACTATGACGTGCCGGAAAACGCAGGTGTCGCCTCCATCCCAGTCGTGCGCAGCGGCAACACCAATCTGACCGTCAGCGTCAGCTTCGTGGTCAGCAACAGAACGGCCATTGCCGGCTCTGATTACGTGCTCACCAACGGAACGATCACCTTCGCGCCTGGCGAAACGTTGAAGACGTTCGATGTTCCCTTGATTGACGACGCGGTGGTCGAGCCCGACGAAACCGTCGCCATGGCACTGTTCAATCCGAGCGGCGGCATTCCCTTGGGCGGGCAAAAGACCGCAACATTGACTATCGTAAACGACGACACCGACCTCGCGTTTCGTCAGCTCACCTTCCGCGGCAATGAGAACAGCCTCACGGGCCAGGTCGAGATCGTCCGCTCCGGTGTAATTACCAATGCGCAATCCGTAACCTTCACCGCCACGAACGGAAGCGCAGGTTCCAACGACTTTGTGGCGACGAATCTGGTCCTTAATTTTGCGCCAGGCCAAACGAACGCTTTCGTGTCCATCGACATCTTCGACGACAATCTCTTCGAAGGCGACGAGACGGTTTCGCTGCGCCTGACCAGCCCGCTTGGCGGCGCGTCCCTCGGTGCCATCAGCAATGCATCGCTTGTGATCGTGGATGACGAGTGCCGGATCGAGTTCGAGTCCACCAACAACTTTGTGCGCGAGTATTCCAACAGCGTCACCATCATCGTTCGCCGCACGGGCGGCACGGTGAATCCGGTGTCGGCCACCTACACCACCGCCGATGGCACTGCGATTGACGGTCTGGATTATCTGGGTGGCGCCTTCACCGTCCAGTTCACTGGCGACCATTTCGAACTCGATACCAACGGCACGGGCCAACTCACGTTTGTGGCCGGAGAATCCGAAAAGCTGGTCACCCTACCCATCGTGGACGATGCGGACGGAGAGGGGAACGAAGACTTCATCGTCACGCTGAGCAATCCGGAAACTTCCGCCGTAGCCGCCCCGAATTCTGTGCTGCTGGGGGCGAACATTACGACCACGGTGACCATTATCGACAACGAGACTGCGGGCAATGTGGACTATGAATTCGTCTCCGGTCCGAACGCTCCCGTGCGCGCCGCGGCCCTCCAGTATGACAACAAGATCGTCATCGCGGGTGAATTCACGCAGGTGGACGGATTCACCTTCATTCGCGTGGCGCGGCTGCAAGCCAACGGCATTTTCGATTCGGGCTTCAATCCGGGAGCAGGTGCGAATAACACCGTGTACTCACTCGCCTCCGCGCCGGACGGCAAGGTCTATCTCGGCGGCGATTTCACACAGGTTAACAACACGAACCGCACCCGCATCGCGCGCCTCGCTGCGGACGGCAAACTCGATCTCGTCTTCAGCAACAGTGTGAATGACATCGTGCGCGCCATCGCATTGCAGACCAACGGGCAGGTGATTATCGCGGGCGACTTTACGTCTGTCGGCGGCACGCCGCGCAGCCACATCGCGCGCCTTAACGTCAACGGCTCGCTCGACGCCGGTTTCAATCCCAGCTTCAGCGGCAATGTGAATGCGCTGGCTATTCAGTCCGACGGCAGAATCCTGGCTGGCGGCGCTTTTGCCACCGTCAATGGAACCAACCGCGCATCGCTCGCTCGTTTGAACACCAGCGGCGGCCTCGACCTCAGCTTCGCCACGGGCACAGGCTTCAACGGCCCGGTGAATGCAATCGCGGTGCAGCCGGACGGACTCATTCTTGCCGGCGGACAATTCTCGAACTTCGATGGCAACGGAAGAAATGCCCTCGTGCGCCTGACTTCATCGGGTGCGGTCGATGCCAATTTCGGCATCGGCAGCGGCGCGAGTGGAGCGATCCAAGCCATTGCCGTGGGACCGAACAGCAAGATCGTGATTGCCGGCGACTTCACCACTTACAACGGCGCGCTGGCGAATCGGTTTGCGCGATTGAAAAAGACCGGCGGCATCGACTTCGGTTTCGTGACGGGCAACGGCGCCAATGCCTCCGTGCGCACGGCGCTGGTGCAGCCGGACAGCGCGGTGATCATCGGCGGCGATTTCACGGAAGTGAACGGCATCGCGAGGAATTACGTGGCGCGCATCCATGGCGATGAGAAAGCGGTGACAACAGCCGTCGAGTTTGCGTCCGTGAATTTCCTGGTGCCGGAGAACGCCGGTTCCCTGGCGGTCACGGTGTTGCGCAGTGGCAACACGAACACGGCATTCTCGCTGAGCCTCAGCACTTACGACATTACCGCCACGAACGCGTTGGATTACGTTGGCGTGACCAACACGATCTCGTTCGCGGCCGGCGAAACCTCCGCGATCGTCAACATCACGATCCTCAACGACACGGCCGTTGAGGGAGACGAAAATTTCGGTTTGTTCCTGAGCGGCGCCCCGGCGTTGGTTGACTTGAGCGGCAACACCAATGCGCTCGTGACCATTCAAGACGACGAGAAAGGCATTCAGTTTGCGCGCACCAATTACGTCGTGAGCGAAGGCGTCACCAACGCGGTCATCACGTTGCAGCGTGTGGGCGGGTTGAGCGGCACGATTTCCGCCACGCTCGTCACGGCGGACCTCACCGCGCTGGCCGGGAGTGATTACATTTCCGTGAGCACGAACGTCGCTTTTGCGCCGGGCCAGACGAACGCGGAAGTGTTCGTCCCGATCATCGACGACCCGACTGGTGAGCCCAACGAAACGCTCTCATTGAGCCTGATCAATCCCGTGGACTGCGCGATCGGCACGCCGGGCGTTGCGCCGCTCAGCATCGTGGACAACGACTTCACGGTCGGCACCATCATTCGTTCGAACACGGCGATGATTAACATCTTCGACGCGCAGCCGGCCTCACCGTATCCCTCGACGATCGTGGTGAACAATCTCACCGGCCTGTTGAGCCATGTGGAAGTGCAGTTGGTGGGCTTGCGCCACTCGTTCCCCGCAGACATCGATGCGTTGCTCGTCGGCCCCGCCGGTGAAAAAGTGCTGTTGATGTCGGATGTGGGCGGCAGCTTCCCGGTGACGAACCTCACGTTGACGTTCGACGACACGGCGCCCGGCATTTCGAGCAACGCGGTCCTGACCACGAGCACGAATCGCCCGACGGATTTTGGTCCGGCGGACAATTTCTTCAGCCCTGCACCAGTCGGGCCGTATGGAAATCTGCTCTCGATCTTCGGCGGCAAGAGTGTGAACGGCACATGGTCGTTGTATGTGCTGGATGACCGTGGCAATGACGCCGGCGTGATCAGCAACGGCTGGCGTTTGATCTTCTCGACGGTCGATCCGGCGAAAGTCGCCGACCTCTCGGTGACCGGCAGCGTGTCACCTGCCTCCGGTGCGGCGGCGGGCGACGTATTGCTCTATTCCTTCATCGTCAGCAATGCCGGACCCAATGCGGCGGCCAACGTTCTGTTCAGCAACGCGCTTCCTGCGGGAGTCACCATCGTGGGCGCGTTTCCTTCGCAAGGCAGTTGCGTCGTGAGCAACGGTTACGTGCTGTGCGCGCTGGATTTCCTGACCTCGAACAGTGTTGCCACGGTTGATTTCAAAACGGTCGCGGGCGTGGGCGGCACGCTGACGAATGCGGCCACAGTCTCTTCGCAGGAACCGGATTCCATCATTGCGAACAACACCGTGAGCGTCGTGACGACGATCGCGCCGGGAACAACTGCCGATCTCAGCGTGACGTTGACGGATGCGCCCGACCCGGCGTTCGCCGGCCAGCCGGTGACGTATCATTTCGTGGTGACGAATCGCGGTCCACTGGTGGCGACGGGCGTGCTCGTGACGAATTACCTGCCACTGAATGGAACGTTCGTTTCGGCCAGCATCAGCGGCGGCTCATTCATCAATCTGGGCGATCGACTGGTGTTCACCGTCGGCACGATGCCGGCGAATTCTTCAGTGAACGGCAATGTGATCGTGCAGGGCCGTTTTGAAAGTGTGATGACGAACATCATCACGGCTTCCGCCAACGAGCCTGACCTGACGCCCGAGAACACGGCAGTGCAGACGACGGTGGTGACGGCGGCGTCGGACCTGTCGGTGACGACGAGCGAGTCGCGTGATCCGGCGGGCGTCAACGTGAACGTGACTTACACAATCACGGTGTTCAACGACGGCCCGAGCGTGGCGCACAACGTCACGTTGTTCGACTCGCTCCCGCCGCAGTTCACGCTGGTTTCGTTCTCGGGTTCGCAGGGAACGAATTACGCCACGGGCGGCACGCTTGTGTTCGAGTTCGGCACGATTACGAATGGTGCATTCGCGCAGGCGTTGATCGTGTTCCGCACCACGGTGGGCGGCACTTTCACCAATCTCGCGACGGCGGTGGCAGTCGAACCCGAGCCATCACCAGCGAACAATACGAGCATTGAAACCACGACCGTGAGCGTGGATGCCGGAGGCAGCTCGGTCAGCGGCATCATCGACAACGGAATTGTTCAACTCGGCGTGCATCGCGCGGGACACCTGAATGTGCCGGGCGGCAAGCCTTCGTTGAGCGGCACCACGGCGGTCGGATTGCGCTATCTGCCCACGGGCGCTGAATCGACGGCGCCGGGTTGCTTGTGCGAAGGCTGGGGCGCGGCGGACGCGATCTCCCGCGTTTCCGGAGGCGCGAACGAGTCATCGGACGGCGGACCTTTCGGACTCGTGGTCGAAAGCTTCACCTCGGATGGAGTGAATGCGAGGTCGGTGGTGCGCGTGATCGGCGGCACTCGCTTCGGCGGCACGAATACCACGCCGCGGCCGACGTTCCGCGTGACGCATTTCTATCATCCCTCGCCAGTGACGCGGAATCTCTATCAGGTGGATGTCACGATCGAAAACATTTCGACCAACGTCACCGAAGTTCTGTATCGCCGCGTGATGGATTGGGACATCGAGCCGACGCCGTTCCGCGAATATTCCACTGTGATCAAGGGCGACTCGACGAACCTTGTCTTCACCAGCGACAACGGTTTCGCGAGCGCTGACCCGTTGATACCGGGCTTCTTCATTCTGGCGACGAACACGTTCGTGGACAGCGGTCCAGCGGACCACGGCGCGTTGTTTGATTTCAACTTCGGGTTGTTGAATCCCGGCCAGAGCACATCGTTCGTGACCTATTACGGCGCGGCTGGCACCGAGCGCGATGCGTTGTCGGCGGTGGCGCGTGTTGGCGCCGAGGCGTATTCGTTTGGCAAGAGTTCGTTTGGCGAACCGGAAACCTTTGAGGGCAAAACCAACGGCTCGCCGAACACATTCATCTTCGGCTTTGGCGGCATTGGTGGCACCGCGCTGGCGGGGGCCGACCTGCGCTTGTCGATCGCGACGCCCAGTCCGTTTGCCGGCGTCGGCTCCATCTTCAGTTACACAATTGTGGTCACGAATGCCGGGCCTGACGTTGCCACCAATGTGGTGCTGCTCGATACGCCGCCGTCGGTGAACGCCAACCTGCTCAGCTATACAACCAGCCGCGGCACGATCGTGCTGAGCAATGGAGTGTTGACGGCGGACATCGGCACGCTCTTCGCCGGAGGATTTGCCACGATACTGATCAACGTCATCCCGACGCAGGAAGGCAGCCTGACAAATGGTGCCGTGGTGTCCACAGACCAGATTGATTTCAACCTGGACAACAACGTGGCGACGAACATCGCTGCGGCTGTCTCAGCGGGAACGTACGCGAATCCGTCGCCTGTGACGCTGCTCGATGCCGGAACTGCGGCCACGTATCCCTCCATCATTCGCATCACCAACGCGCCGAATGCGTTGACTGATCTGACGGTCACACTCAGTGACTTGCGCCACACGTATCCGGCGGATCTGGATATTCTGGTTGTCGGCCCGTCAGGACAGAACGTGATGTTGATGTCGGATGCGGGCGGGGGCTTCGATCTGGACGGCGTGACGTTGTTGTTCACGGAATCCGCAGCCAGCGGGCTGCCGCCCAACGCGCAGATCGTTTCCGGCTCCTACAAACCGACGAATATTGGCGCTGGTGATACTTTCTTCCCGCCCGCACCCGCCGGACCTTACGGCACGAGCCTTTCGATTTTCAACGGCACCGATCCGAACGGTGACTGGAAGTTGTTCATCATGGACGATCAGGGTTCGGACGCCGGCGTGTTGGCAGGCGGTTGGCGGATGAACTTCATTGCCGGGTCGAGCGTCACGCTGTTCGCGACGCGATCGGGGAACGACATCGTTTTTTCGTGGCCGGCGAGTGCCGTGGGTTACTTCGTGGTGAGCGGACCGGAGGCGAATGGGCCGTGGTCGCCGTTGCCGGGAACGCCGCAGTTGGTGAATGGCGTTTACACCCAGACCGTGCCGGTTACGGGACAGCGGCAGTTCTTCCGCCTGAAGAAGCCGTAAACAACTTGAAGTGAATTGTTAAGTGTGAGAATAACTCGACTTCCTAAACAGCCATGGCGCGTGTGTGTCCGCCTGCGGGTGTCGTGTGTGTTGAACCGCTTTTTGTATGCAAAAATTGCAAGCTAAGGCCGCGATGAAACGCGGTTTCGCCGGCCTTTGTGGGTTGTTTCTTTTCCTGCTCACCACCGCATTGGGTGGGGCGCAAACCATCCAGTTCCTGCCCGGTGCCCCCAGCACTTACGAGGCGGGCGGTGTCGCGGGCACCAATATCAGTGTCATCGTCACGCGTACTCCCGGCTCGGGCGCGGCTTCCGTGCAGTATTCGACGTTCGATGGTTCGGCGCTGTCGGGCGCGGATTACATTGGCACCAATGATGTCCTCAACTTCGCCGACGGCGAAACGTTCAAGCTGATCAATGTCCCGATCATCGACGATTTGCTGACGGAGCCGAGTGAAACGTTCGGTGTGCTGCTATTCAGTCCGGTGGGGGCGAACCTGGGCTCGAATGCGGTCACGTTGGTCACGATTTTTGACAATGACACCTTCTTCCGCTTTGCCAGCACCAACCTGCAGGTGAATGAGGATGTGACGAACGCCGTGCTCACGGTGCTGCGGGTGGGGGATACGAATGGGTCGGCGTCGGTGGATTTTTCCACGGTGGATGGCACGGCCATCTTTAACGCGGACTACCTCGCGACGTCGGGCACCATTTTGTTCACCAACGGTCAGTTGTCGGCGACGATCAGCATTCCGATCGTGGATGATTGCACAGTGGAGACGAACCTGGATTTTTTTCAGGTGGTTCTTTCGAATCCAATTGGCGGCTCCGTGGCTCCGAATTTCGGTGTGGCGTCGGTGGTGATTCGCGACAACGACAATGGCGTGGGCCGCATCCGCATCACCGGGGCGACGGTGGATAATAACAGCATCGATTTTTACGCCGACCCGATGCAACCGCTGGTGCGCGAGGGGAATACGACGACGCTGACGGTGCATGTTTTTCGCGAGTGCGGGAGCAGCGGCAGGATCGATGTGGACATTACGAATTTCATTAATTCTGCCACATGTCCCGGGGAATTGGAGTCTCGGCATGGGCTGGATTTTGTGCTGAATCAGCGCACGTTGACTTGGCTCGATGGGCAGGGCAACGGGTCGCAGGGAAGCGAACAGACGTTCACGATCACGATCACGGACGATATTCTCGTGGAACTGGATGAGACCAACCTCTTCTCGCTGATTAACATTCGCGGGGGCACTGCGGGGAATCCGCCGTCGTTTGGCGGAGCGCGCCAGATTCCGGTGGTCATCCGTTCGGACGATATGTCGGCCGGGTCGGTGGACTGGTATTACAATCCAATCATCACTCCGGGCGCGAACAACGAGGTGTATGCGGTGTCTGTGGTGGCGAACAGCGCCATCGGCAACAACGGCAAGACTCTCCTCGCCGGCGAATTCACGGGCGTGAACGCGATCGTGCGCAATCGCATCGCACGTGTGCATGTTGACGGTTCAGTGGATGCAAGCTTTGATCCGGGAAGTGGCGCGGACGGATTTATTGATGTTTTGGTGGAGCAGTCCGATGGCAAGATCGTGATCGGTGGCGGGTTCACTTCATTCAACAATATCAGCCGCCGCGGTGTCGCGCGGTTGAATGAGGATGGTTCGCTTGATCCGGGCTTTATTCCTGGCAGCGGTGTCCGCGGAATCGTGCGGGACATCGCGCTTCAGGCGGACGGAAAGATGATCATCGTCGGTGAATTCACGGCTTACAACGACGTGCCGGTGAACAACATCGCGCGACTTTTGCCGAACGGAACACTCGACACGACGTTCAATCCTGGAACCGGTCCTGACGCACCGATTTGGGCAGTGGCGATGGAGCGGAGTACGGCGATTATCAACGTCGGTGCGGGCAACTCCGGCGCTGGACCTGCGGAGTTTCGCACCAACATCACGGTGGGCGGTGCGTCGGGAATCGTGACGGTCACTTACGATTTTGCGTGTGTGCCCGACACGCTGCACATCTATTACGGTGCCACTCTGATTTACAATTCGGGCATGACCAATAATTACCTGGGCGATCCGCTCTGTGACTTCGCCCTGTATCAAGGCCCGATCACGGTTTCCGTTCCGTTCGGCGGCGGCGGAGCGACGGTGGTTTCGATCGTCATCAATGAGGGGAGCGGTGATCCGGGAACGGTCTGGCAATTCACGGCGTCGGTCGATGCGAATGGCGAGGGCCAGCGCTTTTACGTGGGTGGCGAATTCACCTCTTTCAACGGCCAACCGCGCAGCCGCATCGCGCGGTTGCTGGGTGACGGTGATCTCGATACGGCCTTTGCCCCGGCTTTCGGAGCCGACAACACGGTCTATTCGCTGGCAGTGCAGGGGAATCTTGCGATCCTGGTGGGCGGATCGTTTCAGACATTCGATGGACTCGATCGCGCGGGTCTCGTCCGACTGCTCACCAACGGCACGGTCGATACCACATTTAGTTCCGGCAGTGGTGTTCTTGGTGCGGTGTTCGACATCAAGTTGCAGCCCGACCAGATGCCGATCATCGGCGGCGACTTCACGCTCTATAACGGCACAGCTCGCACGAACATCGCCCGCCTCTATACCGATGGCACGCTTGATACGAGCTTCGGCGATAATCACTACCTCCAGGCGCAATCCGGCCCGAACGGTTTCGTGAATTCGATTTCGATCCAGACCAACGGCAACATCATGGCGGGCGGTGCGTTCTCGCTGATCGGTGGCGGACAGGATGGCATTTTCGGGCTCCTGACCAATGCGGTTCGGCCGCAGTTCAATTTCACGCGTTTCATCGGCGGCACGAATCCGGGCGCGTTGAACATGCCCGGCAATATTGAATTTGTTTCGGCCCAATATTCCGTGGATGAAAATTCCCTCAGCGGCTCCGTCCTCCTCACCGTGCGGCGATTGCACGGCGAAGTGGGTCCGATCACCACTTCGTTCTATACGGTGGACGGCTCCGGGCACGCAGGCACGGATTTCTCAGGCACTTCGGGAACGGTGATTTTTGGAGATTGCGACACGCTGACGCGGATCATCCAGATCCCGATTTTCGACAATAGTTTCGTGGAAGGAAACCGGACGTTCACGGTGATTCTCACCAACCCGGTCAACGGTTCGTTGCCGTCGACGCAGCCGGCGCTCGGTGCGCAGACGCGCGCAACGGTCACGATTCTGGACAACGATTTCAATCGCGGCGTGCTCGGCTTCCAACAACCCGTCTTCAACGTGGATGAAACGGGCAATGCCACCGTGACCGTGGTGCGCACCAACGGCAGCGTCGGGCAGGTGACGGTGCAGTATGCGACGTATGCCCTCACGGCGACGGGCGGCATTGATTACACGACGACGAGCGGCACGCTCACGTTTGCCTCGGGGGATACGAACAAGAGTTTCTTCGTTCCGATTGCGTCGGACGTTTCGCTGGAATCGGAAGAGTGGTTTGGGGTGCGTCTCACGAACGCAACGGGCGGCGCGGTGCTGGGGCTGAGCAACGCCACGGTGTTGATTTACGACAACGACTTCGGTCGCGGCAGTGTGAGCTTCACGAACAGTGAACTCGCGGTGTCCGAGTCCGCCGGATTCGCGACCATCCCGATTCGGCGCACCAGCGGCGGCCTGGGTTACCTGACGAACGATTTCATCGCCTACGAATTGCCGCTCGGGCCGGGTGTGGCGCGGGCGGATATTGATTTCACGCCGGTCACCAATCGCGTGGTGTTTCCGCCGGGTGTGCTGACTCAGTACGTGACGGTGCCGATCATTTCCGATCGGTTCGTGGAGGGCAACGAGCGCATCGGCCTTCTGCTTACCAACGTCAGCAACGGCACGCTGGGTTTCCTCCGGCAGTCCACGTTGACGATCGTGGACGATGATTCCTACGGCAGCCTTGGCTTCAGTGACGTGAATTATTTCATCAGCGAACGCGGCACGAACGCGTTGATCACGCTGACGCGCGTGGGCGGTGACGCGGAGGATGTCTCGGTGGATTTCGCGACGGTGGCGATTTCGGCGACTGACGGAGAGGACTATGTCGGCACGAACATGACCGTCACGTTCCCGGACGGAGTGCGCACCGTGGTGGTGGCGCTGCCCATCCTCGACGACGAGCTGCTGGAGGAAAATGAAACCGTGTCGCTCGTGCTGAACAACTTCCAGAAAGCCACGCCGGGCACGTTCACCAATTCGCTGCTCACCATCATCGACAATGAGGCGTTGAATGCGCCGGCGGGTTCCGTGGACACGACGTTTGACGCGCATCCGAACAGCTTCATCAACGCGCTCGGTCTTCAGAGCAGCGGCAAGCTGATCGTCGGCGGGGATTTTACATCCATCAACAGCTTTGGCTTCAATCGCATCGCCCGCCTCAACGTGACGGGTTCCACCGATCCGCTCTTCAAGGTGGGGCAGGGCGCCAACGGGCAGGTGCAGGCGATTCTTATCCAGCCGGATGACAAGATCATCGTTGGCGGGCGCTTCACCACTTACGACGTGACGAACCGGGCGCGCATCGCGCGGCTCAACGCGGACGGCACCATCGATTCCTCGTTCAATCCCGGTGCAGGCGCGGACAATCCGGTCTTCGCCCTGGCGTTGACCCCGGATCAGCGCGTCGTGTTGGGCGGCTCGTTCACCACCGTCAACGGTGTGACGCGTCCGAACGTGGCGGTGTTGAACACGAATGGCTCTGTGGACTTCTCCTTCAGCACTGGCGCGGGCCTGAATGGAACCGTCTATGCCGTGGCCGTGCAGCCGGATGGAAAAATTCTCATCGGCGGCGATTTCACAATGGTGAACAACACGAACCGTTCGCGCATCGCGCGATTGCATCCCAATGGTTCACTCGACGTCACTTTCAACCCGCCGGGTGGCGCGGCGGGCGGTGCGGTTCGCGCGATTCTTTTGCAGCCGGACGGGAACATCGTCGTAGGCGGCTCGTTCACCAACTTCAACGGCGCGGCGCGGAATCATCTGGCGCGGTTGTTGCCTTCGGGCGGGCTCGATCCATCGTTCGATGCCGGCAGCGGCGCGGACGCGGCGGTGCTGGCGCTGGCCCTTCAGGGCAACGGCCGCATTCTCGTGGCCGGCGACTTCCATGTTTTCAACGGCGTGAGCCGCAATCGCCTCACGCGCCTGGCCCCGGATGGTTCGATCGATCCGTCGATCAATTTCGGCACGGGGGCGAACAGCTTCATTGCGGCGGTGTTGTTGCAGCCGAACGAGCAGATCGTGATCGGCGGCGGCTTCACTGAATTCAACGGTGTGCCGCGCCAATATGTCGCGCGGCTGATCGGCGGCGTGAACGATGGCGCGGGCACATTCAACTTCATCTCGGGCGTGTTCACGGTGAACGAGAATGGAACGAATGCGGTAATCACAGTGTCGCGCGATGGCGGCACGGCGGGAATCGGAACGGTGAACTTCTCCACGTTTGACGGCAGCGGTTTTGCCCCGGGCGATTATCAGGCGACCAACGGCACGCTGACGTTTCCTCCCGGCGAAACGCTTCAGACATTTTCAGTGCGGGTGGTCAACGACCACACGGTCGATGGTGATGTGGTGGTGTTCCTCGCGCTCGACTCGCCTTCGGCGGGAGCCGAGCTGGGGCTGACTTCGGATGCCGTGCTGGTGATTCGTGACGACGACTGCATCATCCGCTTCGTCACGGAAAACTACAGTGTGAATGAAGGCGTGGCGGCCGGGCACGCGATCATTGCGGTCGAGCGCGTCGGCTCCACCAACACGACGGTGGCGGTGAATTTCGCGACCGTGGGCGGAACCGCCACTTCGCCGGATGATTACACAGCTTCGAGCGGCCTCGTGGTGTTTTCGCCAGGCGAAACGCTGCGGGAGTTCACGGTGCCGGTGTTCGAGGACACAAACGTGGAGGCACCGGAAACAGTGTTGCTGCAGCTCTCTTCGCCCATCGTCTTCAGCGGCGGAGGGTCTGATGCGTTTCTGGGACTCTCGGACGCCACCTTGACCATCGTGGACAACGATTTTCTGCCAGGACAATTCACGTTCTCAGCGCAAACAAACGTTGTCGGTGAGGCGGATGGTTTTATCACCATCACCGTGCTGCGGACGAATGGCAGTTCGGGCATCGTCTCGGTGCGCTACAGTCTGGGCGGTGGCACGGCCGCGGCGGGAGTTGATTATCTGGCAGCGTCCGGGTTGCTGTCGTTTGCCGATGGTGAAACGGCCAAGAGCTTTTCGGTGGTCATCATCAACGACCAATCTGTCGAAGGCGACGAGACCGTTCTGATGACCCTGTCGAATCCCACCGGCGGCGCTTCCCTGCTGTCGACCAATCCAGGGACATTGCTGATCATCGATGACGAATCCGGCGTGCAGTTCGAGAGCGCCACGTATTCCGCCGCGGAAGACGACGGCTCCGTGCGTGTGACCGTGATCCGCTCCGGCAACACCAATGTCGTTGCATCGGTCGGCTTTTTCACCGCTCCGCAGACGGCTTCGGCTCCGGCTGATTACATCCCGACGAATGGGACGCTGACGTTCCTGGCCGGTGTGGTGCGGCAGTTGTTCGACATCCTGATCGTCTCGGACACGGTCACGGAACTGCCTGAAACGTTCCGCGTATTGCTGAACAATCCGTCGTCCAACGTGCAGATCGGCGCGCCTTCGAACGCAGTCATCACCATCCAGGACAGTGCGCGGTTCGTTCATTTCAGCGCCACGGATTACATCGTCAACGAAGGCGACACAAACGCGGTGATCACGATCGAGCGCTCGGGTTTGTTGACCCGCGGCATCAGCGTCATCTTCCGAACGCGCGATGGCTCAGCAGTGGCTGGCGCGGATTACCTCTACACCAGCAATATTGTGAAGTTCGCCGCCGGCGAATCGAACAAGACGGTGCTGGTGCCGATCTTTGACGACGGGCTCACCGAAGGCCCGGAGACCGTTCTGTTGGATCTCGTGTTCCCGACTAATGCCGCCGTGATCTTGCCGGGCACTGCGACACTCACGATTGCGGACAACGACGCCGGCCCGGGCGGGCCGGACAGCACGTTCGATCCCGGCGCAGGCGCGAACAAATTTGTCCGCGCCGTGGCATTGCAGCAGAACGGCCGAATTCTCGTCGGCGGCGCATTCACGAATTTCGCGAACGTGACGAACCGAAACTTCCTGGCGCGCCTGAACACGAACGGTGTGTTCGACACGAACTTCATCGTGGCCGGGCCGAACGCGCTGGTGTCCGCCGTGGCTGCCGATACGAACGGGCACATTGTCATCGGCGGCGCATTCACGAACGTGAACAGCAATGCGTTCAATCGTATGGCGCGGTTGCTGGATAGCGGTGCGTCTGACCCGACATTGAGCCAGTCGTTGAAGTTCGATGCCGCGGTGAACGCGCTGGAACTGCTCTCGGATGGTCGCATCGTCGCGGGCGGCGGCTTCTCGTTGCCGACGCGCGGCGTGGCACGGCTGCGCGTGAATGGCAGCACCGACCTGACGTTTGATGTGGGGTCGGGCACGGACGCCCCGGTGCTTGCAGCGAAGTTGCAACCCGACGGCATGGTTTTGATCGGCGGCGGTTTCACCAACGTGAGCGGTTTCCCCTATCCGCGCCTGGTGCGCATCGCGGCCAACGGGTTGATCGACACCTCATTGCAGCCCTTGACGATTACAAACGGGAATGTGCTGAGCATCGCGGTGCAGGCGGATGGGAAAATCCTGATCGGCGGCACGTTCCGGTTTGTGAATGGTTTTGCGCGCGGCGGCATTGCGCGACTGAACAGTGATGGTTCCCTTGATCTGACGTTTGATCCGGGCACGGGTCCGAACGGGAGTGTTTATACGGTCAATGTTCTCGCCAACGGCCATGTGTTCATCGGCGGTGACTTTACGAGTGTGAACGGATTCACGCGGAATCGTTACGCGCTGCTACAGACGGGCGGCGCCGTGGATGAGGAATTCGATTCCTCTCTCGGCGCGGACAACACCGTTTATTCATCGGTGGTGCAGCCGGACCAGAAGATTATCATCGGCGGTGATTTCGTCACGGTGGGTGGACTGACACGTCGCGGCGTCGCGCGTATCAACGTGGGCGAAACGTTACTCCGCGCGAGTGCGCCGGTCCTTTCGATCAACAGTGCAACTGTCACGGTGAATTCGCAGCCCGGACGCACCTACGCCCTTGAAGGCAGCACCAACATGGTACAATGGTTCAGCCTCAGCACGAATACAGCCACGGGTCTGACGTTGGATTTGACTGATTCTCCCATTTCAGGGGTTCCGTACCGGTTTTACCGCGTGCGCCGATTGGTACCGTGAGAACGAACGAGCGCTGCCGGACGACTGAACCGGACACCAGATTGCGAACTTATATGAGCAGTATTTTAGAGAAGTGCAGTGTCAACCCCTGCGCCGCACGTCGTGGCGTACGCTTCGCCTTGCTGGCGATGCCGCTGTTGTTGCTGGTCGCGATGCTCGCGCCGAGTGCAAAGGCGCAGGTGCCGATCAATGACAATTTTTTTAATGCGACCGCGTTGACTGGTGCATTTGGAACGACGAATGGCACGACGGTTGGCGCAACATTTGAGTTCAACGAACCGTTTCACTACAGCAGCTATCGTTTGCACTCGGTTTGGTATCGCTGGGTGGCGCCCACGAATGGTTTGGTGACTTTCGATACTCTCGGCACCTATGTGGGGAGCGGTACTTTCTTTTTCGATTCGGTTCTGGCGGCTTATATTGGGCCGAACTACGGACAGTTGGTTCGGTTGGCTAGTAACGACGATTACTTCAGTTTGGACAGCTTGGTGTCGTTTTTCGCTGTGGCTGGCGTGGAGTATCACATCGCGGTGGACGGCTTCTCGGGGGATTTCGGGCCATTCGTTTTGAACTGGAACCAAGGTAACGGAACGAACATCCCGCCGTCGGCCGCCTCTAACGAGGTGGCGTTTGCGTCTTCCGCTTTTGGTGTGGAGGAAAACACGCCCGGATTCATCACCGTCTCGGTGGTATCCGGTGGTGGGTTCACGAATGTCTCGACCGTCGATTACTACACGGTCGATGGAACTGCGGTGGCGGGGCAGGACTACTTGAGTGTGTCCAACACGCTCACCTTCGGGCCCGGCGACACGGTCAAGGTCTTCACCATCCCGATCCTCGACAACTCGATCCAGCACAGCAACAAGACGATCAACCTCGTGCTCGCCAATCCCACCTTCGATGCAGCGATCGGCTCCATCAGCAATGCGGTCGTGACGATCATCGACGATGAGACGCCGATCGCGCCGACGCGGGCGGGGCAGTTCAACATCGTTACGACGAATTCTCTCAATACAATTTTTGGCGGCGGATTTTTCTTTGCCAATCAGAACCTTGCCTCGGTGGTGACGGAGAATGAGACGTTTCGCGCACCGTTTGGGGGAATTGTTTCTGATCTTACGCGTAGCGTGAAGGGAGCCATGGTCACGGTGACGCGTACCGCGCCCGCCTCTGGCCGCGTGCTGGTGGACTACTACACCACGAACACATTCCTCACGAATTTCATCATCTTCGGCACGAACTTTTACTTTGCGCAGCCCGGCATCGATTATCAGCCGGTAACAGGCACGCTGCTGTTCGATGATTACCAGATGATGGCGAACTTCATCGTTCCGATTGGTCCGGGGTCATTCTTCGGCACGGCGACAAATTTCATTTCGACGCCCCTGTTCTTCGATGTGGTCCTGACAAATCCGCGTCCGGCTCCCGAGGAAGATCCGGCTGAAATAGTGCCGACGATCGGTGTCGGTCAGGCCAGCGTGGAAATTCTTCAAATCAATAACTTTCGAGGCTACAGCATTGAGCGTAGAACGTATCGGGCGGACGAATATGCGAGCTTTGCGCGCGGTGGCACTAACGTGATTGGCACCACTACCACGCCGGTTACGAACGATGTAGTTGTCACAACTTTCGTCGTTGTCACCAATGGAGTTGGCCAGGTGAGCACGAACTTCACGTTCACCACTAATCAAGTGGTGATTAATGCGGTCACCACGAATACGTTTATTCTCGAATTCGATATTATCCTTCCCGGCGGCGGTGGCGGCAATTTCTCGGTGGACGTCGATCTAGCTTTTAGTGGGCAATATTATCTTCAACCCGGTTCGGATTACGCCGATGGATTTCTCGCCAATTTCGACGATACGCCATACACCGACGGTTCCCCGGATTTAGTAAATCAGATCGATTACGGCCCGATTACACCTGATAGCGGCTCGGTTTCCACCGTTTCTTTTAGAGGATCTCCTAATGGAATTGTGGTCCGTGTTCCATTCCCTACGGACACAACATTCCGCAGGCGGGTTCGCGTTCCCATTCGCGTGGATAGCGTCGTGGAATTCAACGAAGACATCGGCATATTCATTGTCGATTGGAGTCCCAATTCCGTTTCGTCCGGCAACCGATTCGCCAGTGCGACCATACTTTATAATGACGTACCGTCCGGCGCTGCCGATCGAGAATGGAATCAGGAAGGTGTTCTTTTCACGAATCCTCGCTTCAATGACACGCCGGGCGCGAACAACACCGTCTCTTCCGTGGCGGTGCAGCCAGATGACAAGACGATCATCGGTGGCGACTTCGATCACTACAACAGCATTACCCGCAATCATCTAGCGCGCATCAACTCCGATGGCTCCCTCGACACGTCCTTTAATCCCGGCTCTGGCGCTGACGGTTCGGTGAACGCGCTGGCGTTGTATCCCACGAACAATCCATTTGCGGGAAGGATTGTCATAGGCGGTTTCTTCAGTTCGTACAACGGCGCGCAGCGAAATGGTATCGCTCGGGTGAACCCGAATGGCACGCTCGACCCAACCTTTGCGCCCGGCAACGGAGCAGACGGCATCGTTTACGCCGTCGCCCTTCAGAATGATGGAAAGATCATCGTGGCGGGCGATTTCGAGACCTTCAACGACCTGAACGTGAACGGAATCATGCGGTTGAATCCCGATGGTTCGCTGGATGCGACATTTAATCCAGGCGTAGGCGCGAACGGCGCAATTTGGGCGATCATCGTGAGTGAAACAGCGCTAGGGGAACGCTCGATTTACATTGCAGGCGAGTTCACCACGTTCAATGGCACAGAGGCCAACCGCGTGGCGCGGCTGACTGACCTCGGCGATGTCGATCCAAGTTTCAACGCCGGTCTCGGCGCGAACCAGACTGTTTACGCGTTGGCGATTCAAGCGGATGGCAAAGTCATCGTGGGCGGCTCGTTCGACACGTTTCATACTTCGGTGCGCCGTTCGATCGCGCGGGTGAACACGGACGGCACGCTGGACCTGAGCTACAATGTGGGCGTGGGCGTGGAGGGTTCGGTTTACGCCATTACATTGCAGCCGGATGGGAAGGCGCTGATCGGAGGACCGTTCACGAGTTACAACAACACCCGGCGCATGGGCATGGCTCGAATCCACACGAGCGGTGTGCTAGATACCAGTTTCATGGACACGGCGTATAATCAGTTCGCCGGATTCCCGAAGACGTTCAGCTTCGACAATCCCTCGTTCGTGAACTCGATCGCCCTTCAGTCGGATGGCAACCTCATGGTGGGTGGTTCGTTTACGAATGTTGGCGGCAATTTATCGGTGCATTTCAACACCACGAACCAGACCACCACGGCCGTAAGCGTCACAAATACAACCGGCTTTTTTACGCTGTTGGGATTTGATTACCAGCCTGTCAATGGACGCACGAACGGTCACAACAGCGGCGCGCATCTATTTGCTCCGTTCACACGGCAGGACAAAACCGCGCGCTTGAATGTCGCGCGCATCATCGGCGACTACACGCCGGGGCCGGGTAACGTCGAATACGACCCCAATTCGTCGTTCAGTGCCAACGAGAACAATGGATCGGTTACGGTCACATTGCGGCGCGTCGATGGCCGGCTGGGAACTGCTGTGGCAGTGCCTTTTACGACGAACAACACGGCACTATTCCCCGTGGACTTCAGCAGTTCGACGAGCACACAGATTTGGGAAGAGTGGACGCCGACGATCAATGCCGTCCTGCAGCGGCCATTTTCGCCCCGCAGTGTCGGCTACGCCCTGCCGCTGTATTTCGATGTCCCTCTTTTGGATGACCTGCTTGCGGAAGGTGACGAGACCTTTGGTTTGGCGATCACCAATGCTTTTGGCAGCATCACACTCGGCGGGGAATACATTCCGCTCGGCACCGCCATCGGTCATACGGACTTCGGTTCGGCAACCATTGCTGACAACGAATTCAACAAGGGCATCTTCAACTTCGGTGCCGTGTCGTACATGACGAATGAGGACGCGGGACTGGCGATCATCTCGGTTATTCGCACCAACGGTTCCTCCGGAGCGGTGACCGTGGACTATCTCACGCGCGATGGATCGGCGACGGCCGGTTCGGATTACACGACGACGCGCGGCCAGTTGCGATTTGCCTCGGGCGAGACAAACAAAACGTTCTCCATTCCGATCTTGGATAATCCTGACGTGGAGTTTGACGAAACGGTAATCCTCGTGCTCACGAACGCGACCGGTGGCGCGAAGTTGCCCGCCGGCCTCGCGACGTCGGTGGTCACCAACACGCTGACAATCGTTGACAACGATTTCCTCCAGGGCCGGCTGCAGTTCAGCATCTCGAACTACACGAACAACGAAAACGAAGCCTTCGGGACGGTGACCGTCACTCGCTCGGGCGGCAACAAATTCGCGATGACGGTTCAATATCAGACGATTTCCGGCGGCACAGCCACGCCGAACGTCGATTACACGCCGGTGAGCGGGATGCTGGTGTGGACGGATGGAGACAGCTCCGCGAAGACCTTCACGATTCCCTTGCTGCCGGACGGCGTCGTCGAAAATCCTGAATCCATTCTGCTGCGTTTGTCCAACCCGTCGGTCGTCGGCTCGCTCGGTTCGCGAACCAACGCCACATTGTGGATCACCGATGGCGATGCCTTCGGCAATCTCTCGTTCAGCCAGTTGTTCTACGAGGTGGATGAAAATGGTTCGTCCCCCACCATTACCGTGGTGCGCAGCGGCGGCAGCGCTGGAACGGTCACAGTCAATTATCAATCCACGCCGATCGTCGCCACACCTGGCACTGACTACAGCGACGTGACCGGCACGTTGACCTTTGGGCCGGGCGAATTCAGCAAGACCTTCGCGGTTCCGGTGATCGACGACTCAGTGCCCGATGGCGATAAGACGGTGCAACTCACGTTGTCGAATCCAACTGGCGGCGGGCTTGGTGCCATTACCAACGTGGTCCTCACGATCGTGGACAACGAATCGATCAGCCTTCCGGCCGGTGAGCTCGACACGACGTTCAGCACCAATGCCAATGCGAATGCAGCGGTTTACGCGCTGGTGCAACAGCAGGACGGACGAATCATCATGGCGGGTGATTTCACGCAGGTCAGCAGCGTGCCGCGCAACCGCCTCGCCCGCCTGAAGCCGAACGGCCTGCTCGACAACACCTTCGACATCGGCCCGGGCGCCAATGGCTCGATCCGCGCGCTCGCCATCGGGAGCGACGGGAAGCTCTTGATCGGTGGGTTGTTCACGACCATCAACGGCACCAACCGCAACGGTGTCGCACGCCTCTCGACGGATGGCACGCTCGACGCGTCGTTCAATCCTGGCTCTGGCGCGGACAATCCCGTCTTCACATTGGCACTGCAAGGCAATGGCAAGCTTCTCGTCGGCGGTTCGTTCGTGACGTTCAATGGTATTACGCGGCCAGGTCTTGTGCGTCTGAACACGAATGGCACGGTGGACGGCTCATTCAACATTGGCTCGGGATTCATCGGCGCGGTTTACGCAGTGGCGCTGCAAAACGACGGCAAGGTGATCGTCGGCGGCGATTTCACCTCCTTCAACAATTCTGCGCGCACGAACATCCTGCGCCTGAACGGGAACGGCACGCTGGACACAACATTTAATCCATCACTGGTGGTCAACGGGGCGGTTCGCGCGATCCTTGTGGAGCCGGACGGTCGGGTTGTCATTGGCGGATCCTTCACGAGGGTGAACGGCACGGAGCGGCGCTACCTCGCGCGTGTGGACGGGAACGGCATACTTGACGGAGGCTTTGTGGACGAACCGTTGATGGGCGCGGACAACACGGTGTATGCGCTCCAGCAACAGATTGACGGGCGCATCCTCGTGACCGGCGATTTCCACGTCTTCAATGGCGTCACCCGCAACGGCATCACGCGGCTGTACGACGAGGACGGCAGCACCGATCCGACGATCAACTTCGGCAACGGCGCCAACGGCTTCGTGGCGGCACTGGTCATCCAGCCGGACCGCCGGATCGTGATCGGTGGCGGATTCACGAGGTATGATGACAAGGCGCGGCACTACATCGCTCGGATTTATGGCGGGGCGATCGCGGGCGCTGGCTCACTTGAGTTCAGCTCGCCGCTCTTCACGGTAAGTGAGAGCACGACCAATGCTGTCATCTCGGTCCGGCGCATCGGCGGCACGGGCGGCAGCGTGTCGGTGGACTTTCATTCGACCACCAATGGAACCGCGGTCGCCGGTGTGGACTACCTCGCGACCTCAGGCACGCTGACATTCGCGGAGGGCGAAACGCGGCAGGTGTTCACGGTTTCGATCGTCTCCAACTCGATACCGGATGGTGACCGTTACCTGCAGTTGATCCTGAGTAATTTTGTCGGGGCAGCGCAGGGACCATCGCCCTTCACCACGCTGGTGATTCTCGATGACGAGAGCACGGTGGGTTTCACAGCGCCCACCTTCACGGTTGGCGAAGCGAGTGTGAGCGGCAATGCGACGGTGAGTCTCGTTCGCCGGGGTGGCACGAACACGACAGTGAGTGTCACCATAACGTCGGTGGATGGCAGTGCCACCGCCAACTTTGACTATGCTCCGACGAACGCCATCGTGACTTTCCTGCCCGGAGAATTGACGAAGAACTTCAACGTCCACATTTTTGATGACGCGCTGATCGAAGGCAGCGAGACGTTCAACGTGCTGCTCTCAAATCCGAGCGGTGTGACAGCGCTTGGACTCGCAAGCGCCGTGGTCACGATCAACGATAATGATTCCGGACCTGGCCGGTTTCTGTTCGCCACCAACAGCTTTGTCGTGGATGAATTTGCCGGCTTCGCGGTCGCCACGATCCTGCGCACCAACGGAAGCTCCGGCTCGGCTCAAGTGCGGTTTACGACCAGCAATGGCACGGCGGTGAACGGCTCGGATTATTTCGGCACCAACACGTTGGTGACTTTCGGCGAAGGAGAAACGGCGAAGAACGTTCTGTTCCCGATCGTGAATGACGCGATCACTGAGCCGGACGAGACGATCATCCTCACGCTTTCACAGCCATCGGCCGGCACGACTATTGTGCCAGGTCAAGGCAGCGCGATCATGACGATTGCTGATGACGAGTTCAGCACCAGCTACGTCGGATTCGCGATGAACCTGTTCTTCGTCAACGAAGCCGACGTGTTCGCCACCATCACGGTCACACGCACGAACAATCGCCGCGGCGTGGTGGAAGTTGACTTCTCCGTCGCCAATGGCAGCGCGACCGCGGGCTTCGATTACGGATTCACGAACGGCACCGTCACCCTGCTCGACAACGTGTCTTCGGCAACGTTCACCATTCCGGTCTTCAACGACCTCCTGAGCGAAGGTGACGAAACCGTCCTGCTCAGTTTGAGCAACGTGCGCTCGACGAACACATCGGTCGTGTTGGCGCTGGCCAACGCGGCGCTGATCATCTCGGACCGCGTGATCGCCGTTTCAGGCAATGTCGATCCCACATTCGCTGACAACATCGGTGCGAATGCGCCGGTCCATTCCGTTGCCTTTGACGCGCAGCAGCGGTTGATCGCCGGTGGCGAGTTCACCCAAGTTTGGGGCCTTGCGGCGAATCGCTTCGCGCGCTTCACCACGAACGGCGCGGTGGACTTCAGCTTCCAGATCGGCAGCGGCGCCAATGACACGGTATTCGGGGTGTCGGCAGTGACCAATGTGATCATCGGCACGAACACCGTGGTTAATTTCACCAACCTCGTCGTGAACAATGGGCCAATCACGAACAGCGTCACCAACAGCTTTATCTCGGGAACGAATATTGTCGTGGTGATCACCACTTCGGTGCTGACGAACAACACTTACACGATCGTCACGTCCAACAGTTCGTTCGTGCTCGGTTCGAGGATTTATCTCGGCGGTGCGTTTACGAACGTGAGCGGCACGAACTTCAGCCGCGTCGCGCGACTCAATGACAACGGCTCGGTGGATCCGTTGTTTCAAATCGGCACGGGTGCAAATGGAACTGTGCGCGCGGTCACGCCGTACGCGTTCCACACCATTGTGGCGGGTGATTTCACAACCTTTGACGGACGTCAGGCGCGACGGATCGCTCGGCTGAATAACGACGGCAGCTACGACGCGACCTTCAATACCACGATTGGCGCCAATGGTTCCGTTCGTGCGGTGGCGGTGCAGCCAAATGGTCAGATCATCATCGCGGGCGACTTCTCCACCGTAAATGGATTCGCCGCGCCTCGTGTGGCGCGTCTGAATGCAGACGGATCGTTTGATCCGTTCTTCTTTGTCCCAAGTGGCGCGGATGACACCGTGCGCAGCATCGCGATTCAGGCGGACGGCAAGATTATCCTCGGCGGGTCGTTCCTGACGTTTGATGGCGTTGCCCGCGCGCGGCTCATCCGGCTGAATCCGAACGGCGGCGTTGACTTGAGTTTCAATACGGGCGCCGGGCTCACGGGCGGCGATGTTCGCTCGGTCGCGGTGCAGTCGGACGGACGCATCCTTGTGGTCGGCGCGTTCACCGGTGCGTCGGGCAACGCGGTCAACCGCATCGCACGGCTCAATCCCGATGGCTCCATCGATACGTTCTTCGCCATCGGTTCGGGCGCGGACGGTCAGGTGAACTCAGTGGCGACCTTCGCGTTGCCGGTGCCGACGGTTTGCTCGCCGCCGGGATTCGTGGCGCTTGATTTTGAATCGTTCTCGAACACGAACCTCGCGAGCATTGCCAGCCTCAATACGAATTGCGTTTCGTTCTTCGGCCCGACGGGCGGCGTGTTTTACGCGGTGAGCAACACCACGTTCTTCGGCGGCACGGCGGCCGAGTTGCGCATCGCCGACGGAGGCTTCATGGAGTTGAATGTCAGCGGTCGTCCGTTCTCGCTCTTCTCGATGCAGTTCGTCCGTCTCTCCAGCCCCGTCATCATCACGTCTTCCTCCGGTGGACAAAGGGTTGTGACCCAAAGCGGCTTCGCGATCTTCGATTCGACCTTCAGTGATGTGCAATGGGTTCGCATTCAACTGACGGGCGGTGCAGCGACGCTGGACAACGTCCAGATATTTTCCTCGCCGGTGCTGCAGCCGTTGCCGACGGATCGCATTGCGGTGGGTGGCGACTTCCTGCACATCAACGGCGTGCCGCGTCATCGCGTGGCGTTGCTGGATTTCAACGGCGGCGTGGAACGCATGTTCGATCCAGGCGCGATGCCAAGCCATACGGTTTATGCGATCGACACCTACAACGTCGCGACGAACGGTGTGCTTGGAAAAGTCCTCGCGGGCGGCGACTTCACGGCGTTGGTCGGCGTGGAAGGGATCAATCACCTCGGCCGCTTGAACACCAACGGCACGCTCGACACGACCTTCACCAATGGCGTGGGCCCGAACGACACGGTGCGCGCGATTGCGATCCAGCCGGACGGCATGGCGATCATCGGCGGCTTCTTCACTTCGTATAATTTCGTCCAGCGCAACTTCCTCGCGCGGGTGAACACGGACGGCACCGTTGATCCGGGCTTCAACTTTGGAGTGGGACTCGACAACGCCGTGCTGGCGCTGGCGTTGCAGCCGGACGGCAAGACGGTCGTGGGCGGAAATTTCACTGCGATCTACGGCTCGCCGCGTTCCTTCATCGGTCGCGTGCAGACGAACGGCACGGTGGACACCACCTTCGTGAGCAGCGCGAACGGCCCGGTGCATGCCATTGCCCTGCAACCGGATGGTCTCGTGTTGATCGGCGGACAGTTCACGGCCGTCAACGGCATCCCGCAGAACCGCATCGCGCGGCTCAACGCGAACGGCACGCTCGACACGACATTCAACGCCGGCAGCGGCCCGAACGCGGTGGTGAATGCCATCGCGCTGACGCCGGGCGGCCAGATTCTGATCGGTGGAGCGTTCACGCAGTTGAATGGCAACGGTGCCCCGTATCTCGGTCGGTTAAATTCGGACGGCTCGTTTGACTCCAGCTTTAATACCGGCGGCACGGGCGCGAACGACACCGTGAACACCATCAAAGTGCAGCCGGACGGAAAGATTCTCGTCGGCGGCAACTTCACGGTCTTCAACGGCCAGTTGCGCAATCGCATCTTCCGTTTGCTAATCGATGGACAGCTCGATCCAGTGATTAACTTCGGCACGGGCGCGAACGACATCATCGCCACCATTTCCTTGCAGAGTGACAACAGCATCATGGTGGGCGGCGCCTTCACGGTCTTCAACGACCAGGTGCGCGTCGGCATTGCGCGGCTTCTGGGCGGCGACACTGCCGGCAATGGCGCGTTCCAGTTCGGGATCACGAACTACTTCGTCAGCGAGAACAGCAACAGCGTGACTCTGGCCGTCGTGCGCACGGGTTCGACGATTGGCTCGGCCTCGGTCGAATACACCATGGCGAACGGCACCGCGACTTCTCCGGCGCACTACATCGCGTCGAGCGGCACGCTGAACTTTGTGCAGGCGGAAAACGTGAAACTCATCACGGTGCCGATTGTGGACAACACCGTGCCCAACCCGGATCGGTTCTTCACGGTAACGCTCTCGAATCCATTTGGCGGTCCATCGCTGGGCTCGAACCAGATCGCCTTCGTCACGATCGTCGAGAACGAAAGTACGATCGGCTTCACCGCGGATTCTTACACGGTGACTGAGAATGGCGGTTCAGCCCGCATCACGGTGGTGCGCACCGGCGGTGCGAGCGAGCGTGTGACGGTGGATTACGTGACGCTCACCAACGGCACTGCGACCGGCGGCGTGGACTTCACCGTTCGCAACGCCACGCTCGTGTTCAATCCGGGAGTGCGCACGCTCACATTCGACGTTCCGATCACCGACGACTTGAATGCCGAGTTCAACGAGACGGTTCCGCTCGTGCTCTTCAACATCGTTGGACCGGCGGTGCCGGGACGCACGAACGCGTTGCTGACCATCATCGAAAATGATTTCGGCGGCGGCGTGTTTGTGTTCAGCACCAACAGTTACTCGATCAGCGAAGATGGCGGATTCATCGTGATCGATGTGTATCGCACCAACGGTCACAGCGGCGTGGCTTCGGTCGGCTTTGGCACCACGACTGGCGGCATTGCGACGTCCGGTGTGGATTATTTCCCGACGAACGGCACGCTGACGTTTGCGGACGGCCAGACGAACGCCTCGTTCACGGTGCGCCTGATTGACGATTCGAACGTCGAAGGCAACGAGACGGTTCCGCTCGTGCTCTTTGGCCCCAGCGGCGGCGCGACCATTGGCGGCGGCAATGCGACGTTGACGATCAATGACAACGATGCGCCCGGCCAGTTTACATTCTCGCAGCCGGTGTACACCGTCACCGAGTCCGGCACGTTCGCCACGATCACCATCCTGCGCACCAACGGCAACGTGGGTAACGTGAGCGTCACGTTCCAAACCAGCGGCGGCACGGCCACGCCAGGCGTTGATTACACCTCAGTAAATACTGTGGTGAATTTTGCGGCCGGCCAAACGGTGCGCTCGGTTCAGATTCCGATTTTCAACGACTCGCTGATCGAAGGTAACGAGACTGTTCAACTCCTGCTCTCGAATCCCCAGCCTGCCGGTGGCTTCCCGAATGGCCCGGATATCCTCAATCAAACGGCGATGCTCAACATCCTCGACGACGAGATCAGCGTGACGTTCTCGCAGCCGCAGTTCTTCGTGACCGAGGCGTTCACGAGCGCCGTGATCAGCGTTGACCGCCGCGGTGATCCGAGTGTGGCGTTCTCTGTCGGCGTGAACACGAGCCCGGGCACGGCAACGGCCGGCCAGGATTATTTCAATACCTCGCTGGTGCTCAACTTCGCGGCGGGCGAAACGAACAAGACGTTCCTCGTCTCCATCAATGACGACACGATTCCGGAAGGGGACGAGATAGTGAACTTGACGCTGTCGAATCCATCGAGCGGCGTGACGCTGCAACCGTTGCCTTCTGCGCAGTTGATCATCGTGGACGACGATATCGGGTTCAGCTTCAGCTCGGCTGTCTATTCCGTCCTGGAATCCGCACCGAACGTGACGATCACCGTCATACGCACAGGCTCGACGAATCCGGCTGTGTCGGTGGACTTCGCCACGTCGGACGGAACCGCGACGTCCCTGTTATTCACGAACGATTACTTCACGATCACAGGACGGCTCGCGTTCGCCGCGGGCGAGACATCCCGCGTCTTTGGTGTGACGCTCCAGAACGACACGATCGTGGAAGGAGACGAGTTCTTCAATCTGACCCTGGCGAATCCCAGCCCCGGCACCGGCCTTGGTGGCCAGCCGACGGCCATCGTCAATATCATTGAGGATGACACTGGGATTGGTTTCTCGAGCCCGATCTATGTCGTCAACGAGAAGGGGACCAATGCGGTGATCACGGTGATTCGCACTGGTAATTCGTCCAATGCAGTCAGTGCGCGCTTCCGCACGCAGAATGGAACAGCGACGGCGGGGGTCGATTACGTGGCGATCACCACAACGTTAAGCTGGGGTTCGGGTGACGCCACCTCCCGGACCTTGCTCATTCCGATTGCGGATGACGGCGTAACGGAGGGCATTGAAACTGTGGGCCTGTTCCTCGACCTGCCGACCGGCGGCGCGACGATTGACCTGACGACCGGCACGGCCACGCTCAATATTGTGGATAATGCCGGCTCGATTGCGTTCGCCTCGGCGACTTACAACGTGGTGGAAGGCGACGGTAATGCGGTCATCAACCTCGTGCGCTCCGGCGGCTCCAACGGCACCGTCAGCGTGGCCTGGAGCGTGACTGGCGGATCAGCGATCAACGGTCAGGATTACTTCGGCTCATCGGGCACGGTGGTCTTCTCCCAGGGTGAGACACAGAAGCCAATCATCATCCCGATCAACGACGACAGTATCGTGGAAGGCCTGGAAAGTTTGACGCTCGCCTTGAGCAACGCAGGCGGCGGTGCTCGCGTCGGCAGCCCGGGCTCGGCGCTCCTGCGGATCTTCGACAATGATGCAGGCGTGATTGTGGCCGCGGGCTCGGCACTGGTCGCCGAAAACCTGACGACGAACAGCATCATCGAGCCGGGCGAAATCGTCACGCTCCAGTTGGCACTGCGCAACAACGGGACGATCAACGACACGATCACGGCGACGCTGGTTTACGGGAATGGCACCGGTGTATCGCCGACGAATGCCCAGGCGGCGACAAATCTCCAGCAGCGAGGCTACGGCGAGCTCGTGGCGGGTGGTGACTCGGTGTCGCGTCCGTTTACATTCCTCGCGTCCGGCAGCAACGGCACGCGCCTCACGGTCACGTTGCTGCTCACGAACAACCTGGGTGTATTCCTGGGAGACGTGACGTTCAGCTACACGATTGGACGCGCGATGATTCCGTTTGCGAACTCGGACGTCATCACGCTTCCTGACTCGGGTGTGGCCTCGCCGTATCCGTCCACGTTGACGGTTTCTGGATTCGGCGGCCCGCTAACCCGGTTGACGGTCACGTTGTACAACGTCTCGCATGATTATCCGGATGACCTCGACATCGTGCTCGTGGCGCCGGATGGCAGGAACGTGATGTTGATGTCAGACGCCGGCAACGGCGGCTCCGGCACCGCGAACGCGATGCACAATCTCACCATTACGTTCGATGACGCGGCGGCGTTTGCGATCCCGGATTTCGGTGTCATCAGCAATGGAACGTATCGTTGCGGCAACTACGCGGTGACGAACGATCCGTTTGCGCCACCCGGACCGCTGCCGCCTTACGGCACGAGTCTGTCCACGTTCAACAACATGAACCCCAATGGTGTGTGGTCACTCTACATCTATGACGACGCTCCAGTATTCGGTGGAAGCATCGCGGGTGGTTGGAGCCTCAATATCCAGTCTGGCGAACCGGTGATCCCCGGCGCGGATATTTCACTCAAGGTGACGGACAGTCCGGACCCTGTGGCGACAAATGGACTGCTGACTTACACCATCGCGGTGACGAACGTCGGACCTGCGAACGCAAATGCCGTGTTCGTGACGAATACATTGGCGCCAGATGCAACGTTCGTGAACCTGACTCCCGCAGGCACCCGATCCGGCAGCACTGTTACGCTGAATTTCGGGAGCCTGCCGGCTGGTGCGGGCACCATCGGCACGATCACCGTGCGGGCTCCGGGAAGCCCGGCCCAGATTACATTCAACGCAACCGCAGGCGCGGGTGAACAGGACCTGAACCCCGTCAATAATGTGGCGTCGATTCAGACCACGGTATTTGATCCGAATGCGCCGCCCGCTTCCGGCGTGCCCACACTCTACGCAGCGCGCGCGGGCAACAATGTCGTGTTGAGCTGGCAGACGCAGACCAACATCGTTCTCGAAACGAGGGCGTCGATCTCGTCCGGTTCATGGTCAACGTCGTCGGCCACCGTCACCACCAGCAGCGGCACCAGCTCGGCCACCGTGCCGATCTCGGGTGGCGCGTCGTTCTTCCGGCTCAGGCGCACGCCGTAGCCGCAGAAGCGATGCTCGCAGCAGTTTCACAGCGCAGGCGGACGAAAGTTCGCCTGCGCTTTTCTGTGTCGACCGTGAATGGATGCGACGAATGAAACTCTTTGGTCTCACAGGCGGCATTGGCATGGGCAAGTCGACGTCGGCGTCGATCCTGGCGCGACGTGGAGTGCCAGTGATCGACACGGACATGGTTGCACGTGAAGTCGTGGAGCCTGGCCAGCCAGCGCTTGACGAAATCGCCGCGACGTTTGGCGGTGAACTGATCGACGCGGAAGGGAAGCTGCGCCGCGCCCTCCTCGGCGAAATTATTTTTGGCGATTCAACGAAACGGCAAATCCTCGAAGCGATTCTGCATCCGCGCATTCGCACACGATGGTTGCAGCAGGTGGAAACATGGCGCAGGGCAGGAGAGCGCGCAGCCGTGGTCGTGATCCCGCTCCTTTTTGAAACGAGCGCGCAAGCGGCGTTTGATTTCGTAGTTTGCACCGCGTGTTCTGCGGCATCGCAGCGCGAACGATTGTTGGCGCGTGGGATGTCAGCGGAGCAGATCGAGCAGCGAATCGACGCGCAATGGCCGATCGAGAGGAAGATCGCCGCCTCGACGCCCGTGGTGTGGACCGAGGGCGTGCTTGAGATGCACGAGCGTCAACTTGAGCGCGTGTTCGGTGATATTTTATCACCGCGCCGCTGATTCCATCCCGATAGCCCCGAGAGCGCGAGCACCGCAGTGCCGAGGATCGTTCCGCTGATGCTGGTGGGAATTCCCGCCACGATACCGCCGAGCAACGCCTTCAACAGCGCGGCATTGAAAGAGTCTCCGTTCTTCCTGCGCTGAATCCAAAACACGCCCGCCGTGGTGATCAGGAACGCGAGGGGCGATGTGACGATCGCCGTCGTTCCCGCGGTGAAAAGCTCGGGTCCGAAGAAAAGCCAGTCCACCGCCAGGATGAGGATGCCGCTCTTCGGGTGAAGCCAATAGCGGCGTTCTATCTTTGGCGGCACGCTGTGTTCGTAGCGCTCCAGTCGTACGGGAATTTGCGGCGGCACAGGCGGCTCCGTCTTGGAATCCATGGCCCAACTCTACGCCAGGCACCGGTGAATTTGGAGTTTAGATTCAAGAAGGAATAGCGCCCCTACTTCGGCAATTCACCGGTCTTGAGAAATTTCACGTTGTGACCCGCAAGCGCCGCCTTAATTCGCAGGACATGGGTGTGCCACTCGGCTTGTGTTGATTCAATGGGTCCGATCAACTGCTCGAAGGAATCGAGTTCGCCGCCTGCTTCCAACAGCTTCATCGCTGTGTCGCGGTGGCGTGCATCCGCAAACACGAAATGCGTGAGCGTCCACCAGTGCAGATAATACAGGTTTACGTGGCTGTTCATGCGTGGCCCGCCGTGGTTCGTCACGATCGCGCGCAAAGGAATGACGCTGCCGTTGGTGAGATTGGTCGTGAGGCTCGGCGTGGTCGCGATGTCGTCGCTCCACCAAACCGGGTAGGTGTTGGCATCGATGGTGCCCGGCACGAGTTTGTTCGTGAGGACGCGGCTCGTGCTGAAATATTCCGCCAGGCCTTCCTCCAGCCACTTCGCCGGATTGACGTGCGCCACCTCTTCATTCAACTGGTGAACGGCCTCGTGCAGCATCCAGTGATACGGATTGATTTCGCGCGCGGAGAAATAAGCGCGGCAGTACGGCTTGCGGTAGAATGCCTCCGCCCAGCCGAGGCCGGGATTCACGCGGCGCATCTCATCGCGGTCCCTGTAGAGCAGGAGCTTCAGCTTCGGATGGTCTGGCTGAAACTTCGGAAGAGTGCCGAAGCGATTCGAGTAAGCGTCGTAAAGCAATTCGACCATGCGCGCCATTTCCCCGGTCTCCTTGCGCGTGGCGTTCGAGGTGATCGAGTAATGCGCTGTCTCGATGGTGATCGCCGGATGCCACGGACGCGGGATGAACTTCCACGCAGCAACACCGAGCAAGACGGCAAGGTAGAAGAGCAACCGCTTTTCACGTGCGCCGAATTGCCAGCGACGCTTCTTTGCTTTCTCAGTGGCTGCGGGTACGCTCACCTTGCTTGTTCCAGAATCCCCAACCGCCATGGAATTTCTCCGTATTTTTTCCCGCGCATGTCTTTGTCGAGGACGCCTTGGAAAAGGAACCGGAGATGGGCCGGGTCAAGCTCCATGTGTTCATCCACGCCGCTGCGGATGAATTCGCCGTGGCTGAAAGAGTCGGTCCAGTGTTCGCCGCTGTCGCGCACGTTCAAGAGACTGGCGAACGGCTTCTCGCGCGTGCCAGCGAGCCGTTTCCATTCGCCATCCAGTTTGTCGGCGACGTACGCCTTGTAGTAACGACGCGAGCCATTCTGCGCCTCGATCACGGTCAGGAATTGGTCGCGACCCTTGATTCTGTAAGTGGCGCTCGCTTCAAAGATGTCGTCGCGCAGCACGACTTTCGGCTCGCTCCAGCCGTACGGGAAATCTTCCAGCTTCGTTTCCGCGCGCCACATCAGGTTGTTGTTGGACGTGAAGAAGAGATGGGCGCGCGTTTCGTCGCAGATCACCCAGAAATCGATCCAGCCTTTCACATTCGCGGGATGCTTCGCGTAGAAGAATTGTGGCGGCGTCCACGAGCGCCAGTCGCTCAGGTTTGTTGTTGTTGAGAAGACGGGCTGCAACGCGACGGTGCGATTTGTGTCAATCGCCTGGTACACGAGAAACCATTTCCTCTGCGGCGTGAAATAGAACACTTGCGGCGCGCAGAAGTAACCATTCGTGACTTCGAGGAAATGCCGCTCGGCGCGGGCCGTGTCATTCCAGTCCTTGAAAGAAATGTATTCCGTCTGGTGCGAACGCTTTTTCCCACGCACCGTCACGAACACATGCCAGCGCCTCTCGTGGAATACGACGGACGGATCCTTGACTGAAAAGTAAAAGTCATTGGCGTTCGTCTCGGGTCCGAGCAATGGAGCGCTGCACAGCCACGAGAATTCAGAAGGCAACTCCGCCGGAAGCGCCTGTGTCGCGGCTGCAATCAGCGCCGCTCCCACAGTGCGACTAATCGTCCTTCGAAAGTTCATACGCGATGTCCTTCACTTGTCCTTGTGCGTCCTTCACGGTCACCGTGATGCGGTCGCCCGGCTCATGCCGTTGCTTGAACCAGACCAGGAACGAGCGGCCGGTGAGATTGCTGCTGAGACCATCCACGGCAGTCACAACTTGATTGCCGCGCACTCCAGCCTTGTACGCCGGGCCGTTCGTGTTCTTGCCCATGTAAGGCTCGATCGCCATCACGTTGGTCGCGATGCCGAATTGGTGGCGTTTCGTGGCGTTGACGTTCAAAGGGAAAAATCCGGGGTAACCGCCGAAGACGCCTTGCGAGATCGACATGCGCCAGCCGAGATCCGTCGTACGCCAACCAGGCGGCACGTCGAGTCTGCCTTGCATCACCTTGCCGTTGCGCAGCCAAACGAGATCAAAGTTGCCGGCGTCGCGCGGACCGCGATGCAGCACGCCGCGGAAATCCGCCTGGCCGAAAAGTCGCCGTCCGTTTGCCGCACCCAGTTGATCGCCGGCTTGAATTCCGGCTCGCGCCGCCGCGCTGTCCGGCGCGACGGAGGTGACGAGCAAACCTTCGTCACGGTCCACCGTGATCCCAACGTTCTCCGGCAACGGCCAGACTTCGACATCGCGAACCTTGTCGAACGTCTTCGCCTGCACGGCTGGCGTGCGCAAAATATCGTTCACCTGATGACAGTGAATGCACGAGCCGGGAACTTTTTCGGCCGGGCGCAGTTTTGAATACCACAAACCGTAGCCGGGAAGTTCGCGTGCAGTCTTCGCAGCGCCGTCGAGTCGCGGCGCTTCGCCATCGACGTTCCACAGCGCGCGGCGCGGATCGTAATGGTGCTGCAACACACGCCTCAGCATCACCATCAGTGCTTCCTTCGAAATGCGAGTTGTGTCGGAAACCTCATCGCGTCCTCCGAACACGCCGTAGATTTTTCCTTCAGGCGACATCAGCCAACCCCACCACGAGAGGTCGAGGTCCTGAAAGCCATCCACAGGAAACATTCGCAGATCGATCTCGGCCGCGTTGGTGATGCGCACTGTGACGAATTGAGCGAGCAGGGGATCGAGCCTGCCACCCCCTTCGAGCACCTCCTTGTCGAACGCTGAGCACTGCTTGCAGGGCAGGCAACGCATCGTGACGAAGAGCGGTTTTGCGTCTGCCCGCGCTTCCTTCAAAGCGCCCGTCAAATCGCTACGCCACATTACGGGTGCAAGCTTGTAGGGAACCTCGCCGCGCGGCGGGCCCAGAACCTCCTGCCAATCCACTGCTCGAGACGACATCACGCACAGCGCGAGAAAAATCAGGGTTCGCATAAGGAGACGGTGATCAAGTTTGGTCAATTGGACGCAGTTCGCCCGCGTGCATTAGAAAAACTTCTCGTGTTCACGACGGCTGCCGCGTTGAGATGGAGGCGATGCGAGTGTTGTTCGACCATCCGTTTCCGTTCGCGCTGGCGCACGGTGGCTTCCAAACGCAGATCGAGCAGAGCAAAGCGGGTTTGGAAAACATCGGTGTGGCGGTGGATCACACGCGATGGTGGGAAGGCAGCCAGGAAGCCGACGTGATTCATTTCTTTGGCCCCGCGCAAGGTGCGTATCTGGATTCGGCGCGCGTGAAGGGAATTCCCGTCGTTATGACGACTCTCTTTACTGAGACCTGCAACCGATCCGATGTTCGTTTGCGGCGCCAACGATTCCTGACCCAAACCGTTCTGCGGCTTCCGTTCGGCGAAGGTGTTAAACAACAATTGACTTGGCGGGCTTATCAGAAGTGCGCGTGCAACATCGTCGGACTGAGGGCAGAACAACAGGTGCTCGAAACGGTTTACGATGTGGACCCATCACGGATTGCGCTCGTGCCGCTCGGGTTGAACGATCAGTTTTTGAACGCTGGTGCGGGCGCGCGCGATGAGTCCCACCTCATCTGCACGGGCACGATCACGGAACGGAAACTTTCCGTGGAACTGGCCGAGCTCGCGATTCGCGTTCAGGTGCCGGTGCTCTTCGTCGGTAAACCGTATTCCAAGTCGGATCCGTACTGGCTCCGTTTCGAGCGATTGATCGACAATAAATTCGTGAAGTATCAGCCGCATGTTTCCTCGATTCCCGAGATGATTCATCTGCTGCATCGGGCGCGGGGATTTGTGATCATGAGCCAGTATGAGAACTGGTGCCTCTCGGCGCACGAAGCCGTTGCGTGCGGGTTGCCGATCCTCGTGCCGGATCAGAAATGGTCACGCGAACGTTTTGGCGCAGAGGCGCAGTACTTCGACGAAGATCTTCGCAGTGAGAACAACGCCGGCGTGTTGCGCTCTTTTTACGAGCGCTGCCCGAATTTGCCGGCGCCGAAAGTTCGCTTATTTGGCTGGCGAGACGTTGCGACAGAACTACTGGCTGTTTACCGACGGGTCGCCAGCGCTTCGCGGTAGATATCCAGGTGCTTCCGGGCGATCACCTGCGGGTGAAACTTCGCGCGAGCGGATTCCCTTCCGCGGTTCGCGAGTTGTTCCGCGAGCTTTCGATCCACGAGCAGTCGTTCCACAGCATCCCGCATCGAAGTGAGATCGAGCGGATCGCAGAACAGGCCATTCACGTTGGGTTCCACGAGGTCTGGCACTCCGCCGACATTCGCAGCGATGACTGGAACCTGCGCCGCCATCGCTTCCAGTACGGCCATCGGACAATTGTCTTCCAACGACGGAAGCACCAACATCGAGGCGCGGGTGAATTCCTCGCGCACGCGGTCGCGCCCCGAAAAATCCACATGCTCGCACCATGGTCTCTCAGTAACCAATCGCCGGAACTCAGTCGTGAAAGGATGGTTTGCGGCCGCTCCGCCTAGAAAAAGCACGCGGAAGCGATGCTTCGCCGCGATCGGATCGAGCGCCGTGATGAACCGGTTTTGATTTTTTCGCGGGGAAATCACTCCGACACAAAGAATCGTTGGCGGATCGGATCGGCGCGGCTCGATTTGAAAGAATGCCGGGTCCACCGCATTGGGCAACACCCAGGTGCGCTTCGCTAATGGAACCATCGCTTGCTGGGTGTAGCGCGTGATGCACACGACGCCGTCGGACCGTGGTACGGTGAAGCCTTCCAGTCGCGCCGCCAGCCACTCGTACGAAAACGGCTTTGCTCCATTCACGCGCGAAATCAGCCGCATGTTCCCATGGACGGTTAGAACGTTGGGATGTCCTGAGAAAACCGCGCTGATCGAACAGTCCCGTTCCGTGCCCTGGCCGTGAACGATGTCTGGCCTGATCTCGGCGATCTTTCTTCGGCAGGCGCGAATGCAGCCCTGAAAGCCTGTGCGCATCCATCCCAGCTTCGGCACGTGCAAGCTGTGAAACCAAATGTTACGCGCGAGCTTTTCCGGTGAACGCATCGGCCGCTGCGTGCAGGTGACTACATGCACTTCACAATCATCCAGTGAAGAGAAGCCTTGTAGAAGCGCCTCGGGTGCGGTGCCGAACCACGGCTCCGTTTTGTGGTATTCGCGGAACGGCTCTCGATTGTCCGTCGTAAGCTGGACGACGATCATACTGCTAGCGCCGTGTCAGGAAGTAAGAGCAGACCGTCTCCTCGTGGATGTTGTAGCCGTAGCCGCGCATGCGTTCGAGGAATTGAGGCTGCGTCATTCGCGAGGACGGGTCGCCGTGGAGTTCGAGTGAGATGGCTGGAATTTTTTCCCAAACTGCGGCCGGCGTGCGCTCGATCAATTCGAACTCCGCGCCCTCGATATCGATCTTCGCCAACGCAATGGTGTCTGTCATGGACGCGACCACGTCGGCGAACGCCGTAATGCGAACGTCGAACGAGGCACCTTCCGTTGCGAACAGGCTTGAGCCGCCGGGATTCTTCTCGTCGAAAAACCATTTTGTCTCGCGGGTTTCTCCGGCGACGGCTTCGCGATGTAGAATGATGCGCTCACTCAATTGCGGGTTCGCCAGCCGATTCATCTCGAAGAGGCGATAGTTCGGAGGTCCCGGCTCATACGCGTGCAACTGAAGCTCGGGCGACTGTGCCGCCGCGAGCAGGCTGAAGAGGCCGATATTTCCACCCAGATCCAGCACCGCTTTACGACCACGGTTTCCACGTAAAAACTCAAACGCTCTCGCGTAGCCTCCGGCAAACATCAGTTCGTGAACCACGTCCCAATCGCGCGTGTTGCCTCGGCAGACTACGTTCATCCCGTCGCGAAAGCGCAGCAGCGTCAGCCCATTCTGGTGTCGGCGCAGCCGCAAATTCCACGCGGCAGGCCAGTTCTCAATGCGACGAACGGCATCGAGGGCCGTCTTGAATTTGTTGCTGCCGTAGCGTTGCACGCGCGAAATTAAGGGTGACCGCCACCTGTTTGTCCAGCCGCGCTGACTTTTAGCCCTGCACGCGACGCGATAACTGCTCCGCCACGTGCTCAAGCCATTCCAGGTTGGGCAGCGCATAAGGTCGGAATGTTTCCAGGTAACCCTCCTGCTCGTTGTAAAAAAGCGCGCGATGAAGTCCGAGCGTGCTGGCCTTTGGATCATCACAGAGGCTCGACGAATCGTTCGCGCTCATTTGGAAGAGAACGCGCATTTCGAATTCGCTCAGCAGCTTGCGTCCGAGGAAACGAGTCACGTTGTTGAAAGTGTCGAGCGTGGCGATCACATGAATTCCATGCGCGGGGCCTTCGGTAATCAATTTTTGCAATTGTGCGGATGGACTCGGGCCGTCGTCGCTGCTGCTGAAAGCGAACTCATCGTCCTGCTTTAGCTTCTTCAGATTCTGCATGCCGTGAAGAAACAGGAACGTCGGTGTCGTCGCGTGTTCGCTGTTCGTTCGGTCCTGCAAATCTTCTGCGAGCCCGTTGAGCACGGCGACGAGATCGCCGGGTTTGCCCAGTGTGACGCCGTGTGGAATGGCCCGCGCCACGCGTTCAATGAACGCGCGCTCTGCGGAACCTGGCGCGGTGCTCTCGAACAGGATGAACTTCGCCGCGCCCTTATCGAACTGCGCGGCGAGTGCAATCAGCGACGCGCTCAACATTGCCAGCACTGCTTCTTCGCGTTGACCGACCACGAGCAAATTGTTGCCGCTGCGATTTTGGAACACGGCTTCGGTCGGACCTTTGATCGAGTTCGGGGCGCCGAGCCAGATGCGCACAGAGCTGGAGTTCTGCGCTCCGTTGGCGAGCAATTGTTGCAGCAATGGATTGTCCCGCACATCGGCGGGGGCGTTGCCTTCGAAAACAATCGGCACGGAAAATTTTCCACCACGCTCATCTGCGACGCGCCGCACGTGAGTGAGTCGCGCGTCGCGTTCTTCATCGCTGATCCAGACGGCCTGGAACGGGCTGTTGCCTTCGCTCGCGCCAGCCATGTCGTTGTAGATGCCTTCGCCAGGACGCGTGAGCAAACGCGGCGCAGCGTTGTTCTCGTCCATGATCAGGTAAGCGTCGGCTTCGTTGCACTGGAGCGCGACGCGGATGACCATTTGCCCAATCGTGGTGCGCGCAAGCGTGTAGGCGCCACCGAGCGTCTGCGAGCCGAGGATGCAGTGAATGCCAAACGCGCGGCCCTGGCGCACAATGCGATCAAGCAACAGATTCGCCGCCTGCGCGATGCGATCGTCCTCCACGAAGAATTCCTGGAACTCATCGATGAGCAGCAAGGTGCGGGGCATCGGTTCAATGGCCGTCTGCAGCGAAGCGCCGACGCGCTTGTATCCGGCAACGTCCTGCACGCCGAGTTTGCGGAACAGTTCGCCGCGGCGCTTCAATTCTTCGTCCAGCCGCTGCAACACACTGAGCCCGAACTCGCGATCGCTCTCGATCGCCACCACTTTCGCGTGTGGCAATCGATTCGTTGCATAGCTTTTGAACTCAACGCCCTTCTTGAAATCCACGAGGTAAAACTCCACCTGCTCGGGACTGCACCAGAGCGCGAGGTTCGTGATGATGACGTGGAACAGTGTCGATTTGCCGGAGCCGGTTTTGCCCGCGACGAGCGCGTGTTGCCGGGTGCCTTTTCCGATCGCGAGATACTGCAGCTTCGTCGCGCCAGAGCGTCCGATTGGAACGCGAAGTTCTTCCGTCGTTTCAAGCGACCAGATGTCGTCCGGCGCCGGCGCGATCTGGGCGAACGGCACTTCAACGCGATTCGATCCGCGACCCGCCTCGCCGACCTTGTGTAGAAATTCCGTTGCGAAATCCGGCGCGGGCGGCGCATCCAGCAACACCTTCACGCCTGGCACGAACGGATGAGCGAGCACGAACTGTTCGCCCGCCATGTTGATGCACACGCTGCTCTTGCGGAGTTCCTCAGGAAAGAAATCCGCCGGCGCGGTGTGCCGATGATCCCAATGGATCAGTGTGTAAACACCGCAGCGCGCACCGCTCGCGGCAATGCGGAGCAACCGCTTCACCGCGCTGTCGGTGAAGTTCGCCGGGAAATCCGCCACGACGACGAAGTGATATTTCTCCGCGATGTTTCCGGCCTGCCGATTGTATTCCGCGATCGTCTCGTACTCGTTGCGGAGATACATCTGGATGACTTTCTCCATGTGCTCGTTCAACTCGCCGAGCCGTTCGTCAATTTGGTTCGGCTGCGTCCAGATGCGGCCGTTGATGACGTTGTCTTCGTAATCCGCGAGGTGCATCACAGTGGAGAAGTTCTGCCCAAGCTTCACCGGGTCGATGATTGTGAAACTCAACTTGCCCGCGGGTGTCGTGGAAAGCAGTCGGAAGATGATGTTGTTCAACGCCTCGAACACCGGCTCGTTTCCGGTGCGCGTGGTCTCGAACAAGACGGAACCTTGCTGCGGATACGTGAGCACAAGCGGCAGTGAAAACAGCGTGCCCCCGGCATCTTGCCGGGCGTTGCTCTCAGACGAGCGCCTTGTTGTGAATTCCAAGACCGGACCCGGCAAGATGCCGGGGGCACGCTGAAGCCGCGTGTCGTGTGGAACAGCCTCGGCGAAACGTTTCAGCTCCACTTCGAGCCGCGCGAAGCCGGCGGCGTTTCCAAACTCGGTCGGCGTCAACCAATCGCTCCATAACTCCGGAGTCCACGGCTTGAATTCCGCCGCCGCGGTGTTCGCCGCTTCGATCGCGCGCAGAAGCGGTTCGACGCTCAAGCGCCAATCAAGTTCCAGCTTTTGCCATTGAGCCTCGTAGTCGGAACGAAACTTCGCAGCGCGGGTTTCGTGTGTAGCGACGATCGAGGATCGCTTCGCGTCAGACTCGCCGCGGGTTTTTGATACACGCTCGTTGTGCTCGGACTCCAACCTGTTCAGCCGCGCGATGTGCAGTTGTTCCAGTCTGACCGTCACGCGCTGTTCTTTCTCGTCAACGTATCCGGGCCAGATCCCTCTTGCGCGTTCGGCTCCCTCGATGCCCACCGTCCAGTGCGACTGAAAATCGTCGAGCCGTAGTTTGGACTCGGATTCGATGCGTTCGACCTCTGAAGCGTGATGCGCCTGAGCCGTTTCTGAAGCGGCCGCGTAGAGGCGACGGCTGGTTTCGAGGTCGTGCGCGATCGTCTTTGCCAGCGGAGCCGCTTCGCTCTTGCCGAAACCGATGGGGATGGCGCCGAACAACCGGGGCGCCGCAAGCATCCGGAACTTGTCGAGGTTTTCGCGCGTGCGCGTGAGCAATGCGTTTAACCTTTCGAAGAACTGTTCCTCGGCCGATGTCCGCTCAATGTTCGGAACACCTGTGGGCTTCTCCAATTCTTTCCGGAAATTTCCGTGGCCACGAAATGCTTTTGTCGCCTCGTCCTGAAGCGTGGTCAACGTGGCCTGGGCTTCTGCGAGCCGCTGGTTGAAGTCGGCGAGCCGCACATCGTTCCGCGTCAGCGACTCAGTGCGCCAACGCTTGGTGTCGAGCATCCCTTTCTGGCTTTGGTATTTGATGCGCCCTTCTTCGTCGTCGACACGCTGGAGCCGCTGGCGTTTGGCGTTCTTGTAGGCTTTCGCGATCTTCAACTTGCGTTGCTCGTAACGCGATTGCACCCCCGCCTGCGCGTGATCGAACTCCGCATTCGAGCGTCGCAATTGATCGTTTACCTGGGAGTCGTGAGTGCGGACTTCTTCTTCGAAACGCTTCTGTGCCGCATCGCTCTTGCTCTTGAACTCTCGATTGATCTTCTCTTCGGCGGCGGCGAATTCGCGCACCGTCGATTTGAGGCTCTCCAGCAGCTCGATCGTTTGTGTGACGGTCAGGTGCTTACTCACAGTCGCTCCTGATCTTTCTAATCACCTTTTCCAAATCTTCAAAGACCGGCACCGCACGATCGACGCTGTTCATCAGCTCGGAAAGGAATCGTTGCTCGAACTCATAGGCCTTGGCGTCCTGCCATTGCTCCTTGGTGCCGGCCCAGTTGCGCATCAGGTCTTTGGTCAACGCCGCGACGAGCCGTCCGTTCGCACTGATGTGGGATTGGGAGATCATGTGGGTTCGGCTTTCAGGGGATCAGTTTGCACAGGCGCAGCATCTGAAGGCGATACTTCTGGCGTTGCTTGTGGTGTCGGTCCCGCCAACGACGCCGTGCTGACGTTCGCGTAAGCATCGAGCGTCTTCACCAATGCCGCCAGATGCGCGATGCCTCGGGGCATCGTGTTGCCAAACATCGTTTGCACTTGTTCGAGTTGCTTCACCAGCGGATCGACGTGATTGCCGAAAACCCGCAGCCATTTCTTCACGAGGTGCAATTTTTCTTCCGCCTCCATCATCGCCCGGCGCGCACGTGTTACGGCGGCAGTCTCCGCCGTCGACACTTCACGGAGACTGGAAATTCTGGCGCTGAACACGGCTTGTTCCGCTTCCTCGACTACACGTCGCCGGCGTTTCAATTCGCCCTCCCAACGCCGCAGTTGATTGTGCTGAAGCCAGTCACGCGTGCGGGCGACATCATCGATCGCATCGTCGAGAGCGGGTCGGGCTTTGCTCAGGTAATTGATTAGACCCACGCGGAAGGACTCGATGGCATCGACGGAAGTGACGTGTGCGCTGTCGGCCATGGCGTCAGGTGAGTTGAAGGTGTCTGGTCGAAGGTTGCAGGTGAGCGCGCACGAACCTGCAACCTTCAACCTTCAACTTGCAACCAGGCACATTCATCGCTGGTTCAAATACTCCTCGATGCGCTGCGCTTTGCGCAAAAGGAACGGGACGTGTTGGTCCGACAGTTCGACGAATTTCTTGAACGCCTTCGTGGTCTGCTTGAACTCGTCAGTGAACTTCTGGTGTTCCTGGTCCTGCCACGAATCGCCCAGCGCCGAAAAGCGCGCCTGCAGGGAGCCCATGCGGTTTTGGAGATCGCGCGTGAAACGCTGCAGTTCCTCGGCGAACCGCCGGACCTGCTCGGGATCCATCATGGCTTGCGACATAGATTTCCTTTCGCTGTGTTGTAGAAACGTGTGCCTGCGCAAGACCAAGTTCAAATCAAAACAGAATTTCATGGGAGATCGCTTGCAAAAAGAGCGTGAAGAATCATGCCGGCGCGAACACCAACTGACGTCGAGCGGCGGATGGGAAGAGGAGCGCAGGTGCAGGGGAGCAAAGGAGCTTGCGATTCTTGCGTTGAGTCTCTGCCTCAAGCCAATTCATCGTCCGAGCGGCGTAACCACCGGGGCCAGAATGACAGCCGCACAGCTTCCGGGAGTTCAGAAATCAGTCTTTCCCCGGGTTGACCGCGCGCAGGAACTTTTCTAGGCTACGTATCAATCACTAGCGTGCGCATCCAAATCCATGTGCGAAGGCGCGAGTTCGAACGGCGGGGACGCGTCCAAGCGTTCACACTGATCGAGCTGCTGGTGGTGATTGCCATCATGGCGATCCTCGCATCGCTTTTGATTCCTGCCCTCAAGGGAGCTCGTGAGAAAAGCAAAGGCGCCTTCTGCCTGAACAACATGCGGCAGCTCGGCCTGGCAATACATCTTTACGCGGGCGAACATGAAGATGAGCTCCCGCAGAACATGGGCACACAAGGCATCCAGGCAACCGTGGCAAAGGGCGAGTTCCTCAACTGGGCCAACGACGTGATGAGTTGGGAACTGGATTCGGACAATACCAACAGTTGGCTGCTCAGCGTTGGCGGGCTGGGACCGTACGTTGGCGGTGTGGCGAAGTTGTTCAAATGCCCCTCGGACACCATTCTCAGCGAAACTCAGAAAGTGGCGGGCTGGCGCGAGCGCGTGCGCAGCATCTCGATGAACGCCATGGTCGGGAACGCGGGCGAGTTCATGAGCTCGGGCCAAAACACGAACAACCCAGGGTATCGCCAGTTCATTCGGCTCGGTGATGTCCCGCAACCCTCCCGAATCTTCGCACTGATCGAGGAACATCCCGACAGCATCAATGACGGTTACTTTCTGAATCGTTACAGCCAGAAGCAGTGGATCGACTTGCCGGCGTCATTTCACAACGGCGGAGCGAACATGGCTTACGTTGATGGTCGCGCCGAGTGGCATCGCTGGAGGAACAAGCTCACGCGGCAGCCGGCACGCCCAGATGCCGCAGAGTTGCCGTTGCCTATTCCCGAGGGCGAAAGATGGGATTTCTACTGGCTGATGTCACAGACTTCCATTCAGGACGGTCCCAGTTCCCCACCGCCGTATTCCCACTGATGCGGCAGTGACTCCGCCCGGATCCGAGAAAGCCCGCATCAAAGAAATTGCGCGAGTTCCTTCGCTTCCATGCTGCCGGCGAGCACGTAAGTCTTGCCTTCATTCGTCCAACTCACTGTTTGCAGTGACCGCACGGGTGCAAATTCCAATTGCTTCGGCACTGCCGTGATCGACGCGGCATCGACAATGAACAGAAACAACATCCCTCTACGTTTCGAATCCAGACAGACCATCGAAACCCGCCGATCGCCCCAACTCAGCACACCTGCGCCGATCACAGGCAGCTCGTTTAACTTCGACGGAAGCTCGTAATCTGCCGGGGCCTGGCGCGAGGCGAGATGTTGTCGCACTTGCGCCATGTCGTTCGTGGTGATGGACATGGAATACTGGCGCAAGACATTGCCCACCATGCGCGAGCGAAACACAGCGAAGGTATCCTGCCGCGGACGCTGGAAAAAAACTCCTGCCAGCACGAAAAGAAGAACGATCGCCGCTGCTGCGCCCAACGAAACGGGCCGCCGCCACCAGTCAACCCTAATGATCTTCGTGCGTGCGAGGAGTTGGTCGCGAAGATTTTCGGGCACTGGCGCGCTGCGAAAACTCTCTTGTGCGGAAGCGTGAAATTTCTGCTGCGCCACCCACCATTCGTGCAACTCCGGCACGCGCCGCACCTCTTCCAGAGCCGCAGCCACGTCGGCGTCCCGCACGTCGTCGGTGCCGACGCGGCAGGCGAGCAGAATCTTCATGGCCTCTGAATTACTCACGGGTGCCTCCCTGTGATGGGCGGGATTCTTTTTCCGCCATCATGATTTGCAGGCTGGCAATCCCGCGCGCAATACGGGACTTCACGGTGCCAAGCGGCACTTGCAGAATTTCCGCGATCTCGTTGTACGAATAGTCTTCGAGGTAAAAGAGCGCGACGGGAGCGCGGAAGATTTCGTCGATGCGGACCAGGCACTGCGACAGCGATTCCCAGTCGATTTGCGTGGGCGGCTGCGGAGGAACTTCGGGAAGTTGCGATTCGACTTCGCCCAATTCGCTCTGTGGAAACTTCACCAGCCGGCGACGCTGGTTTGTGAAGAGACGATAGAGCGATGTGAACATCCAGCTTCGTACGCGCGCAGGGTCGTTCACCTGATGGCCTTTCTTCGCCAGCAGATAAAACGTTTCCTGCACCAGATCGCAGGCATCGCTTTCATTCGCGCTCAAGCTCAAAGCAAACCGGTACAGCGCGGCGTAGTGCTGGTTCACCAGCCATTCGACATCGAGGTCACCGCGCATGGGTTGCATCAGTAAGAGGTTTCAGAAAGCGTTTGGTTCCCGCTTTTGCCACGGGCGCATTATTCGGTCTGCACGCGATCGGGCGAGACGAAAATCGTCGGGAACCAATCCTCTCCTCGTGCCTCTCACAGATGAATGAGGAAGTGCGAACCCACACGGCAGCTCGGCCACTCGGACTGTGAGCAACTGATGGAGCTCACAAGTCTCCTCTACTCGTGCGGCGAACCAGACGTGTTGCGGCGTCAATTGCTCACTTCATTGCAGCGGCTGATCCCGCACGACCTTGGCGCCTGCCACTGGATGCAACCCGAGCGCCACGAGATCGCAGCCTGGTATGAGCCGCAGCGGCGTTCCTTGCCGGTGCCGACCGAGGAGTTCTGGCGGCTCATCGAGAAGCATCCGCTCAATGCCGTGTTGTTCACCCTGCCGTCGCGCGCCTGGATGCTGTCCGATGTGATGTCGCGCAAGTCATTCCGGCAGACGGAACTTTATACGCGGCTTTATCGCCCGCTCGGCGTGGATTGCGAACTCACGGCGGTGCTGCCCGACGAGCAGCAGCGGGGAAAGTATTTTCTCATCAGTCTTCATCGAAGCGAACACGACTTTACCGAGCGCGACCGCACACTGCTCAATCTGCTGCTGCCGCACATCGCCCGCGCGCAGCATCGTCTGGCGCTGCAGCGCGAAGAGGACTCGCATCCCTCGAATCCTTTTACGAATGAGGCGCAGTTTCATGATTGGTTGCAGGGGAGAACGAATTGGCAACTCTCACCCCGCGAAAGCGATGTTCTCTTCTGGCTCGCTCAGGGGAAAACGAACGACGAGATCGGCGCCATCCTCGGCATTGCCGGGCGCACTGCTGAAACGCACGCCTTGAGGATCTATCCCAAAATGGGTGTCGAGAATCGCTATGGCGCGATCACGACCGTGGCGCAGATGACCGTGCGGCACGATCGCACGGCACCGCTGCTGCGCCCGCCGATTTCTTCCGGTGCTCGCTTGCTGGCCAACTGACGCTCCCCGAGAAATAAATTGAAAGCACTCATCGCTCGTTTTTTATGCACTCAACCCCTTGAGGACTAAACAGACATCGACTGTCCGCTGTTCCTGCTCCGCTGAATTTTTGCTGCGTCCCGCAAAGTCATCACTTCGCGCCGCACTCTTTTGCGCGACTCCCGCAATAACCGGAGTTTCTCCCGCGTGTGTGGCCTCCGATCTTTACGATCACCTGCTCACGATCCAGAACGCCGCCGATTTGCAATGGCCCGCTGAGAACCCGGGCCAACACCGGCGTGCGCGACGAGTTCCGGCTTGCTTCTTTTCCGCCTGCGGAACGATGGAGGCCGCTACGCTTACCGTGAACATGGACGACAACTTCTTCTCGCCTCTCGTCACGAGCATCAATGTGGGCGACACGGTGCATTGGGCGAATCAGGGCTTCAATCCGCACAGCACGACCTCGAATACCGGCCTGTGGGACTCCGACGACGATTTTCCGGGCGGCATGGACAACGGCGACAGCTACAGTCACACCTTCAATTCGGCGGGAGATTTTCCTTACCACGACAGCGGCTTCTCCAGCATGACCGGGCTGGTGCGGGTGGTGAGCGCGAACACGCCGCCCACGTGCAGTATCACGAACCTGACGAATGGCGCGGTGTTTGTCGCGCCCGCGAATCTCATCATCGCGGCGAGTGCATCGGATCCGGGCGGCAATGTTGCAAGCGTGCAGTTCTTCGTGGGCGCTAATTCTGCCGGCGCCACGGCGACCAGTCCTTACAGCGTGGTGACTAACAATCTGCCCGGCGGCGCGTATGTGCTCACCGCGGTGGCCACAGACAATCTCGGAGCCAAGGGGACCTCTGCGCCCGTGAGTATCGCAGTCACCGTGCCGATTCGTTTCGACACGAACAAACTTCGGATTGCGGGCAGCACTCTGCCGCTAACCATCTCCGCCACGCCGGGACTGCGCTACGCATTGGAAGGCTCGCTGACATTGTTCCCGTCGAACTGGATTTCATTCGCGACCAACACGGCGGCGAGTAATTCCATGACCTTCAGCAACTCGGTCACTGGGTTTACCAACCGTTTCTTCCGCGCCCGGCTGGTCCCGAATCCATGACGACTGACCCATCAGCTTCCAACTGAAACGCGCCACGGTTTTGCGGACCAGAAATTTTACGGAACAAACGCGCCACGGGTCGGAAAGACCGGAGCATGCGCCACGGGTGAAAAGACATTCACAGAAGGCAGAATTCACACGCGCCACGGTTGAACCGAAACGGAATCAGGAATTCATTCACACGCGCCACGGAGTTGTTGAACTTCACCGGATGAATTGCACAGGCATTTTCAAACTGTACCACTACCCAGACTCACGTCCGGCGGCGGTTGCCAAGACCGCCCCTCGATTTAGCGCGGAGTCGAGGTAGGGCGGCACTGTCCGCAGCGCGCCGGGGTGAGGCGTGCGCAAGTTCGTGCGCGTTCTGTCTTCGCGTGGCCCGGTTCACTGAGGACAGCGCCGTCCTGCCTTTGATGGCTCGGCACTTCTAATCGCGCTCGGTGGATCGTTTCGGTTGCGGAAAAAATGAGGCCGGACTACTTCCAATCCAGGCCGAGCCGCGCCAGTTCCGCTCGCAGTGTCGGCAGATGCCAGAACTGGATCTCGCCGCGCTGTCGTGCGATGGCGAGGGTGGCGCCGTCCGGGCTGAAC
>JBBRBM010000002.1:0-86659 GCA_038205745.1 Verrucomicrobiota bacterium | reverse complement strand
GTCGGCAAGGACGTGCGCTGGGCCGACGGCAAGCTGCGGCTCGACTTCGACGGCAGTCGCGTGGAAGTGATTTGTAAACAGGGCACCGCAGCGGGTGCGGCGGTGCGTATCGACGGGCGAAATCCGTCCGAGTTCGCGGAGCTTTACGGCTTTACGCGCGCGGTGACGAAGCCGGAGGGCAAGTGGCTGGTGAAGTGGCCGGTCATCGCGCCCATCGCCTCGCGTTCGCCGCTGCTCGTTGAAGCCTGGATGCTCGATGCGCGCAAGGACACCGGGAACGAAAAGCTGTTCACCTTCGCTCTCGCCGGCTCGAAGACCGGCCCTGATGGTGAAGGCCGCAGCGACGCGCGCTTCGTCTCGAAATCCGGCCGGGTGGTCATCGAAACGAATGACTGGAACGTCACCTACGCCATGAGCCTGAACGGCATCAAACCGGTGCCGGAGCAGTTCGCCGTGAAGTGGATAGTCGTGCCGCGCTTTGTGGACGAGTTCGTTTCGCCCGGCGTGAAAGATGTCGCCACCGAAACCACCGTGACGCTCGCGCAAGGATTGCCGAAGACGAAGCACACGCTGGAAATTTCCGGCAGCGAAGTGACGCCCATCGCGGCCATTCGCGTGTATCGTCCGGCGCTGCCAGCCAACTAAATGGCACCTTGGTGTTGAAGCACGAGCGCTGTTTGCTCGTCTGTTAACTCAAGCTCCATGACCCTTATGAACGCTCAACGAAACCCGCTCCCGTCCCGTCGCCAGTTCATCCAAACATCCGGCCGCTTCGCCGCCGCGTCGGCGCTGGCCGGCGTGGTGTTGCCGCATGTTCACGCGGCGGAGAATAACACCGTCCAGCTTGCGCTCATCGGATGCGGCGGGCGCGGCGCGGGTGCGGTGGCGAATGCCCTGTCTGCGGGCGGTCTCGTGCTCGGCGACAACTCGGGCCGGCAGGCATCGCCCGGTGAATTGGCGACCGGCCCGGTCAAGCTGGTCGCGATGGCGGACATCCGACAGGATCGACTCGACGAGAAGCACGCCGCGCTCAAGCAGGCACTCGGAGATCGCGTGGACGTGCCAGCAGAGCGCCGTTTTCTTGGCTTCGACGCTTATCGCCACGCCATCGATTGCCTGCGTCCCGGCGACGTGGCGATGTTGACCACGTTCTCTTCGTTCCGCGCGCAGCATCTTGAATACGCAGTGCAGAAGGGCGTGAACGTGTTCATGGAAAAGACGTTTGGTCCCGATCCCGGCAGCATTCACCGATTGCTCAAGGCCGGCGAACTCGCGGAGAAGAAGGGACTCAAGATCGCCTGCGGTTTGATGGCGCGGCATTCCACGGCCCGGCAGGCGATGATACAAAAAGTTCGCGAAGGCGCACTCGGCGACGTGTTGAACATCCGCGCCTATCGCATGGACCCCGGCTACTTCCTCGCGCCGTTTCCCAAGAATCAAAACGAGTTACTCTGGCAGCTCAGCCCGGGCCATCCGTATCAATTCATGTGGTCGTCCGGCGGCATTTTCATCGAGCTGATGATTCACCAGATGGACGAGTGTTTCTGGATCAAGGACGGCTGGCCCGTCGCGGCGCACGGTGTGGGCGGACGCTTCGCCGGCAGCACCGACGCGAGCCAGAACCTCGACAGCTACTCGGTGGAATACACTTTCGCTGATGGCAGCAAGGCAAGCGTCACGGGCCGTTACATTCCGAAATGCCACACGGAATTCGCCACCTACATTCACGGTACGAAGTGCGCCGCGAAATTTTCCGGCGACACTCACGCGCCGGATTGTTTCATCTACAAGGATCAGCACACCGACCGGAGCAACGTCGCGTGGCGGCCGCCGAAGGAGACCGTCAACCCCTGGCAAGCCGAGTGGGACGTGCTGCTCGACGCCATCCGCAACAACAAGCCGCACAACGAATTGCGCCGCGCCGCCTACTCAAACCTCGGCGCCATGATGGGCCGCGCCGCCGTTCACATGGGCCGTGTGATCACCTGGGAAGAAATCATGGCCTCGCGTTTTCAATTCTTCCCCGACGCTGACAAACTCACAGCCGCCAGTCCCGCGCCTGTGCAGGCGGACGCGCAAGGCCGTTACCCAGCGCCCGTGCCGGGCAAGTGGGTGGAGGTCTGAACAGACATTGAAACGTCGCGAATCATGATGGACATCCCGATGCAAAATTATTCCAAGGCACGCGGCATTTTTATTCTCGCGCTTGCTGCCGCAAGCTTGCTGGTTCTCTCCAGTTGTGTTTCCAGGACGCCAGAGAAGCCGGAAGAATCGGTGCTCAATGCGGGCCGCGTCGATGGCGACACGCTGTTCTTCACCGGTGAAAGCAAGGCAACCGCGACGGCGCAACTGCAGCGCGTTCCGTCGGCGGCGCCACGCATTGCGAGCGCGAACGGCACGATCGATTTCGAGGTTGGTCGGGACTTCACGTGGAGGCCGGGATCGCGCACGCTGGCGCTGACGGCGGACTCACGTATCCCGTTCAAGACCACCGCCGAGTTGCATCCCGCGCCGAATTCGCCGAACGCCTACAAGTCGCAACGCGGATCGGATCGTTGGATGTTCTTCGGCCCCGGTCGCGTGATTCACGACCTGCAATGCGTCGCCAGCTACGCGAGCGCCGATGAGTGGCGCGTGCCGATGCCCACCGCCGCGCCGGACGAGCAACTCGTCAGCCTGCGCACAAAACTTCGCACGAAGCAGTCGGTGAAACTCGTCGTGCTCGGCGACAGCATTTCCACGGAGGCCGACGCCTCGGCGGTGGCGAAGGTCTGGCCGAATCAGCCGGGTTATCCAACGCTCGTTGCGCGTGGATTGGAAACTCGCTTCGGCGGCAAAGTGACGCTGACGAATCTCTCGAAGGGCGGCATGGATTCCAAATGGGGTGCGACGCGCGTGCCGGATGTCCTCGCCGAGAAGCCCGATCTGCTGTTCGTCGCGTTCGGCATGAACGACGCCTCGGGTCGCCGCACGGCGGAGGACTTCGGTCGCATCACGAAGGGAATCGTTGAACCCATCCGTGCCGCGCGGCCTGACTGCGCCATCGTTCTCGTCTCAAGCATGACCGCGAACAGCGAATGGGTTCATGCCTCGCCCGATCTTTATCCTCAGTACGCCGCTGCGCTCGCCAGGCTCACTGGCCCCGGCATTGCGCTCGCGGATGTGACCGCCGTTTGGATCGCCGTCGAGTCGCGGAAGAAACACTTCGACCTCACCGGCAACGGCCTCAATCATCCAAATGACTTTGGCCACCGACTTTATGCTGAAACCATTCTATCCGTCATTGGATCGAAGCCATGATTGAGGGCAGCAACACCTCCGCCGACCAACTTCTTCTGAACCGTCGACAGTTCATCGGACGCACTGTCGCCGTAGGTGCGGTGCTCGGTGTTCCGCTAACGCCGGTGACTGCCGCGGAAGCCACCGCACAAGGGTTCATTCAAACTGTGCTCGGCCCAATTCCACCGGAGAAACTGGGCGCGACCTTGGTTCACGAGCACGTGCTTTGCGATTTCATCGGTGCGAGCGAAACGGGTCGCCATCGCTGGCAGGTGGATGAAGTGGTGCGTGTCATGCGTCCGCACCTGGAGCAACTCAAGCAGCGCAAGTTCGACGTTTTCATCGATTGCACGCCGGCCTACATCGGGCGCGATCCGCGAGTGCTCAAGCAACTTGCGGAACAGACTGGCCTGCACATCGTGACCAACACCGGCTACTACGGCGGCGCAGGCGACAAGTTCGTTCCGAAACATGCCTACGAAGAAACGGCTGACCAGCTTGCGGATCGTTGGGTGCGCGAATGGGAGCGCGGCATCGAAGGCACTGGCGTGCGGCCGGGCTTCATCAAGACCGGCGTGGACGAAGCGAAGGGTGATCCGCCGACGCTGTCGGAGATTGATGCGAAGCTTGTGCGCGCGGCGGCGCGAGCGTCGAAGCAAAGCGGGCTTTCCGTCACGTGCCACACCGGCGGCGGGCCAGCGGGATTGGCGGCGGCGAAGCTATTCATCGCCGAGGGTGGCGTGCCGGCGCGCTTCGTCGTGGCGCACTCGGACGGACACGGGATTCAAATCAACCAACAGGTGGCGGAACTTGGCGCGTGGGTCTCGTTTGATGGGATCAGCCGTCGGCCCTTGGAGCAGCACTTGAAACTCGTCGCCGCGATGTTGAAAAGGCACGCGAATCGGCTGCTGCTTTCGCACGACAACGGCTGGTTCGAAGTGGGCAAACCAAACGGCGGCAAGGTGCGCGACTTCAATTATCTCGCGGACACTTTCCTGCCCGCGCTGCGCAAGACCGGCGTCACGGATAAAACCATCGAGATGCTCACCGTGTCGAATCCGGCGAACGTGCTGGCGATTGCGAAGCGCGCCTGACGGAATCCGCTCCAGCTCGAAATGAAGAAACGCGTCAGCGCAGGACTGGTGATGTATCGCCGCCGCAACGGTGTGTTGGAGTTTTTCATCGCGCATCCGGGCGGCCCATACTCACGCAAGAAGGATGACGGTTTCTGGACGATTCCTAAAGGCGAGGAGGACGCTGGTGAGTCGCTGCTCGAAGTGGCGCTGCGCGAGTTTGAGGAGGAGACTGGCATCAAACCAAAGCCGCCTTACATCGAACTCGGCTCAATCCAGCAGAAGGGCGGGAAGATCGTCCATGCGTGGGCATTCGAAGGCGATCACGAGGGGCCGATCCGCAGCAACAACTTCAGCGTGGAATGGCCGCCCCGCTCAGGAAATTTCCAGGAGTACCCTGAAGTGGATCGCGCGCAGTTCTTCACGCTCGAAGCCGCGCGCGTGAAGATTAAGGAGACGCAGTTTCCGTTGCTCGAACGGCTGGTCGCAGCCCTTGGCTGATGGCGATGCGGAGCGCGAACTCGGCGGTCCGCGCTCCGTCGGAAATAACGTCTGACCGCGTCACTCCTTCGACACGAAATCCAGCACAAACACGCCGCCTTCCGCCAGCTTGCCACCGAGAACTTTGCCGAATTTTTTGTGTTCTGGATGGACGAGATAAGCGTCGCGATCCGTGGAGTTGTCGAACGTGAGCACCCACATGTGAGTGAAACCCTGGTTGAATTTCTCGGGGCTGACGTTCGAACCGTAGTCGAGTGATTTGATCTGCGGGATGCTCTTCTTCAACGCGGCGAATGCTTCTTCGACCTCTTTCTTCTGCGTGTCAGTGACGTCGCTCTTGTACTTGAACGAGACGACGTGGAACAACTTGCCCTTCGGCGCATCGGCCGCAACCGAAGCGAACGCACAGAGACACAACAACGACACGAGTGAGAGAATCATCTTCATGGCCGCGCAGCGTAGCGTCGGCCCGCGCGCTGGCAAGCAAGCTGTGGCGACACGCTGCGTCGACCGAGGTCGAACTCTGGTTCCCTTCTCCCCTCAACGGGAAGAAGGGTTAGGGATGAGGGGTCGTAACGGCAAGAGACTCAAGGAAAGTTCCAAAGACGCTTGGAACCAACCACCCCTCACCCTCAATCCTCCGTTGAGGGGAGAGGGAAGCCAGACATCAACTGAAGCACAGGCGCTGCACGAGCCAGTAGCTGCCCGCCAGAATGACGATCGCCGAACACGCGGGAACCCATCGTCGTGCCAGTGCCGGGTGAGCCGTGATTTTCCAGATGAACGGCAGTGCGACGGCGGCGACGAGCAATTGGCCCAATTCAACGCCCAGATTGAACGACACGAGCGGCGCGATAGGGCCCGAACCGTTCGCGCCCAATCCCGCTTCGCGAAGCGCGGACGCAAAGCCCAGACCGTGGATTAACCCAAATGCGAAGGTGAGCAGCACGCGCCCCTTGGGCATCTCGCCTCGCACGATGTTCTCGATTCCAACGTAGATGATCGACGCGGCGATGATTGGCTCCACGATGCTGGCCGGAACGCGAACGATGTTGAGCGCGGCAAGGGCGAGCGTGATGGAGTGCGCCAAAGTGAACGCGGAAATGATCTTGAGCGTTGTCGAGAATTTCCGCGTCACCAGCAGCAGGCTGAACAGGAAAAGCAAATGGTCGTAGCCCGTCAGAATGTGCTTCATCCCGAGCAGCAAGAAATCCCGGAAGAGGTTTCCGGCCGCGGCGGGTGAGGCGCTGGTGTTGGCATTCTTGAGTTCAACCGTCACCGAATCCGCATTGGCGCTGAGCAATCTTTCCGCGATCACTTCAGCGCTTTCATTTTGGATCGTGACGAATTGGCGATGACCTGTGGGAAGTCGAGCGAAGCACTTGGACCGAAACTGGAGAGTGGAAATTTTTTCCGCGGCGACGCGCAACCGGACCGTCGCATTGCTCGATCCTTCGAAGTGGCAGCCCACGATCTCGGTCCTGGCGCTTGGCTGATCCGAGACGATATCGACGGCGTCGCGCACCGCTGCACTCAGTGCCGCTGGCGTGGAAGGGCGGGAGGAGTTGGCGCCAATCAGTGCTTCAGCATCTTTAAGCGAGAAAGAGACGACCGCGTCGATCGCGCCCGGCCGCAATTGCAGCGTGACGGTGCTGAGGCCGGGATCGTGAGCCATTGCCACCGCGATCGCACTGCCGCAAAGCAAAATGGCAATCCACCTTCGGAGGAAAATAAACAGGTGCATAAATCTGCGAGCAAGGAACGGCGGCTGGTTGGACAGCCGCCGTTCGCGATGAACTGATTATGGATGCGTATGGTTGCGTCCGTTGTGAGGCGTGCCGGCGTAAGGGAAGACCTTGTTGTAGCCGGAGTCGTTTTTGCTCACGCCGTCGATGCCATCGGCGACACGGATCACGACCGGACCGCGCAGGTCACTGATGAGCGCGGTGACGGCGATGTCGATCACGTCATCGCCGAAACGGCGTCCGTTGGGCCAGCCGCCGGGAATCATCCCGCCGTTGCCGAATGGATCCTGAATCGCGCTTTGCAGGGTGTCGCCGCCGAAGATGCTCAGGCGGGAAAAACCAGTGTCGTCTGGATTGACGGGATGCCCTGGCCCGCTGCCCGCCACGCGCACGGGACCAGTGGAGAGATCCACCTTGATCAAGTCCGGAATGTAAATGCCGGCGATGTCGGTGCGATTCGTCTCAATGGCCGGTCCGCTGCCGCCAAACACAATGGCGTTGATGAGCTTTGCGAGTTCAGGCTTCTCGGCGTATTTGCGGAACAACTTGCTGTCATCCTTCGGGCTGGTGCGGCTGTAGAGATCCTTGTCCGCAATCGCGACAAGAGCTTCGTTGAAGAGCGGATTGCCCTGACGCGCCACCTGCACCCAGCCGCCTGAATTGCGGTCGTCGTCCTTTTCCTTGCGCAACACCCGCGTCTGACGACGGCTGGTGGTTGCATAGACGCCGGCCACTTGTTGATCGCCGCCGATGTCGCTGACGGGAATCACCAGCGTGAGGAGATGCATGTTGAAACCGCCCTGCGAATCCTTGCCGGGGCTGCGGAGCTGCAGGAGATCGAAGATCGACTGAATGTCCCCGTAGAACCCGTCCTCTCGCTGGCCGGCGAAGGCCCGGTAACTATTGGAATAGACCATCGTGGCCTGCTGCGTGTAGCGGTCGAACTCGGCAAAGGTCGCGCGTCCGTCCTTCGCGGGATTCGCACCGCTGTCACCTTCGTTGTAGAAGGGCGTGGCGATACCCTGGTTGTTCGGCGGCACAACGCCGGTGCCAATCAAGGTGACGCGCGGCGACTTGCGGTTGTTGTTGTCGTCATCATCGTCGTCGTCTCTCGCCCGATCCTTGCGCGAACGGTTATCGACCTTGGTGACAGTGTAGGTCTGCACCAGGTTTTGCGCGGCATCACCGATGTTCGTGACGACGCCGAGATACGACTGAAGGATTGTCCCCTTCGTCTTGTATTCGGTGTTGAACTCGAACTGATAACTGAACGTCGCCCTGCCCGCCTTCACATCGTCGCCGGTGGCAACGTGGATTTCGTAAAGCACGTTGTCGTCGAAGTTGTATTTGTTCGGGCCGATGCCGGGCTCTTCGTGCGGATAGACGCCGAGCGCGGTGACGAGCACCTTCTGTCCGGCTGCCATGCGCACGAACGCGTAAACGTCCGTGGTGTTGGCCGCTGGATCGAGGGTGATCAGTGGCGCGTCCATGTGACTGGAGGCCATGACGGGCGCGACCAACGCCGGCCCCGCCATGAGTCCTGCGAGCAACATCGAAATGCTGCGCTGCCATGTGCTGAGTTTTCTTTGCATGTGTGTATTCCTTCTTTGTTGTAGTTCTTAGTTTTCCGTGGCCGTGGATTCCTTCACCACAGCGGGAAATTTTGTGGAGCCGTCTGCCGACACGCGTGAAAGCGTGGGCTGGTCCATGGATGATGCTGCAGCGCGAAGCTGGGCGGCTTCGCTGGGCAGCAGCATTGATTCAAACGCGTTCGCCTTCTTCAGCCAATCGTGCGCTTCGGCGAGCTTGCCGGCCTTTCTGGCGATGATTGCTGCGTGAAAATAGAGGCGGGCATCCTGCGTTCGGTGTGAGAGCGCGCGCGACATCTCGGCCTGCGCCTCATCCATTTTGCCGGCAGCGGCGAATGCCCACGCCAGCGCGTCGTGGGTAAAGATATCGGTGCGGTCCTCCAACTCCGCTTGCGCCAGTTGCAGCGCGATGTCCGTGTTTTCTCGGCGCGTCGCGAGATACAGGGAGCAAGTGCGCGGATCAGCCCACGCGCCACTGCGTGTGATCTGGCTTTCCGCGGACCGCGCTTCCATCTCTTGCCCGGCCGAGCGCAACGCTTCGGCAAGCGCCCAGTGATATTCCGGCAGCGGATTGGCCGCTGCTGCGACGCGCAATGATTGAACCGCGCGATCAGTGTGACCCGCGCTCAACAACATTCGCCCGCGCAACAACAGCGCCGGCGCATAGTTGGTTTGGACTTCGAGCGCGATCTCCAACGCGCGTGACGCCTCAACGTTTTGCTGCGATTGCCAGAGATAGCGTGCGAGCTGCGTGTGCATCCACGCCGCGGATTCAGCATCACGCGGTGAAGCGCCGCGCGCCGCCATGCGCATGAGTTCCAAGGCACCTGTGAGATCTCCCTTGAGCCAACGGACGTGAGCTGCCCGCGCATAGCCCTGTGGGTCCGGCTTCAGATCAAGCATTGTCTGATACGCGTCCACCGCCTCGTCCACGCGCCCGACATCCACGAGAATGTCTCCGAGCAACCCGTGATCGAAAGCCAGGCCGCGCTTCTTCACCAACTCCCGCGCGAGAGATTCCGCTTCGTGGAAACGATGCTGGCTCTGCAACGCGTGGCCGCGCAGCAACAGCGCTTCGGGACTGCCCGCGTTGCGTGAATTGAGGCCGAGCGCGCATTGCTCAGCCAGTTTGTAGAAACCGGGATCAAACGTCTCACGTGCCTTTGCGACGAAAAGCCAACCGAGCCTTTCCAAATCAATCTCGATGTTTGACCCCGCGCGCACCTGCGACTGGCGCTCGCGGATCTCCGCATCGATCCGCGTTGTACCCGCGTGCGGCGCGAGTACGACGGCGAGCGGATCGATCGGTTTGAATTTTTCTGCGGCGGAGATGCTTTGCCTCTTCGGCTGTTCGCAGCCGCAAAGCATGGTGACGCCTGCGATGGCGATAAAGATTCCAGCCCGCGCGAAGTGTGATTTCCTTGAATGCGTTTTCATCGTTCCTCGCGAGCCATACGCGCGCTGCTTGCGAGCGGATGCATCACGCGCAAAAAAGTTTTCGCGCGAAGATTTTTTGCATCCGATCACCCGCGAGCCGCGTATGTTTTGAATTCCGTTTCGTTTTGCGGAAAAATTCAGCGACGAATTTACGAGTCATGCACACACCGACTTCAGATTACGCGCGCGTTCTCGGACGGTTCCCGTTGCTCACCGCGTTGCGTGAGCGGCGATCCCGGCGATTCGGAATGGGGATGAAAATGCCCGCGGGCCCGCTCGCATACCAAAGCCGGCAAGCGCCAGCGCCGCTCAGCGAGGACGAAGAAGCCGCGCTGGCGTTCGCGGCGTGCGGCATTACGGGGCACGCCCTGGCTGACTTGTGTTACTCGTCGGACGGCGGCGGCAACATCATGGCGGGATTGGCCGCGCGCACGATCGCGAGCGGCGACGGATTACAGACGGTCGCGTTGTTCGTCATCAACGATCAGGCGACGCATTTCGTTCGGCGTCCACGGGAATTACCGCCGAGCGAGATTCGAGAACTCATTGAACTGGGTCAATGTGGGGAATTCACCGAGGCGTATCAGCGCAGCCGCGTGAAGATCAAAGACGGTCGTGTCACCACCGCGTCCGAGCCGCTCTTCAACATCAACGCGAATCGCTGGTCCGCCCACGCGCCAGGCACGACCTATTTTCTGCCGGTCAACGATCTCACGTTCATGTACGTGAACGGTCTGCTGGAAATTCTCAACGAACACACCGGAGCGTTCCTCGTTGATGAGCGCGACAACTTTCGTCCCGCTGGACTGGCGAAATTCGCGCGCAGCCGCGGCGGACATCTCGAAGACGACATCCACAAGCTGCGCGTCGTTAGCGTGCGCCAGGTCGAACAGTTTGTGACCGAGTTCGTGACGGTGGAGCAAGGGATGATGTTGCAGAACCTCGGGCTGATGTCGCAGGCGCTCGGGCTTGGAGGGTTTCCGAATTTCGCGAACCACGAGTTCGGATGGTTGCAGGCGCTCGGCTTTCGCATGGAGCAAATGCCGGCGAGCCGTTACATCGGCGCTGGATGGCTGCCGTCGCTCGCGATGAAATTCCTGAAGCGCAATCCGATGATTCCATTTCCTGTCGGACTGGAGCGCGATGGAGAGGTTCTGCTGAAACCATTCTGTCCGCCGTACTACAAATCGATGGCGGATGCGGTGCGCGCTGTGGTGGAGATCAAGTTCGGCAAAAGCGGCGTGTTCCGCTCAGCGGACGGCGGGAGCGTCTGGGCCAAACATTCTGAAACGACACAACAAGTTCCGGCGATCAGCGACGCCGCCATCGCTGCGACGACCGCTTATTGCGAATACATCTGGAACCGATACGGGCGATTCCCTGTTTACATGCCGCCGTATCGGACGGTGCTTGGCTTTCAGGCCTGTCATCTGGACGCGGAGTTTTACGACAAGTTTTATAGACCTGAAGCTTTGGCGGAATCGCAACGACGTGACTTCGCGAAACAGATGCCGAAATGAAATGCGATCGGCTGCTCAACTCATCGCAAATGCGACCAGCGGATCGTCGGTCGTCAACACTGCGATCAGCGTGCAGCCTTCCGCAGAATAATTCACCTCATGCGTCGATCCGGCATCGGCGTGGTGAAAATCACCGGGGCCGAGGCGGCGATCGCCGATGTGCAGGTCGCCTGTGAGAATGTAGAAATCCTCCGGCCCTGAATTCACGTGCGCCGGATAACGCACGCCGGGATCGAGCTTGCCGAGCAGCACCGCGTAGCCGCGCTCACGTTCGAGTGAAAGCAGTTTGATCCATGCGCCGGGAACGGGCAGTTGCTTCCAGCCTTCCTGCTGGTTGCCATCGACAAAACGGAATGCAGGCGGCAGCGCGATGGGCGGCTTGTTTTCCTTCGTTTGCTTTTGTTCCCGAATCAGTTCCAGCACCTTGTTGCGCAAATGTTTCGGCGGCGAGAATTGCGGGACGGTCATCGCCAGCAAACCCGTCGTGCGCTGGAGTTCGCGAACGAACTGACGCAGCTCGGTGTTGGCGCGCAGTTCACGTTCGAAGGCGGCGCGCTCTGCGGCAGCCAGCGTGCCGAGCACGTAGAGGCTCGCCTGTTCCTGTTGCTGCTCGTGAATCATACGTACGCTTTCAAATCTTCCTTCAGCTTCAACATGCCGCGGCGAATGCGCGCCTTGATCGTGCCCAGCGGCTCGTCGAGCGACTCGGCAATTTCCTGGTGCGTCATGCCGCCAAAGAACGCCAACTCGATGGCTTGCTGTTGATCCGCCGGCAGCTCCCGCACTGCGGCTCTCACTTTCGCAAGTTCCTCCGCGCTCAGCGTCTCGTGTGCCGAAGTCGAAGATGCGGGACGCGAAAGGATTTCGGTTTCAGTGGTCGCTTCGTCGATCAGGCGCGTCCGGCGTTTGCGCGCGCGCAGATAATCGATGCAACGATGGCGCGTGATGCCGAGCGTCCAGTGAAACGGCGCGCCCAATTCGCCATCGAAGGTCGCGGCGCGGTTCCAGATTTGGACAAAAACGTCCTGAATCACCTCTTCCGCTTCTCGCGCATCGCCAAGAATGTGGACAGCGGTGGAGAAGAGAACGCCGGAGAATTGATCGTATAACTCCGCCAAAGCCTGATCGTCCCCGCCGGCCACGCGACGCAGCAGCTCAACGTTCGATTGGTCAATCGTCTCTGGCTCCGGCATAAATTCAGAAGCTTACCCTTCAGTCCCTGCCGTATCGGCACGGACCAGCCTGACGGAAATTCCTCGGGCACTCCAGCTTCGAACTCGACAGGCAATCGTTGCATTCAAAGGAGATACGCCGCTCGAAGGAGTTTGGATGCCCCGCTTGGAGCGATTGCGCGAAAGGTTCTTCAGGAAACTTCTCAGGGTGTGACTGTGAAGAAGTCATTTCTTTGCCCGAGGCACCTTCCGTCCACTGCGCCGGCTTGGTTTGGAAGGCTTCTCATCCGCCCCGAGATACATGGCGTTCAGCTCATCCGCGCACTCCTTCTTCGAGCGCGGTTGCAGCAGCTTGGCGATCAAGCCGGTCCAACCAGTCTGATGCGAAGCGCCAACACCCCGCCCGCTGTCACCGTGGAAATATTCGTGGAACAACACGTGGTCGCGAAAGTGCGGATCAGTCGCGAGCTTCGGGTGATATTTGAGAACAGGCCGCTGGCCGTTTTCGTCCTTCAGGAACATGCGCGCGAGGCGCCGGCTGACTTCATCGGCGGCGTCTTGGATCGTGACGAAATTCCCGGAGCCGGTGGGACACTCGATTTTGAAATCGTCACCGTAGTAGTGGTGGAACTTTTGCAACGATTCGATGAGGAGATAATTCAGCGGCATCCAGATCGGCCCGCGCCAGTTGGAGTTGCCGCCGAAGAGGCCGTTCAAGGATTCGCCCGGCCAATAGCGCACTTCCAATTCAGTGCCGTGACACATCAATCGAAACGGGTCGTGCTCATGAATCTTCGAGAGCGCTCGGATGCCGAAGTCGCTGAGGAATTCAGTCTCGTCGAGTGCGCGGCGCAGCAGACACTTCATGCGATGACCGCGAAGCAGCGAGAGAAGCGTGCGTTCGCCGACGCCTTTTTCCTCCCAGCGCGAGACGAGCTTCGCGAGTTCAGGACGATTCTTCAGGAACCATTCCATCCGGGCATGGAAGCATGGCAAGCGCGCGAGCAGCTCGGGTTCGAGCACTTCGACGGCGAAGAGCGGGATGAGCCCGACCATCGAGCGCACCTTCAGCGGAATCTCGCGCCCGCCGGGCGTGCGCAATTCGTCGTAGTAAAACTCATCGGTCTTATCCCAAAGGCCCATGCCCTCCTCTTGAGCGTTGATGGCGGCGGCGATGCCGAGGAAATGCTCGAAGAATTTCGTGGCGATGTCCTCGTAAACATTGTTGTGCAACGCGAGTTCGAGCGCGATGCGCATGAGATTGAGCGAATACATCGCCATCCAGCTCGTGCCGTCGGCCTGATTGATGAAGCCGCCCGTCGGCAAAGGTTTGCTGCGATCGAACACGCCGATGTTGTCGAGGCCGAGGAAGCCGCCCTGGAAAATATTGCGGCCTTGCGCGTCTTTGCGGTTCACCCACCACGTGAAGTTCAGCATGAGCTTGTGGAAGACACGCTCGAGGAAAGCGAGGTCGCCGCGATCGTCCGCGTGTTTCACGCGGCGCTGCTTGCGATCAATTTGAAACACGCGCCACGTGGCCCACGCGTGAACTGGCGGGTTCACGTCGTCGAATGCCCATTCGTAGGCAGGGAGCTGGCCGTTCGGGTGCATGTACCATTCGCGCGTGAGCAGCACGAGCTGCGACTTGGCAAACTCGGCATCCACCAGCGCCAGCGGGATGCAATGGAACGCGAGATCCCACGCGGCGTACCAGGGATATTCCCACTTGTCCGGCATGGAGATGATGTCGGCGTTGTTGACGTGGAGCCAATCGCTGTTGCGTCCGTGTTCGCGCCCGGGCGGCGGTGGCGGCTGGGTCTTGTCGCCCTTCAACCATTCGGGCACGTCATAGTAGAACAACTGCTTGCTCCAGATCATCCCGGCGAAGGCCTGACGCTGAACGAGCCGCGCATCGGTGTCGGAGATGTCCTGCTGCAACTCGCGATAGAAGGCGTCGGCTTCGTCAATTCGTTGGTGAAAAATTTGGTCGAAGTCGGCGAAGGGCTGGGGAGGGCGCGGTGTCCCCGCCAGCCGCAGGCGAATTTCCCGCGAACCGCCGGCCGGCACGGTGACGATATAATGCGCCGCCGCGTTTGTTCCTTCTCGGTTCGGGTTTATCGCTAAGTGATTTCCGTTCACGACATATTCGTGAAACGCGTCCTTGAAAAAACCGTCCTTCGCCGCGCCGAAAAGACCCGGGTTTGTGTCGTTCCCGGTGAAGAGCCACTGAAGGGTGCCGTTGGCCGGTGCTGCATCCGCGTGGAGCCGATACTCTCCGAGGCGATGATGTTCGGCGACCACTGCGTCGTTTTCGCCCGCGCTCAGCTTCCGCGCCTTCCCGTCCGGCTTCCACGACCACATGTTGCGGAACCATAACTGTGGCAGCACGTGCAATGTCGCCTCTTCCGGCCCGCGATTGTGGACCGTGACGCGCATGAGAATGTCGTCCGGCGACGCCTTTGCGTATTCCACGAACACGTCCCAATAGCGGTCGTCGTCAAAGATGCCTGTGTCGAGCAGTTCGAACTCCGGAAGCTCGGGACTCGCTTTGCGCCGCTCGTTTTCCTCGACGAGTTGCGCGTACGGAAATTCCCGCTGCGGATACTTGTAGAGCATCTTCAGGTAGGAATGCGTCGGCGTGGCGTCGAGATAGTAATACAATTCCTTCACGTCCTCGCCGTGGTTGCCCTCGCTGTTCGTCAAGCCGAAGAAACGCTCCTTCAGGATTGGATCCCGCCCGTTCCAAAGGGCCAGCGCGAGACACAGTCGTTGACGATCATCACTGATCCCGGCAATCCCGTCCTCGCCCCAGCGATACGCCCGGCTGCGTGCGTGCTCGTGTGGAAAATATTCCCACGCCGTACCATGTGCCGAATAATCCTCGCGCACCGTGCCCCACTGCCGCTCGCTGAGATACGGTCCCCACAAACGCCATGCGTCGGAAATGCGCGGGCCAGTGGCGAGCTTGAAGCGCATCGTGTCGAGCGATTCGCCGCCAAAGTTTTCGTTATTCATTCTGGAAAGGGTTGTGAGGAACCTGCCGAAGTGCGCGTTCAACCTCCAGTTTCAAAAGTGGTGAAATCGAACGGCTCTGCGCAACGCGCCGAGCTGCTTCTTGCGTTGCACGGCCGTTGATCGAACTCAGTCGATACGAACACGGAAGAAACGTTGAGCGTTGGTGGCGCCAATGCGCGCGGTGAGTGTGGCGGATGTGAAGAGATAGCCGAAATTCGTTACCTCCGTCCAAACGTTGGTTCCAGCCAGAGCGGGGCTGGCCACCACCGAGTAAGCTCCGCCGACGTCCCCATCGAACGAGAATTCGATGGCGCCGTTCGTCAACCGCGGCGCGCCAATCAGTGGCGGTGCCAGGTAATCGATGGCCAGTTGCGGTGCGAGGGTTTCATCGGCGGATTCCCGCGACGCGAATTTGCGCGCCGAAAAATAAATTTCTTCGGATTCCGATTTCAGCATCCAGCCAAAGTTCGACGTCGGATGGTCGAGCCAAAACTGAACATCAGCCGCCATCTCAAAGGTGCTTTCGAATTCATACACGCCGAGGCTGTCGATGTACACGCTGGAAGTGATTTGCGCGGAATAGTCCGTTTCCTCAAGGCCGCCCGGCGCGGCCCACGCAGTGGTCGGAAAAAAGCGCGTGGCCCAGGTTGCGTCTCCGGGATTGGCCGGCAGACCCAGGCCCGATGCGGGATTGGGCGGCACGTTCGCGCCTTCGCCCCAGGAAGTCAGCATTCGGTGCAATCCATACGGCACACCCACCGGAGCTTCGCCAGACTGCCGGGTGGCCGCGATGGTGAAACGAGCGGCGATGACTCTCGAACCCGCAGGAACAGACCCTGAAACATTGTACCGCAGCAGCGCGCGGTTCCGAGTCCCCGCTTGCGTCGTGCCGGCAATGACCGCATCCCCGCTGCCTATGCTGTTCGAGGGCGACACGTGAAGCAGCGTGGCGTCCTGACTTGGAATTATCGTGACGCTCCCACAGCGCGCGACAACCACACCGCAGAGAAACATGCCGGTGGAGAACCACCGGCGCCAATGCCAACAGGGGACTATGAGCACGCCGCAATTTCGCCGATCCGTTACAAAATGCCAACCTCGCCGCGAATCACCTTGCCATCCACGCTCGACGTCCCGCCGTTCAGGAGATTCTCGCCCGCCGTCCCGTAGCCCGGAATGATTCGGTTCACCTGCGCCTGCGTGGCCCCGAGATGCTTGCGAATCACTTCGCCCAGCACCGATCGGAAATCGGTGTTGCGGCTCAGATAACGGCTGCTCGCGCCAAACATCGATCCAGTGGCGCCGGTGGCCCATTGGAGCGCGGCCGCAATTCCCGGCTCGGTGGGATTACAGTTCAGCACGCCTGAGCCGCTGATGTGGCGGCCATAGCCCTTCACCGTTCCGCCGGCCACGAACATTGCTCCGGCCTCGGCGTGGTCCGTTCCGTTGTCGCCGTTCTCAATCGTTGTGCGGCCAAACTCCGACAGCGTCACGATCACCACATCGTCCCACGACGTCTTCGCATTGGCCGAGGGAGCCGTGCCGCCGCGTCCGTAAATCTTGAAATACTTGCGCAAACCATACAACGCCCAACCGATCACGCGCTGCAAGTCCGGGTGCGAACCCGTGAGCTGGCCTTGCTTCTGGTGCGTATCAAAGCCGCCCACTTCCGTGCCGGCGATTACCGCGTCGGTGTGATTCAGCACCAGCGCCGCTGCCTTCAAATTGTAGAAGAAGCCCGAATGATTCCGGTTCACGGCGAACTTGTTTCCGTTCGCGCTGCGATCCGGCCGCCGCCAGCCGCCGTTCTTGTCATCGTTCGTCGGGAACAGGAAATAACCTTTGCCCGCCGTGCCGATGGACGCGCCGGTTCCATCGATCGGAACCCACGTGTTGTCGCCATCCGTCAACTCATCATCCTGATACGTGTTGCCCGCCTCGGTGAAATTGATCGAAGCGAAGGCATTCAGCGTCGCCTGCAAGTTGTCATATTGGTGGAACAGCATGTCGCGGCTCTTCTTGGGCGCGAAGCCGTAGGTGTTGCCGTTCGCGATCGCGCTGTCCGCCTTCGGATCGCCGACGCCCGTGGGATTGCCCGACGGGATGCCCAGCAGATTGTAGCGCAGCGGATCGGTGAGATTGGTCATCGCCGCCTCCGAGCCGCGCATCAGCAACGGCAACGAACTTTGAATCGTCACCCCGCGTGAGCCGATGTTATCCAGCCCCGACTCCATGAGAGTGCGATAGAAAATGCCGTCCTTCACGAGGCCGTTGTTCGGGTTGCCATTCTCCCAATAAATCTGCGAATCGAAGTGCGAGCGCGATTGCTTCGGGTAGGCGACGCGATGAATGAGCGAGAGTTCGCCCGCGTTATAGACCGGCGCGAGGAATTTCAGGGACGGATGCAGAGCGGCAAACGTGTTGCCGGTGCGAATGGCAAAGGGGTACGTGCCGTAGGTCGAGCCAGTGCCCGAAAGCGGAAAATCACAAAGGCCCGGCGTCGAGTAATTCGTCCCGCCATCCATCGGGAGTGCGAGCGTCGGGCGGCTGCTCGCATAGGAGCTATCTAGCAGAGGAACGATCGAATTCAGCGAGTCGTTGCCGAAACGCAGCCAGACGAACAGCACCTTCTTGCCAGTGCCGATGGTGCCTTCGGCCAGAGCCTGCTTCAGCACGCCGGGAATGTTCGTGATGGACGCGAGCGCGGCGAGGATGCCCGCCTTGCTCGTGGTGCTCAGGAACGAGCGCCGGTTCATGATGTTGAAGTTGAAGTGTTGCATAGGCGTGAAGAGTTATTGTTCCTGGAAACGCGACTGCGTCATGAGCATCGCCACCATGGCGCGCACCCGTGTGTCGTAGGCCGGTGTCGTGTTAACGACGGAAGTGAACAGGGACTGGCCCGCGCCGCTGTCTGCCGTGTTGAGGAAGTTGATCGCCAGTGTGCGAAGAGGCTCGAGGTTTCCTTTGCCTTCGCCCGGGAACAGGATGCCGAGGAAATAATCCGCGACTGCGGCTGCGTCATTCCACTGATTGCTTGGCCGGTTCTTCTTCAGCAGCCCGACGGGATCGGTGATGGTGTTGTTGCCACCGTTAATGTCGTCGCTCTTTCGCGCCTCGGTGGTGGCCATGAGAGCGCTTTGCACAAAGCGCACGCGCTCGGCGAGTGTCCCGGCGCTGATCCACGGCGGTCCGGCTTCGGGGTAGCCATCCGGCGCATCGCGATCGAAAAGCAGCATCGAACCCATCCGCGTCAACGGAGCTGAACTGGGCGTGCGGCCGCGGCCACTGATCGAATAGCCATCGGTGGACGCATAATAGCCGCCGCTCGTGTTCGCGCCGCGCAGCGCGCGCACGGTGCTCACGGCGAACTCCAGCGGTGTCTTGACCTTCTGCATCGAGCCGCCGTGGCTGCGGAACAGGTCCGAATTGAAAATCACGTTGAGGATCGAGCGGATGTTTCCCTTGCGTCCGTCACCCGCCGGCGTGTTCCACGCCACCATGCATTGACGCACCAACTCAGCTTCCGCCGAGCGATTGGGATCGGTGTAGTCGTAAGTGCCGTGAACGAAATCGTCGTGAACAAACAGCCGGCACAGTTTCACGCTGATGAATTCCATCGTGAAAGGAAGGTCGGCAATCTTCGCCAGCACATCGTAGGCGTCCTGAATACCATTCGTGCCGGTGCGCACCGGCACCGCGCCGATGGGATAAAGATTGTAAGCCTGCCCTGCCCACGGCGGACCGAAACGCGCGGGCACCGCCTTTACGCCCGTGGGCGCCGGGTTTGTGGTGTTGCTGTTCCAGGTACACCAGACCGGCACGCGGTTGGTGCCGTGCTGGTTCGTCTTGTAATTAAACGTCCAGACGCCAACAAGGTTCGAGGTGCCGATGTTGCCCACACCCGGATAAAATCCTACGCGCTGCGTCTGGGGTGCGTGCGGGTTGTTGATATTCACTGGATCAACGATCTGCACCGACCAACCGCTCCATGATCGCGACATCACGGTGATGTCCTGCTGGTCGTAACCGTTGTCCACGCCCATGCAGAAGAGTTCCATGATTTCACGAGCATAGTTTTCGTTCGCCACGTTGTTGCCGCTGCCGTTGCTCTCCAAGGAATCGAGATAAACGATCTCGGCGGGACTCTCTGCGTGAATTTTCAGCAAGTCATAGAAGTTGCAGTTCTGACTCAGCAACGCGTTCTTCCATTTCGTGTGCTCGCGGAACTCCCAGTCCGTCGCGTAAACATCCATCACGTTGCCGTCGTCATAAAAGCGGTCGAAATAATCCACGCTCTTGCTGTGCTGAGTGACGAAATGGTTCTCGAGGAATTGCAGCAGCACGTAGAGCAACTGCCTCTGATTGCCGACGCAATTCTGAACGAACAATGCGCGCAGATCGGCGAGCGTTGCCCCGCCGAGACTCTGGACGGACATCGTGCCATCCTCGTAATCCGCCGCGCCGATTGTTTCGAGACGGCGCCGTATTGTCGCCGGCAAGCTGTTCGGCTGGACGCTGTTCACGCCGCTGCCGGACAGGCGCACCGTGAGCGTGCGATTGTTGCTCGGCGGCAAATACCAAAAGCTCACGGTGTAAGCGGAGTTGTTTGCGACCCCGATGTTTGTTTGAGCCACCGAGTTCGACAGGGTGCCGTTTCCGGCCGTCGCACACATCAGTTTGAGACTGCCTCCGCCGGAATGGGAAAAGCTCGAGCTGAGGAATGAGTTCGCATGTTGTCCCGTGGCGAACCAATTGTTGGTGGTCAGGGGCGCCTCAAAGTCGCCATTGCGCAGAATATTCGAGCCGGCTTCCGGCACGCTGCCGGCCACCAGCTTGATGTCATCAATGTAGCAGTCGCCCGCTCCCGACAGATAGATGTAGATCTGCGGGCTGGTGTTCGCGTTGCCCGTTGCGGTCGCGTAAAGCCATGTCGGCGGCGGTGGTGTGTCGCTGCCGGAACTCACGACGCCATTGCCGCTCAGGCGAATCCTCAACTTGCTGGAATTCGTTGCTTCAAGATACCAGTAGCTCAACTGACACCGCTGCGTGCTCGCATTGAAGTTGAACGTGAGGTTTGACATCGATTGCCATACCGAATCTCCCTGCGTCGATGCGGCCGCGGTGGAAACCAGGCGCAGACTGCGGCTGCCCGAATGCGCGTAATCCGTGCTAAGGGTTGAATTGACCGTGTTGAAATTCGTCCTCCACAACTGACCCAATACCGAGGTTTCGAAATCACTGTCCGTTATCATGTTTTGCGCCGCGACGTAGTTGATGATGACGTTCGTCGTCGTGGCCGTGATGTTCGTCGTCAAGTAATTCGTCAGCGGGCGCAATTCGATGTCGTCCACGTAAACGTTGCCTGCCTGAAGCATGTAAACGTAAAGGTTCGAAGCGGAAAATGTTCCCGTGACCGTCACATTGCGCCACTGCGGAATGCCGCTCGGCGGGACCCCGTTCGTCGTGTGAGCGACTGACGCGTAGGAATCAAAGGTGTCGGCGATCGCCTCGGGAGCGAGCTGCTCGGCGATGTACGCTTGTGGCCCGATCGCAGCGAGACGCTCCAGTTCATCCGGCGTCGGGCCGTACGCGATACGGTTCAGCAGGTTTGCATTTAACAGCGCATTGCTGCTGATCGGCGTGGCCGCCACGCTGTAAAATTTCATGGGCACGCTGTTCGTCGCGCGGAAGGTGAAGTTGCTGATCACGCCGGTCGTGTCATTGGTAAATTGATCCGTCACGACACTCGCCGAGCGAACATTGTAGGCATCCACGGCGGGCGAAGGGGTGAATTTGAGCGTCTTCACACCGTTGGAAACCGTAAAGCTGCTCACGGCCGCCGGCGGCGTGTCGCTCGCGAATGAAGTGAAGCCGGGAACACAAACAGCCAACGCTGCTGCTAAAAAAGCATGGACACGCATAGATTTGAAACGAGGTTGTTCGCGAGGACACTAGCATCCTGTTCACCGCAGAGCAAAGCCGAAGTGTGGCGGCTGACGGCCAGATTCGATGGCGTTTGCCGCAACATGGTCCTCGGAGGATCTTGGGCCAAGATGATGCAAACCAATCTAATCATGGCAGTGTTGTTCACGGCCTTCGCCGCGTCTGCCGCTCAGAAGTCTGCCTGGGACCATCCGCCCAAGGCCAAAATCGCCGGGCTCGAACATCGCACTTTCCGCAGCGCTTCCATGCTCACGGACGTCGGCTACAACATCTGTTTCCCACCCGAATACGCGCGCGAACCGCAGCGGCGTTTTCCGGTGATCTATTACCTGCACGGATACGAGGGCCACGAGAGTTCGTTCCTCGATTACGCAAATTTCTGGCGCGCGTCGCTGGTCCGCACCGGGCCGGCGCTGCTCGTCTTTGTGAACGGCGGCGAAACCAGCTTCTTCTCCGATGCGCCGGACGGTTCAGTGATGGGTGAGACGGTAGTGAAGGAATTGGTGCAGCATATCGACGCGCAATTTCGCACGCGTGCCGAGCCGCGGTTCCGTTCGCTGCATGGCTATTCGATGGGCGGCTTCGGCGCGCTCAAGCTCGCGTTCCAGCAACCAGATATTTTCGGTTCGGTGGTCGCGTACGGAGCCACGCTTTCGGATGCGAAGGATTTCCAAAAGAATCTCGGGAAGGTTTACAAGCAGATGTTCGGAACGGCCGAGCGCTTTGACGCCAACAACCCACTGGTCCTCGCTGAGCGCAACGCGCAGCAAGTTCGCGGGCATGTCGCGATCCAGATCATTGTTGGAACCAAGGATGAATTCCTGAATGCCAATCGCGACCTCCGCGACCGCTTGAATGCGCAAAAGATCGCGCATGATTACTTCGAGGTGCCCGGCGTGAAGCACGCGAAGGAAGCCCTCTACGAACGCTCGGCGGCGCGGGCCTTTGAGTTCAGCGCCAAGGCTTTCGCGACCACCAATTCTGCGCAGGGACGCGAAGGCGCCAAGGCGCGATGACCTCCTTCGCCTCTGCAACTTTGCGTCTCTGCGTTGAACCCACTCGCAATCAGGTGTTAACTGCGCGCCGTGAGTTTTGTCTCTGAGTTCAATTCGTTGCCGCTCGATCGATTGTTGGCTCGCGCCGAGAGCGCCAGCGCCGCTGACGTTCGGGATGCGCTGCGCAAATCCGCGTTGTCTCTGAATGATTTCGCAACGCTCATTTCTCCGGCGGCTTCGGCGTCGCTTGAGGAACTCGGCCGTCGTTCCCACACGCTGACGCTTCAGCGCTTTGGACGCGTCATCCGCCTCTTCGCGCCGCTTTATCTCTCGAACGAGTGCATCAACAACTGCAAGTACTGCGGCTTCTCGCGCGACAATCCGATCCTCCGCGTCACGCTCTCGCTGGACGACGTGCTTGCGGAGACGCGCGAGTTGAGCGCCCAGGGATTTCGGAACGTGCTGCTCGTGTCGGGTGAACATCCGAAGTTTGTCTCGAACGGTTATCTCGCCGAGTGCGTCGCCGCGGTGCATGCCGAGACACCGAGCGTGTCGCTCGAAGTGGGGCCGATGGGGACTGCGGATTACGAACCGCTCGTTGCTGCCGGCGCTGATGGGTTGGTGGTGTATCAAGAAACGTACGACCGCGATGTTTACAACGACATGCACACCGCGGGGCCGAAGCGGAATTTCGACTGGCGGCTGGAAACTCCTGAGCGCGCCTACGTCGCGGGCTTTCGCCGCATCGGCATTGGCGCCCTTTACGGCCTGAGTGGATGGCGTCGCGAAGCGCTGTCCGTCGCTGCGCACGCGGCTTATTTGTTGCGTCATTGCTGGAAATCGCAAATCACGATTTCGCTGCCGCGATTGCGCCCGTGCGCAGGTGAGTTTGAGCCGCTCACGCACATCACGGATCGTGAGATGGTTCAACTGCTTTGCGCGTTCCGCCTTCTGCTTCCTGACGTGGGCCTTGTTCTCTCGACGCGTGAACCCGCAAAACTTCGCGATGGTTTAATCCCGCTCGGCATCACGTTGATGAGCGCGGGCAGTCACACCGAACCCGGCGGCTACACCGGCGCGGGCAAGGAAAAGATTCACCTCACCGAGCGCGGTCGCATCGTCGAGCTAGCCGCCGGCGCGAGTGAATGGGCGGGTCGCCGCAGCGCTACGGGCCAGTTCGAGACCGCTGACGATCGCTCGCCCGAGGTAATGGCCGAAGTGATTTCAAAGCTCGGCTACGAACCGGTGTGGAAGGATTGGGACACGGCGCTGCTCGGCGCGTGATCAGGATTTGATTGGAATGAGTTTGCCGCCGCGTTGCACCCGGAACATTCGTCCGCGCCAGCCCACCTTGTTTCCGCAGAAAGCCCCGATCCAAATTCCGAACTGAAGAAAATCTTTCAGGACCACCGCACCGGCGAGTCTCCAGGGGAATGGATTTTTTGTGAGTCGTTCTGCGAGGTCTTTGGCCGCGACGATTCGCGCCGACAGACCAAAAGCGAGCAACAGCGTGGTGCCCATCAGCCATTGCAAGTCAACGTGCCACGGATAACCCGGCGCGACGCGGAACACGATGTGACTTGCCGCCGCGCCTGCCGCGAGGGTCACCCACAGCGAAACATTGTTCAGCACGCTGAAGAAGTAGGGCAACGGCTGGCTCACGCGAATCGTGCGCGCCCAACGAAGTTGATGGTTCCACACCTGACGCCAGTCCGCCGGAGGATCCCAGCATTCGACCACGACCGGCGTGAGTTCTACCCGCGCGCCACTCTTCGCCACCGAGTTGCCGAGTTGGTAATCGTCCGCGAGATAGCTCAGGAGACCGGCGAAGCCACTGAGCGCATTGACATGAGACGCCCGCGTGATCATCACCGCGCCGAGCGCGAAGTCCTGCGGCTTGAGCATGTTTGATTGCAGCACCTGACTCCAGAAATCCGCGTTGACGGCCACCGCTTCGACCTGCATGGCGTGTGTCGTGGGATTGGCGAGTTGATAAAAACTGCTGACCAACCCGACGCGCTCATCGCGAAATGGCGCGACCGCATTGGCGAGAAGGTCGGGAGGCACGCGCACATCGGCGTCAGAAATGCAGATCAGGTCTCGCGAAGAGCGCGAAGTGGACGAAGTGTTTTCCTCCTTCGCCGCCTTTGCGCTCTTCGAGTGACTCCTCCGATAGAGCTGCACCAGCGTCGCGACCTTGGCATTTGCACCGAGGTCTTCCGGCGTGATGACCATCTCCGCATCCACTGATGGAAATTCCTTCAACAGCGATCGCACCACATCGCAAACGGGATCGTTCTCGTCCGCGACACCAAAAAAAATCCGCAGCGATCCAGAATAGTTTTGTGCGAGCCAGCTCTTCAGGCATTCGCGTGTGTGTTCATCGCAGCCTTTCAGCGGCTTCAACACGATGATGGGAGGCGCGAAGGAAAACTCGTGCTCTCGTCGATGCAAAGGAAAGCGCGCCGCCGCGAGCAACTGCCAGCCGAGCAACACAATGCTCAACAGCGCCAACGCGCCGAGGGCGACGACGAGGATCACGGCAGGCGAGCGTTACGGCGCCACCGCGAGGCGCTCGTCGTTGGTGTCGGCCTTCATCAGCACGCCTTGCTCCTTGTAAGGCTTGAGCATGAAATGCGTGGCGGTGGAGACGACACCCTGGATCGTGGCCAGCTTTTGTGAAACGAAGCTCGCCACCTCGCGCAAATTGTTCCCCTGCACAATCACCATCAGGTCGTAGCCGCCCGACATGAGGTAACACGACTGCACCTCGGAATATTTCGCGATGCGTTCGGCGAGACGATCGAATCCACCACCGCGTTCCGGCGTGATCTTCACTTCGATCACGGCGCGCACGGAGTCGAGCCCGAGCTTTTCCTCGTTCAGAATGCCGCGGTAGGCGAGGATGACATGCTCGGCTTCGTAGCGTTTGATGCGCGCGGCGACTTCGGCCTCGGGCTCATTTAACATCGCGGCGAGTTCGGCCGGCTTCCACGCGGCATTGTCTCGAATCAACTTCAGCAACGGATCCATGCGCGAGACGTTAGCGGCGGGAATGGATTTGAAAACCAGAATTCCTGGGAAGACCAGTGAACGACGTGCCCCCGGCATCTTGCCGGGTCGGGCATGGCACTTACCGGAACCCGGCGAGACGCCGGGGGCACGTCACTCCATCACCCGCTGCACGGCGGAAAAAACCGTGGCGCTATCGAGCCCACTCAAATTCCTGCCGCCCTGCAACAGTTCGAACTTGTCGCTCCTCGGACGCCAGACGCGCTCGTTGCTTTCGCCCCACATCGCCAGGCCACGCAAACCGACTGCCGTGGCGAGGTGCGTGATGCCGGAATCGTGCCCAAGAAAAGTGCGGCACGTCACGAGCCGGCGCGCAAGTTCAGTCAGTGGCTGATTGATCGCCACCGTGAGGCGTTGAATGGGAACGATGGAACTGAGCCGTTGCACGCGTTCGTGTTCCGCTTCACCACCGATCAACAGCACGGGCCACGTGGTTTCGCTCGCGATGCGCGCCAGCAATTCCGTCCAGCGTTCCTCCGGCCAATTCTTTTTATCACTGCCGCTGCCCGGATGAACGGCCAGCGCGCTGCCGGCATCCTGTGGACGCGCAAGTTCGATGCGCGGCGCAGGATCAGCCCCGAAGATCGCGAGCCGTTCCAGCGGTTTCAGGAAAACTTCCGTCGCGTGAATCTCCTCGCGCTCATTCGGCCGATGCGGCCCCGCGATAAATTGCGCCTTCGACACCCGGGCGATGTTTTCCTGAAAAATTTCATCGGGATCGTAGAGATAGGAAACGATGATGTTGAATGCGGCAAAATATTCTCCAAGCGCTTCATTCAGCTTCCCGCGTCGCGCGAAGAATCCTGCCAGCGCGCCCGCCTCGATCGATTTCACCTCCGCCACGTATCCCGCAAGGTCTGCCAGCGCGGCGATGTGCGGGTAGCCAAGCACTTCGAGACGTGTTTGCGGGAACGCTTTGCGCAGCGCGGCGAGTGCAGGAAGCGTGAGGATGAAATCGCCGATGGCTCCGCCGCGGATCACCAGGATTTTCCCGCGGCTCACGACGGCAAGGCGGCTGAAGGTGGCGTCGAGACGAGCGCGGATTTTTTCTCAGCGGAACGGAATACCGTGACGCCGAGCAGAATGACGAAGATGCCGAAGGCCACACGCGCGCCATTCACCATGCGCGTGCGTTGTTCTGTCGCCACGGACCAATTCAAAATGTCGCGTAATCGCCACGGCGAAACCGTGAACCACATGCCCGCCACAGTCAGCACGTAAGCCCAGGCGGAAATCACCAAGCGCCATTCGGTGTCTTCCCAGCGAGCCGTATCGACCATCAGCTTCGCCAGCAGCAGGAACAGGACGGCCAGCCCGCGCACCGGCAAAAAGTCCTGCACGAAGATGCACGTGCCGATCCCGACCGCGCCGAACACGAGCAGAAAAATGTTCTGCATGTTCGCAAAGTCCGAGACCGTTTCCTGCCGCACATTGAAGAGAAACCACGCCGTGCCCATCAGCATCAGCCCCCAGCCAATGGTGGTGTGGCGTGGAAATTTTCGCGCGGCGGCGGCGAACTGCTGCGGCTTGAGCAAGCCATACACGCTCGGCAGCGCGACGATGAGCCCGAGAATGACGGAAAGCGTGCTCAGTTGAATGTCCATGTGCGGCGCAATGGAAATGAGAATTCAGGAAAAGGGAAGTGCTAATTCAGAGGGTCAGTGATCAGTGAGTCAGTAATCAGTGGCCGGTGGCCTGCAAGACTGGTTACTGACGCACTGATTACTGATTACTTTCTTCCCCGCTTCGTGGTCTTAATTGCCGCAATGCAATTGTCGCTGCACGAACTGCACCAGGAACTGAGCGCCCGCTTCACGCAGGTGAACGGGATGGAAGCCGTCGAGGATTACGGCGACTTCCTCGCCGAACACGCCGCGCTGCGCACATGCGTTGGTGTGCTCGACTTGAGTTTCCGCAGCCGGCTCGTGCTCACCGGGGCTGATCGCGTGCGGTTCCTCAACGGCCAGGTCACCAACAACATCAAAGATCTTCCCTCGGGTTCCGGCTGTTACGCCGCGCTGATCACGAACAAGGGAAAGATGCAGTCGGATGCGAACGTTTACATCCTCCCGAACGAAATCCTCCTCGACTTCGAGCCCGGCCTCGCCGCTTCGATCGCGCAACGGCTGGAGGGCTACATCATCGCGGATGACGTGCAGATCGTGGATGCGGCGCCGCATTACGGATTGTTCAGCGTGCAAGGCCCGCGGGCATGGGACGCGATGACAGCACTCGGGTTGAATTTCATGCGGCCGCAAAAACCCTTCGCGTGGACCAGCATCAACGACACGACGCTCGGCGAAGTTTACTGCATGAACCAGCCGCGCCTTGGCACGGAGGGTCTCGACCTTTTTGTTCCGGTCAGTTCGCTCGCGGCAATCATGGACAAGCTGATTGCCGCCGCGAAGGAACTGGGTGGTCGCGCCTGCGGATGGCGCGCGCTGGAGACCGCGCGGATCGAGGCGGGGATTCCGCGCTTCGGCGCCGAGATGGATGAAACCAATCTGCCGCCCGAAGCCGGCATCGAACAGCGCGCGATCAGTTACGCGAAGGGTTGCTACATCGGCCAGGAAGTCATCGCGCGCATCCGCACTTACGGACAAGTGGCGAAAGCGCTGCGTGGTCTGCGGTTCGCCGATGAGCTGGTGCCGTTGCCAGCGAAAGGCGAGAAGCTGCTCTTCAACGCCAAGGAAGTCGGCTACGTCGCGAGCGCGATCCATTCTCCGGCGTTGAATGCGAACATCGGGCTCGGGTACGTGCGCCGCGAACACAACAAGGTTGGAAACGAACTGACGATCAAGACTGCGACGGGCGAGAGCGCGGTGAAGATCGTTGAAACACCGTTCACTTCACCGTGACAGCGGGCACGCGCTGCGGCACGTGATACGTGTGGCAGAAGGTGCAGTCGTTCGACACTTTTCCTTTCGCGCTGTGACACTCAGCGCACACGGCGCGGGACGGCATGATCACATCCGCTGTGCTCGCGCTGGCTGCGGCGTGGTGGCACTTCGAACAATCGACTGACGCGTGTTTCGCGTGATCGAAATGCGCGCGCATCATCCAGCGATCAGGGGCATCCGGTTTCGCGATCATCGGGGCATCGAAGGCATTTGCGCGTAACTCATGGCACGCCGCGCAGCCGTCGAACTTCGCGCGGCCTTCCGGTCCCTTGCGGAACGTGCTGAAGAAGACCTGCCGCTCAAGATTCGTTCCGTCGATGAACTGCGCCCGCAATCGCGTCATGTTTTGCGCCACGAACGCATCGACATCGGGCTTGGCCGTTGTGCCGCGTCGCTGCGCCAGCTCCGCGTATTGCAGCGGCAGGCTGCGGAGGAAGGCGCGCACATGTTCGGCGCGGCCATGCGGGAGAGTCAGCTCCGGCGTGTTTTCATCAACCTGAAGCGTGTGACACACGCGGCAGTGTTGGTCGAACGAAACTTTCTGGAAGAACGCGCCGCGCGGGCCGGGTTGATGACAGAACGTGCAGTCGATGCGCCTCCCGTTCACGAGGGGAATATCATTCGTCTCCACGAGGTGGCGGCGATGATTGAACTTCAGTGTGTTTGAATCCCGAAGCTTGTCCGCAAGCAGGCGAAACTCCGGATGATCATTCTCAAAGCTCGTGATGACTGCCGTGAAGCCGTTGAGCGGGCGCGGAGCGACAATCGCTTTCCAACCGAAGTCTGGATGAACATCGAACGCATCGGCGCGAAGCGAGCGACCTTTTTCCGCGGACAACGTCATCTCGCGAAGATCGCCGTGACAGCGCAAACACTGTGACGTGTCTCGCGTGGCGAGCGACTTCGCGCCTTCATGCTCTCGATGGCAGGCGGTACAGGCACGCGCATTGACGACGTTCGACTCGTGGAAAGCGTGGCGGGCGTGACATTTCTCGCAACGCGCATCAATGCCGTCGTTGCTCAGTTTCAACTTTGCGCCGCTGAGTGATCGCTTCGCGGGTTCGTGGCATTGGGAGCAGTCGTTGGCGATGCGCGCGTGCTGGGAGGAAATCGGTCCGGGATTGTAGATCGTTTCTCGACCGCTGAGATACATCACCGCCATCGCCGCAGTGCCGAGCAGGCAGACGATGAGAATGGTCCAGAAGCGAAGGCGCCGCCAGTAATGCGGCTTCTTGAAATAGTCGAGGTTGCCCTTGAAGCGCTGCGCGATCTGTTTCTGCGTGCCGCGATTCAGTGCCATGTCAGTAGAAGTAAAGCGCGGCAATCGCGTGCCACGCAGTGAAGATCAACAACAGCACTGACACCGGCACGTGAACGAGCAGCCACGCGTGGAGCCAGTGCTGGAACTTTGTTTGCAGATCGAGCTGACGCCGCTCATCGCACCAGGCTTGAAGCTGTTCCACCTTCGCCTGCCATTCGAGGGCGACGCTCACTTTCAGCAATCGGAACTGCTCGTCGGAAACGCGCTGGTTGCCGAGCATCAACTTGTCGCCACGCTTCGCGCTGAGATACGGAAGGCCGGCCTCGTCGATGAAGCTCTTCATCACCTCGATTGATGGATCGGGCGCTGCTTCTGCCACCGTTGCCGTCGCGGGCTCTGTGGCCGTCATCATCGCAGTGGCCGCATTTGTCGGTGCCGTCGATGTCGCAGGGGCTGGGGCGGGAGCAGGATCAAGAGACTTGCGCAATTCGATCGCCGCGTCCTCGAACTGCTTCAGCACGTGCGGAATCTGTTCGAAGATGGTTTCGAGCGGGATGCGCTCTTTCATCAGTCGCGGAAGAAAATGTTGCAGCGCGAGCCCGTAAACGCCGCTTACCATCACGATCGCGTACACGAGCACGAGCACGGCTGTCATCGGCGAGCCGAGTGAAAATCCCGAGTGCAGCATGATCAGCGGGACGGTGAGCAGCGTGAGCCAGATGTGACCCTTCAACCACGTTTGGAGCCTGCCCACCTTGAGCGTTGGCCGTTTGCGGCGCAGCCCGAGCAACGCGGCGAAGACGAAGATCGCGGCGGAGACGCTGCCGAAGATGATTCCGAGCGGCGTGCCACCAACACTGCGTCCCGTCTCACGCACGTCGCGGTGCCAGGCGGCCGGCAATCGAAAGAAAGCGCGAACCGCCTCCGACTGGAACTCACCCACGTAGAGAAGCACCGCCAGCAAGCTCGCCGTCATGACGAACGCTGCCCAACCCAGGTGCTGCCGATTGATGATCACTTCTTGTTCGTCGGTTTGTCGTGGCCACTTTCATGCGTCGTGCGCCTCTTGAACTTCGCCGCCTGCCAGCGTGATGTTGCGGCGAAGCTCGTCGAGAAATATTGCGACGGATCCACGCGGCGCGCCGCATCGTGTGGACACGCGTAAACGCAACTCGGCATGGAGAGATCGGTGCAAAGGTCGCACGTGGCCGCTTTGAAACCTTTCTTTGGCGCAGCGGGTGCGGCCGGTTTCGGCGCTTCGCCAGCGACGGCGGGAACAGGCGCGGCTTGTGCCGCCTTCACCTCTTCCATGAACTCGACCGGGTGCATGTTGATGTTGCCGAACGGACAAAGCTCCGCGCACTTGCTGCAACCGATGCACCAGTCTTCGATGATGATTTCGAGATTGTCTTTGCGGCGGATCGAGCCGACCGGGCACTGCGTCATGCAGAGCGGATCGCGGCAAGTGCGGCAGGTCGTGGCAACGAGGTAGCGATCGTAGCGCAAACCGTCGCGCAACAAACGCGTCACGCCATCATGCGCCTCGGCACAAGCGCGAACGCAAAGATCGCAGCGCGTGCAGCGATCGAGATCGATGATGAGAAGGTTCTGCGCTTCGAACAAACCCTGGTTCAGAAACTCATCGAGGTTCAGGCCGCGCGGCACGTCCTTTTTGGCGCTCGCTGCAAGTCGAGTCTCGGCGACTTGCATCAGCGTGGCGCGCACTTGCGGGAAGGTTGCGAGCATCTGCTCAAACTCCGGCTTCGCAATCTTCACCAGCGACACAGTGTCCAGCGCAGTGCAAGTGGCGCTGCGCGGCTGGTGGAAGAGCAAACCGATTTCGCCGAAATAGTCGCCGCGTCCGAGGTATGTGCGCACCATTTCGCCGCCGGGCAGCGCGTTGGAAACTTTCACCATGCCGGAGCGGATAAGAAAAAAAGCGTCCGCCGGATCACCTTGTTTGCAGATGACCTGGTTCTTTCCAAAGGTGACGAGTTCCACTTTCTGGTTCAGCAACGCGAGGAAACTTTCATCAAGCGACGTGAAGAGGGGCACGCTGCGGAGGTGATTGTTCAGCGAGCGTTCGCGATATTTTTTGTCCAGCTCGGTTTTGAAAGTCGTGCCTTTGAACGTCGCCGCTTTCACTTTCGTGGCGGCTTTCGTCGCGGCATCGACGTCGCGCGAGCCCATCAGCATGTCGAGGACGACGCGCAGGAACTCGACCATCACGCAGTCCTCGCGAGCCTGCACCGTGGCGGATCGCGGTTGAAAGGTGCGGCAGGTCATCTCACCGAACAGTTCGCCCGCGGCCAGTTGCGCGAGTGGGCTGTTCAACGAGAGATCGATCGAGGCATCAATCGGAATGAAGGTTTTGCTTCCGCTGTCGCGCTGACCTTGCTTGTCGCTGACGAGGAAACTTTTCATGCGCGCCACGAAGCCGCCGAGGCCACGACGCGTGTTCACGTGGGCAATCTTGTTGGCGATGTAGATATCGACCGTCCCGCTGACGATGTAGAAGGCGGTGGAGCCGAACGCGCCTTCCTCGCAGACGATGTCGCCGCGTTTGAATGTTCGCAGCACCGCCGCGCCTTCAGCCCATTTGAGCTGCGGACCGGGAATCTCCTTGAGCCACGGCAGATACTGGAGCAGTTGCTCAGTGCTCAACGGCTGCCCGTGTTCGAGCTTTTCGGTACTGGATTGCATTGAAGCGGGGATTGAAATAACACACGCGCTGTGCCCGGCAAAGTGATAACTCCCATGGAACGCGCGTTTGGACTGCGCGCGTTCGAAGCGCACCGCGCTGGAAGACGCTTCGCTCTGCGGCTTTCGACGGCATGGATGCTGGGCGTGGCTCTCGCTTCAGCTACGTTTCCGATGATAGCCAGCGCGGCGGAATCCGCTCCCAAATTTCTTGGCGCTCAAAGTTGCTCCTCCTCCAGTTGCCACGGCGGCGCGGCGGACAAGCACAACCAGAACATCGTTTGGGCCCAAAGAGATTTTCACACGCGCGCTCAGGCCACGCTGACCATCGGGCGCTCGCGGTTGATGATGCAGGCGTTGAAAGCGGAGGATGCGACTACTGATCCGCGCTGCACGGTTTGTCATAATCCATTTCAAGCAGTGCCGGCGTCGCAGAAAGGCCCGCTGGTCCAGGCGCTCGAAGGCGTCTCCTGCGAGTCCTGTCACAACGCCGTGGAGCCATGGCTGTTGACGCATACGCGCACGGATCTCACTTACGCGCAGAAGGTCAGCGCCGGGATGCGCGACCTGAAGAATCTCTACGTGCGCGCGAACACATGCGTGGCGTGTCATCAGAATGTGGACGCGGACGTGCGGCGCGCAGCACATCCCGAGTTGACCTTCGAACTCGACGGGCAATGCCTCACGATGCCGCGGCACTGGCCAGAAACGAATCGCCTGCGCGGCGCACAAGCTTGGTTCGTCGGTCAGGCTGTCGCGCTGCGCGAAGCCGCGGCGCAAATGAAGCACGGTTCAGCCAGCGATGAAATCAAAGCGCGGGCGAACGCGATCGCGTTTGTCCTTGGCGTCCCGGCCGAGCACGACGCTGCAGACGATCTCGCGCGAAATGCTTCGATCGGCGCATGGACTGCGGAGGAAGTGGGCGCGCAGTTGGACAAACTGGCCAACCGGGATATTTCTGCGAGCGGCCCGGCGCTGGATATCGCGATGCGTGCCGAGCGAACAGTCCTCGGTCTGGATCGCCTGACGACCGCGCTGGGTCTCGGAAAAAATACCGCCGTGTCCGCGGCTCTCAACACGCTCTTTGCCCGGGTGCAGTCGCGTCCCGATTTTGATCCAAGGAAATTTTCCACCGAGCTCGTTGCCTTTCGAGAGGTTGTGAACGCGGCGTCGCGCTGAGTCGCAGATTCCACTTTTAACGGCGCGCGCCCCGCTTCTACATTCCGCGCCGTGGTTATCGCGTGTTACGTCCTCACGGCGCTCGTCGCGTATTTGCTTGGCTCGATTCCGACCGGCTACCTTGTCGCGAAAGCGCGTGGCATCGACATCCGTACCGTCGGCAGCGGCAACATCGGTGCGACGAACGTCTTCCGCATTCTCGGAAAGCCTGCGGGGATCTTTGTGCTGTTGGTTGATGCACTGAAGGGTTTCGTATCGTGCTACTTCGTGGGTGAACTGCTGCATCGAGGGCTGCTGCACGAAGTGTTGAGCCCGGAGACGACGACTCAGGAAGTTCATAAAGTCGTGGGCGGCTTCCTCGCGATCCTCGGCCACAACTACACATGCTGGCTCAAGTTCAAAGGCGGCAAAGGCATCGCCACTTCTGCCGGCGTGGTGCTCGCGCTGTTGCCCAAGGCGCTCGCGGTGGCGTTGATCGTTTGGATTTTATTGTTCCTCATCACACGCTACGTGTCCGTCGCGTCGATCGGGGCGGCGTTTCTTTTGCCGTTCGCCACGTGGTGGTTTAACCGCGAAGACCTCCTTCTGATCATCGTTGCTGGCATCATCGGCGCGCTCGCGATCTACAAGCACAAGGCGAACATCAAACGCCTGGTGAACGGTACGGAGAATCGCTTCGGCAAGAAAAAGGAGGCGGCGCAGTGAAGGTCACGGTCGTCGGTGCCGGCGCGTGGGGAACCGCGCTCGCAAAAGTTCTGCACGCGAACGGTCACGCCGTGACGCTTTGGTCGCGCGACGCCGCCGCGCTCGATGAAATCAAGCGCACGGGACGGAACGAACGTTACCTGCCCGGTGTGGAGCTTCCCGCAGATTGGACTTGTGAACCCGACCTGGCGCGCGCCGCGGCCGGCGCCGAGTGCATCCTGATGGCAGTTCCGTCGAAGGCCTTTCGCGATGTGGCCTCGCGACTTCGTGACTCGCGCGCGCTTTTTATCAGCGTGACGAAAGGCATCGAGTACGAGACTGGCAAATCGATGTGCGGCCTGCTCCGCGAATGCGTGCCGGGCGCGAAGGTGTCAGCGCTTTCAGGACCGACATTTGCGATCGAAGTCGCGCGCGGATTGCCCACCGCGATTGTGGGCGCGAGCGAAGACACTGAAGTGTGTCACACGGTCCAGGATCTGTTCCACCGCCCCACTTTCCGCGTGTATCGCAGCGCTGACTTGATCGGTGTCGAACTGGGCGGGGCGCTCAAGAATGTCATCGCGATTTCAGCGGGTGTTTGCGACGGACTGAGACTGGGGGACAACGCGAAAGCATCGCTGCTCACACGTGGCATCGCGGAGATACGCCGGCTGGGTGTGGCTGCGGGGGCGCAGGCAGACACGTTCGCGGGTCTCAGTGGCCTTGGCGATCTCACGCTCACCTGTTTCTCGCACCAAAGCCGCAATCGCGCGCTTGGTGAACGCGCCGGACGCGGTGAGCCGGTCGAGAAACTCATCGGTGCCGGGGAGAAGCTCGCGGAAGGTTATCCGACCGCGCGTTCAGCGCGCCAACTTGCGAGGAAGCTGAACGTGCAAACGCCCATCATCGACGAAGTTTACGCGATGTTCTTCGAAGGCAAGGACGTGCGCCGGGCAGTGAGTGATCTCTTGAGCCGCGATACGAAGGCCGAAGACTGAAACGTGCCCCCGGCATCTTGCCGGGGAAACGTAAGAACATTCCCGAGTCGATGCTTCGTACTGGCGTGGATTGGCAGGAACTGATTCGCCCGCCCGGCAAGATGCCGGGGGCACGTTACAGCTCCGCTTTGATGGCGCTCATCAAGTCAGCGTATTGATCGAAAGCGCGGAACTGCGGGAACTGCTGCTTGATATTCTCCGGCGCGTGAAAGAGGAAGCCGACGTGCGCTTCCGCGAGCATCGCGGTGTCGTTGAATGAGTCGCCGCCGGAAATGACTTTGTAGTTCAGCAATTTCAGCGCTGCGACAGCCTTCTGCTTCTGCTCGGGAATCCGGATGTTGTATCCCACCACGCGATCGTTCTGCACGGAGAGCGTGTGGCACAGCAACGTGGGCCAGTTGAGCTGTTGCATCAGCGGCTTCGCGAATTGTTCGAACGTGTCGGACAAGATCAGGACCTGCGTCAGCGTGCGCAGTTCGTCCAGGAATTCCTTTCCGCCAGCCAACGGACGGAGCGTCCCGATGACTTCCTGGATGTCCGAGAGTTTCAACCCGTGTTGATCGAGGATGGCGAGACGACCGCGCATGAGCTTGTCGTAGTCCGGTTCATCGCGCGTGGTGCGGCGCAATTCAGGGATGCCGGTTTTCTCCGAAACGGCGATCCAAATTTCCGGCACCAACACCCCTTCCAGGTCCAACGTGACAATCGTTTGCTTCACAGGGCGCAGAGAGTAAGCGTGGAACGATCAGGGTGGAAAGTTGAGAGTTGAACACAGCGAAGAGTGTCAGGCGCGCAATGATTGCGCGTGCCGCTCAGCGTGATCCAGTCGCGCGACGGTTCGTGATACGCCTTAGGAATTCTTCCACTCCACCGCAAAAACAGCCATGCCCGCAGTCAGGCCGACGGCCAACATGCCGGCGATCGTTAGTGCAGGATCAGGAGCAATGGCGTGCAGGTGGAAGAATGACCAGGAGATCTTCAGCGCAAGGCCGGAAGTCACGCCCAGCGCGACTAGAGCGTAAGCAGATGATCGAATCAGTCGCTTCATAACTTACTCATCGGTTCGTACTTTCCCCGACTTAAGCTGTTTCACGCCTCTCTTTTCGTAAAACTGCGCAATGCAATCTCGCCCTGATTTGCTCTTATTCAACCGTCGTGTGACACGGAATGGCTACCAATTCGAGTTCACCTTTGCCGCGCTTGAACTTAGCTTCGCCGCCATGCGTTCCTGGAAGCTGTTTTCGATTTGCGCGAGTTGTGTCGCGGTGGCGTTTCTCCTCACTGCCTGTCGAGACAAGCGACACGCAGGAGGAGACGGCGAATTCCTCCGCCTCAGCAATGTGGGCAAGGCACAGCTCGACCGTGGCGATGCGCCGGCCGCGGTGGCGACCTTCGAAAAGGCGCTCAAGCTGGAACCGGCCCATCCCGCCGCGAAACTGAACCTTGCCAACGCGTTGCTGCTGGCCGAGCAAAACGAGCGCGCGCTGGCTCTCGCGAAGAGCGTCGCGGAATCCGACCGGAACAATGCGGCGGCACTTTACGTCGCCGGTGTGGCGGAGAATCGCCTGCGGAATTTCACCGAGGCCGTAAAATTTCTCACGGAAACCAAAAATCTGGATAAGACCTTGAACCCCGTCAGCTTCCAGCTTGGGCTCGCCTACGAAGGTCTCACGAATTATTCCGCAGCCCTCCAGGAGTATGAGGAGATCGAGCAGTTCGAACCGGATTTTCCCGCGCTGCACTATCGACTCGCGCAGCTTTATCTGAGGACGAATCGCCAGGCGGATGCCGCAAAGCAAATGGACCTGCACAAGGACTGGCTCGCCAGGCACGCCAGCGTGAGCCTCAGCGCCGCGGCACTCGAACGCTGCAAGTACACTCAAGCCCACGTGCCGTTTCAACTGGAGCAACCCGATGAGAAGGGCATCCATGTAACGTTCAAAGACGTGTCGCGCGAGGCCTTCGCGCAAAAGTTCACCGGCCCGGTTGGCGTAATCGATTTCGCTCGTGACGGTCGCAATCACCTCCTCGTGGGCGATGGCGCAAGCTTTCGCCTGCTCGTGAACAGCGGTGGAAAATTTCAGACCAACGGTCAAAGTTTTCCCTTCACCAACGGCGGCGGTTACTCGCGCTGGCTCGTGGCCGACTTGAACAAGGATGGTACACCTGACGCACTGGTGCTCGGAGATCGCGGAGTGCATCTCTATCGCTTCACCACGAATGGCTTCGCGACTGAAACCACGGCCTTTGCCGGCCTGAAAAACTTCGCGGCGCGCGACGCAGTTTTCGCCGACCTGAGTTTTCGCAGCGACCTGGATGTGATCGCCGTGAGCACGAACGGCGAACTGCGCGTCATGAGCAATCTGCAAAACATGTACTTCGTCGATACGACAACGAACCTGCCTGCGTTGAAGGATCTTCGCGGACTGGCGGTGGACGATTGGAACAACGATGAAGTGCAGGATCTGTTCGTGGCGACGTCGAGCGGCCCATCGCTTTGGGTGCATCAACGCGGCGGTGGGTTTACGAATGCGTCGGACAAGTTCCCGAGCGGCACTGTTTTCGCAGTGGGCGACATGAACAATGATTTGCGGTCCGATCTTGTGGCGGCTTCGTCTGACAAAATCGAGATGGCGTTCGCTGGAAATCACTCCGTGTCAGTTCCGCTGAACGGCTTCGTTCCCAAAGAGCTGAGACTCATCGATTACGACAATGACGGCTGGCTTGACGTGGTGGTGATCGGCAATGGCATTCGCATCTGGCGAAACGCCGGCGCACGCGGCTTGAGCGACGCGACTGCTGCGCTTGGCCTCGACCAGGTGAAAGGCCGCGTCGATTCGCTCGCCGCCGCGGATTTCGACGGTGATTGCGACACCGATTTGGCGCTCAACATCGACGGCGAGGTGCATCTGCTGCGCAACGATGGAGGAAATGCGAACAAGCAATTGAAGCTGCAGCTCCGCGGCACGCGCTCGAATCCCAGCGCGCTCGGCACACGAATTGAGATCAGCACCGCGGGATTGCGTGCGGCGCGCCGGGTGACTTCATTGCCGATCGAAATCGGCGTGGGCAAACACGAACGGGTCGACGCCGTCACCGTCCAATGGATCGAGCTCACGACCACGCAGGAAGAAGTGCCGGCGACTTGCGGTGCGCCGCTCGCCTTGCTCGAACCCGCGCTGCCGACGGGCTCGTGCCCTTATCTTTACGCGTGGGACGGCGAACGGTTTCGCTTCGTCACGGATATCCTCGGTTCCGCGCCGCTCGGCCTGCCCATCGCGCCGGGCAAATACATCGAGGCGGACGAGGACGAAATGGTGGCCCTCGGAAACGACAGCCACTTCAAACCGCGCGGCAACAACTACGTCGTTCAACTTACCGAGGAACTCCGGGAAGTGCTTTACCTCGATGAAGTGAAACTTGTCGTCGTGGATCATCCGCCCGGAACGGAAGTTCATACGACCGATCAGTTGCGCGCACGCAGGCCGGCCGGTGGCTTTCCGCGCGGAGAAATCCTGACGCTGGGCAGTCGCATGGCGCTGCGAAGTTTTGAGCGTGCCTCCGGCGTCTCGCCGGGTCCGGCCCGGCAAGATGCCGGGGGCACGTTAGCCGAGATCGACGGCGCACTTGTTTCTCCGAAACTGCGCGAGCCGCAATATCGCGGACTCGCCGAACCGCTCAGTCTCACCCTCGACTTTGGCGTGCTCGACACGCGCAAGCCGCTCGTGCTCGCGCTCACGGGCTGGCTGCGCTTCGGCGGCGGCACTGCGAATATCGCCGCGTCGAGCCGCACGGATTTTCCGTTTCCATTTCCAATGATCGAGGCGGAACTCGCGAATGGAGAATGGAAGCGGGTTGATGTCGAGGTCGGCGCGCCATCCGGCAAGACCAAAACGATCATCGTTGATCTCGCGAACAAGTTGCCTGAAGGCACGAAGCGTTTGCGATTGAGCGCTGCGTTCGAGATTCATTGGGATCGCATCGCGATGTTCGAAAAATTGGAGAACGCAACGTCCCGCATCGTGCGGCTCACTCCGACGCGGTCGCACCTGCACTGGCGCGGCTACAGCGAGTTTGCCGACCAGCCGTGGAATCAACCGCTCACGCCCGTTTACAACAAGTTGAAGCAGCAAGCACCGTGGCTCGTGACTCCGAGTGGCTGGGCGACACGGTACGGCGAAGTGGATGAGCTTTTGCGCGATCGCGACAACGCCCTCGCCATGATTGCGGGTGGCGATGAACTCACCGTCGAGTTTTCGGCCAACAGTTTGCCGACAAAGCCGGAGAGTCTCACGCGCGACTTCTTCCTATTCACGTCAGGCTGGGACAAGGATTCCGATTATCACGTGGTGAGCGGCACCACACTGGAGCCGTTGCCGTGGCATGGGCTTGACGATCAAATCTACGGGATCGCGCCACGTCCTCAGTTCACGAACGACGGGTGGATTCAGAAATACAACACGCGCTGGGTTGGCCCGCGTGTGACGGCGCGCATTTCACGCTGACGCGAACGCAGTGAACTCGACAGGTTTTGGCGCTTCGAAAGCCCATTCGCGCCCCCGCCACGTGAAGGCCAGGTGCGCCGCGTGCAGTGCGTGGTTGGGCAACATCAACGCCGCGCGATCTTCATCGAGCATCGCACGGGTGACGAAGCGCAGGTAAATCGTTTCGTCCGCGCCGTACATTTTATCGCCCACGATCGGGTAACCGGCGTGCGCGAGGTGAATGCGAATCTGGTGCTTGCGGCCCGTGAGTGGCGCGACGCGCAAGAGCGCAAACTGTTTCCCTTCGCGCGCGAAACGTTTCACCACGCGCACCCGAGTCTGCGCGGCGGCACCGTCAGCACGGACACAATCTTTGATGGAGATGGTGCTGGATTCGTCTTTGCCGAGTGACGCCTCGATTGCGAATTCATCAGGCCCGGGCCAGCCGTGAACGATGGCGTCGTATTCCTTCCGCGCGACCCTGGTCTCGAACAGTTTCGCGAGTTCGCCGGCCACCGGGCCGGACTTCGCGATGAGCACGAGGCCGCTCGTTTCGCGATCGAGCCGGTTCACAAGACGGCCTTCACTGGTGCCGAGATGCAGTCGCACGCGGCCGATGAGGCTGGAGCGTTCGTCAGTTTTTGTTGGATGACAGACAAGATCAGCCGGTTTGTTTACGACGAGGATGTCGCAATCTTCATGGATGATTTGGAAAAGGTCGTTCATCTTACGGGCGCTCGTCTCGGCATCGAACCGCTTGTCAGCAAGTTGCCGAGGCGTACCATCGGACGAAATGAATGGAAAGCGGAATGTCTGGCTCGCGGCGGCGCTGCTGATCGTGTTTGCGATCACGCGATGGCCTGGCTTGATGCCGCCAAATTTCAGCGCTGCCTACGCGCTCGTGTTCTGCGCGGGCGTTTTCTTCCGCTCGCGCGCGGGTTGGTGGGTGCCGCTGGTGGTGCTCGCGTTGACGGACATTGTCCTGAATGTCTTCTACTACAAGCAGCCGTTTCAGATTTATCAGTTCGTGAACTATCCGATCTACGCGGGGCTGATCTGGATGGGGCGCCGCTTCGATTCGAAACGCTCGATCGCGGTGCTGACCGGCGGCGCCATTCTCGGTGCGGTGCTGTTCTATCTGATCACCAACACAGCCGCGTGGCTGTTCAATCCCTTCGGCAATCCGGAGTACACGAAGAATCTCGCGGGCTGGATCATTGCGCTGACGAAAGGCGCGGGCAGTTGGCCGCAAACGTGGGAGTTTTTCCGCAACTCGCTGATGAGCTCGGGATTGTTCACGGCGATGTTCGCCGCCGCGTTCAAGTATTCGGAACACCTCGAGTCCGCCGCTGATAAGAAAGCGGCCAACGCGACTGACGACGAAGAAGCCACGGATGCTGAGCCGGAAGAATCGAACGCGTGAAGATCGGCGTCATTTCAGACACGCACAACTTTCTCGATCCCCAGTTCGCAGAAATTTTTCGCGGCGTGGAACACATCCTTCACGGCGGCGACATCGGTTGGCCACACATCATCGCCGAGTTGGAAACGATCGCACCGGTGACTGCTGTTTCTGGGAACACCGATGAGGACCCGAGCTACAAGCCAACGGCCGTTGTGATGCTCGATGGCAAGAAGTTCCTCGTTCATCACATCGTGACGCCGGGGCAGTTCACGCAGCCGATCGACCGGCGTATCGCAACAGAGACGCCGGACGTGGTGGTGTTCGGCCACACGCACAAACCGTTCGCGGAACAAATCGGCAAGACGCTGTTTTTCAATCCTGGCTACGCGGGGCGCCAGCGTTTTGAGATGCGACGCAGCGTCGCCTTGATGCATATCGAGAACGGCGCCATCCGGCATGAGTTGATCTGGCTGTAGCGACGATCAGCGCCCGGCGGTCTTCCGGAGTGCTTCGGCTTCATCCGTCGTGAGGCGTCGCCATTCGCCTTTCGGGAGATTGCCCAGTGGGATTTTGCCGACCGAGATGCGCACCAGGCGGAGCACTGAAATGCCGAGCGCTTCGAACATTCGGCGGATGTGACGATTGCGTCTTTCATCGAGGACGATTTCCAACCACGAATGCTTCTCACCCGAACGCAGCACGTGCGCGGCTTTGGCGCGAAGAATTTCGTCGTCGCAGCTCACGCCTGCGAGCAAGCGCTTCAATAGCTCATCGTCCACGACTTGATCGACCTGCGCGTGATACGTCTTGTCGAGATGCGTGGCAGGATCGGTGATGTGATTTGCCCAGGCCGTGTCGTTCGTTAAGAGAAGGATTCCTTCGCTGGCCTGATCGAGGCGGCCAACGGCGATAAGCCGCGGCAGGTTTGATCCCTCAAGACAGGAGAAGACGGTGTCGCGTCCACGCTCGTCGGAACTCGTGGTGACCAGACCTCGCGGTTTGTTGAGCATCACGTAAACGACCTCGTCGCGCGCTGCGATCACCTTGCCATCCAATTCAATGCGCGCGCCACTCGGCACGCTTTGCTCCGGATCGCGTGCGGCAACGCCGTTGACCTTCACACGTCCGGCGGAAATGAGCACACGCGCTTCACTGCGGGAACACGCGCCGTATTTCGACAGGACGCGGGAGAGTCCGGCGCTCGGACGTGGTGCGCGACTTGGTTGTTTCATGATTCAACTAACCGGCGTGAAACCCTGGCGCATCGAGGCCCAAGGCTCTTGCGTGGAGACATCGACGACGCCCGGCTCCGGCGCGTTCGCGGGCGAGAGGATCGCGAGGAACACGAGGCGCTCGTTGAATGGATTGTAAGTGCCGTGAACTTCGCCTTTCGGAATCAGCACCATTTCGCCCGGTCCCATGATGCGATGTTCCTTGGCGATCCATTGCTCCGCGCGACCGGCCAGCACGTAGATGATCTCCTCGCGCGTCGGGTGCGTGTGGAACGGATGCGAACGGAACGGCTCCATGTTCGCCCGCACCATCAGCAATTCCTTGTTCGGCACCACATCCGCGCGGCACAGCCATTCCTCGAGCGTCCACGGCGAAAGGAAATCGACCTTCTCAGCCGCGGTGACGAATCGGCGAAGTGAAACATCCTTCATGCGTCGTGTTGTTGTGCCTCAAGGTGTTGAGAGTTGAAAGTTGAGAGTTCAGCGGAGCGCCACCAACATTCCCGGGGATGAGTGAAAACAAGTCGTGCCGAGTCGAGTTCAATCACGAACGGGCGTGCGATGTCTGCGGGCGATTCGGCGCGTTTGCGTTCGACGGGAAAAATCTCTGCGCCGGTTGCTACGAAGCGCACGGCTCGTGTTGTCCTGAGTTCAACGGCGACGCCGGCGGACAAAAATCAGAACGTCAACCACACGGCGCGGAATGAGCGCTGGTCCGGGGGCAGGCGTTTGCACGGCACACCATTGACCATCACCGTGCCGTCATCGCTGAAGAGTTGAATCCGCTTTTCTCCCGGATAAGTGGCAACTGCCTCGGGATTGAAGGCGGTCACATCGACTTCCAGTGGTTGAGGCTTTGAGTTCCCGCCGCTCCAGAGAAACAGCTTCGCGTCGCGCGTGCTGTCGATGGCGCCGGCAATGATCAGGAATTTGTCTTCGTAGAGTGTCATTGCCCGGATGCCACGCCGGCCCAAATCGAGCAGCACCGGATCGCCGAGTTCGACGGGCTTTCCCGAGATCATCCCTGCCGGATTCAGCAACGGCACCAGCAAGGCGCGCCCTTGCGGCAGCGGATTGCGCAGCCCGATGAGCAGCCTGCCATCCGGCGTGGGAGAAAGTCCTTCAATGTTGAATCCGTCTGGTGATTTGGGAGCGAGAGCGGCGGCGGCATCGAGATGGAATTTTTTCAAACGCGGGTCGTTGAACAGATCGAGGAGAAGGTGCGCGTAAAACTTCCCGGACGGCCTCAACTCGAAGCTGCCGTTGGTTCTCACAATGTCTGTCGCGAAAAAGCGCAGCCGGCTCTCACGATATTTCGCGTTGCGGTTCCGTCCGTGCGACGTGATCCAGTAAATGCGATCGCCGATGCGTGCCGCACCTTCAAGATCCATCTCGGGTTCCTTTGGATCGACGCGCAAAAACGCCGAGGGATCGAACACGCGCAACGGTGGGCCACCTGTGAGGGAATGAAAGACGCGCAACTTGTTGTCTTCATCATCCGCCACCACGAACAACTCGCGATCGATCGCCACGGCGCCCGACGCATCGCACATGCCGTTGTAGACCGTGGGCGCGGATACTTGCGCGGCGTGGCCCATCAGCGCGGTGGCGAAAAATAATGTCATGCCCAGCGATCGCATCCGGGGCCAATATAGTCCATCGTTTCGCCACGCCAACTGTGCCGGCGGATGTTTGTTTCCTTGCCACGCCGTGCGACCGCTGCTAACGCCTTACCACGCCAATGAAAAAACTTTTTGCCGCTCTGCTGTTCGCCGCTCTGCTTGCGCCAAGTTCTTCCTTCGCTGCTGAAGATTGGGGCTGGCGGGTAGGCAGAACGATCGTTGATCTCGCCATCGCACGCCCCTTCACGTTTGCGGCCACCGCGATCGGCGCCGGTGTCTGGACAGCGACGCTGCCGATCACTTTGCCAACGCACACGAGCAAGGAAGCCCTCGAAACGATGGTCATCTCGCCGTGGAAATACACCATCGATCGCCCGCTCGGTGAGTTCGAGGAAGATTGACCTGCTTCGCGCGCAGCAACTGAACTTCGCGCGCGCACATGCCTGATTTTTTCAATGCCGGCGACTGGGCGATCATCATCGCCTACCTTGCTGGCATCGTCGCGCTCGGCATCTGGTTCGGCAAAGACCAGAAGAACACGCGCGATTATTTCCTCGGCAGCCGGAACATTCCGTGGTGGGGAATCGGTGTGTCGATCGTCGCGGCCGAAACCAGCGCCCTCACCATTATCGGCGTGCCGGCCATCGCCTACGGAAGCAACATTCTGCTCATTCAGATGATCGTGGGCTACGTCATCGCCCGCCTGATCCTCGCCGTCGTCATGGTGCCGCACTATTTGAGCGGCGAGATTTATTCCCCGTATCAATTGCTCGAACAATATCTCGGGCGCGGGCCGCGACGCCTTGCGGGCGCTCTGTTTCTGTTTCTCGAAACGATGGCCGCGGGCGTGCGCGTTTTTGTCGCGTGCATTCCCATCCGGCTGATGCTCGGTGACCGCGTGTGCAGCTTGAATGGTTTGGTTGACCCGATCCTCGGCGCCATCCTGATCTTCGTCGGACTCTCCCTGCTCTACACTTACATCGGCGGCGTGAAGGCGGTGATCTGGACGGATGCCGTGCAGTTCGGCCTCTTCCTCGTCGGCGGACTGTTCGCGCTATTCTACATTCCCACGCTCATTGATGGCGGTTGGAGCGCGGCAATGGCACAGGCTGGGAAAGCCGGCAAGCTCGTGTGGCTCAACACCCATTTCACCTTCAGCGCTCCGTTCAACATCTGGATGGGCGTGATCGGCGGCACCGTCATGGTTCTCTCCACTCACGGCGCGGAACAACTGATCGTCCAACGCGTGCTGGCTTGCGGCACTGTCTCAGATGGACGCAAAGCGTTGTGCCTCAGCGCCGTCCTGATCTTCCCGCTCTTCCTGATCTTTCTCCTCGTCGGGGCCATGCTCTGGGTTTTTTATCAGGATCCAAATCACCCTTTCAAAATTCCATTGCCCGAAGGCCGGCCCGGCATCAAGTCCTTCGATTTCATCTTCCCCATTTTCATGATGACCGAGGTGCCGCACATCCTGAAGGCCTTCCTGATCGTGGCCATTCTTTCCGCCGCGATGTCGTCGATCAGCTCGGCAATCACTTCGCTCGCATCCGTCTCGACGATGGACTTCGTCAAGCAACTGGTGAAGGGCCGCGACGAGAACTACTTCCTGCGCTTCAGCAAATACTCGACGGTGTTCTGGGCCGCGATGCTCGTGTTCACGGCGTGGCTCACGCGCGAAGTCACGTTTGTGCTCAACGCAGCCTTCTCCCTTCGTGGTCTGACTGCGGGCGCGCTGCTGGGGTCGCTGATCATCGCGCTCTTCTGGCGTCGCCTCGGCGCGCGCGCGGCGATGGCCGGGATGGTTGCGTCAGTGATCGTGATGAACGTGATCTACTGGCCACCAAATATTCCCGCCTGGGAGAAATGGTGGACGAAAACTTTTGGCGGCGCGGTCTTCTGGCCCTGGTTCACGTTGATTGGAACGGTCGTGTGCATCTCAGTCGCATTCGTCGTGAGCAAACTTTTCCCGGGCAGTCCCAAGGAAGTCGCTCCCGTTTCACCTCCGGAAGCTCCGCCGCACTGAGATGCCCGAACTCGCCGAAGTCGAATTCTATCGCCTCAAATGGGACGCCGGCGTCGGCGCGAAGATCGCGCGCGTCGAGCTGCACGCAGGCAGGCGTCTCCTGCGCGGAGTGGATGAGAAAGCGCTCTCGACGAAACTGGCAGGCGCGAAGCTCATCGGCTCCCAGGCCCACGGGAAACAAATGGCGTTTCAGTTCTCCGGTGGCGCGTGGCTCGGAATTCATCTCGGCATGACGGGCGAGTTGCGCATCGCGTCCGCCGACTTCGTGCCTGCGAAGCATGATCATCTTGTTTTATTTCAGCGTGAACGCGCGCTCGTGTTTACTGATCCGCGCATGTTCGGCCGGGTGTTGTTCTTCGCCGGAAAAGGAGAGCCGGACTGGTGGCGCGAATTACCGCCGCAGATTCTGTCGCGCGAGTTCACGCTTAGCTTCGTCAGCGAACGATTGCAGCGCCATCGCTCGTTACCGCTGAAAGCTGCGCTGCTCGATCAGGCGACCTTTCCTGGCATCGGCAATTGGATGGCGGACGAAATTCTTTGGCAGGCGCGCATTCATCCACGAACGAAAGCTGGCGCGCTCACCACGGCGCAACTGAAAGATCTGTGGCGCGTGACGCGCTACGTGACAAAGCGCGCCGTGGAAACAGTCGCCCAGCAAAGCAGCAAGGCTGAATTCGGTGATCCGCCGAAGAACTTTCTGTTTCACGCGCGCTGGCGCAAGGGCGGCAACTGCCCGCGCTGTGGTGGCGCGCTGCGTCACGACACAATCGGCGGTCGCACCACCGCGTGGTGTCCGAAGTGTCAGACGAGTCCGTGACCTATAGATCGGGATTGCGTGGAAATTTTGCGTAGGGCAATCGCGCCCCACGCACCTTCACGCGATCAGCGCGAATCGCGGGAGCCGCTTCGAAACCGACGGTGCCTGCGGCGGAAATGATGTCGTCCTGATCAATGCCATCGCCGCTCACTCCAATGGCACCGATCATCACGCCATTGCGGTAAAGCGGAAAGCCGCCGGGAAAAATCGTGATGCCGTTGGGGACATTCGGGTCGGGCACGCTCAGCGCGTTGGTGGTGAGCACAACCCCGTTCAGGGGATTTCGAATTCCAGCGGGCAGCAACGAGAACTGTTCCTGCAACGTGAACAGCGGACCGTGTCCGCGGCGCGCGATGCCCGGGGGATAAAACTGTTGCGCCAAAAAGCCGACCGTGCGCGTCGAGAACGCACGCGAGTTGTCCGAGAAAAACAAAGCCGTGCGCGCCTTCTGCGCCGCGACATCCCAACTGAAAATCGTCGCCCCCGGCGTGCGAATCGTGCCGAGGATCACCGGCGGTGTTCCAGCCAGCGCGGGATTGTTCACGACGGTGATGAACACCTGGGCCGGTTGACCTCGCGGCAGACGAATCCCAGCCCGCGTGATCTTCGCGCGCGCAGAAGCTTGTGAAAGGATTTGGCGAACTTCGCTTTCGCTCAGGCGCAACTCACCGTCGATATCACCCAACACCGTGTCAGCAGTGATCGGCGAACGGATTTCGCAGATCTGTCCCCCGAAGGTATTGGTCGGATACTCGACGACCGGTGAATCAATCAACACGTACGGCGCGACGACTGCGCCAACTGACCCGAGCGGCAGCACAGAAGTAACACGCGTCTTGCTGTGGATGTACGCAGCGCGAATCCCATCAAGGAACACGTGCGAGCCGAGGACGATTTCAGGCGGAGCGAAGCCACGTTGTCCGGCGAGCGCCACGTCTTCGTCCGGATCGTAGCTTTGCCGCGATTGAATGTCGGCGAGCGGCGGCAATGGATTGCCCGGAGTGGCGCGGGTTTTTCCAGCGACACCGATACCGCCGATCAACCGGCGGTCGCGAAAGAGCGGCACGCCACCCGGCGAGCCCGCAAGGCCCGTCAATGGCGCCGGGCCGGCAATCGGGTCGCCATTCGTTCCGCCGAGGAGACTGAAAGGATCGAACCCCGAGTGCGGATTCTTGAATCGGTTCACGTCGGTGAACGACATGTTCGAAAAGTTCACGCCGACGAGTGGGCCGGGCGGGCGGTTCCTGATCGCTGGCGGAAAATGTTGCTGCACGATGAAGCCCGCGGTGCGCGTTGTGAACGCGTGCTGATCGCTGCTCAGGAACGATGCGGTGCCAGCTTTCGTGATGGCGTCGAGGAGATCGATTGGATCAGGCGCGGCGCCGTTCACACTCCAGACGCCGAGCACGAAACCTTCGCGATCGACGACGGCAATTACGGCGTCCGGCTCGATCTGTTGTGCGCGCGCAATGGCCTGCGCGATGACTTGGGCAACCTCGTTGCTCGTCATGCGCGTATCGGCGGCACGGGCCACGAGCGCGAGCAGAACTAACCCGACTTGAACGGCGCTGCGGAACACGTTCGCGATTGTGTGGAACACGGGCGAGGCGGCAAGCGATTTGTTCCCGCCGTTGTCAGCCGCGTGTGATCTGGTATTGTCCGCCCTCGAATCACATGCGCCGAATTACTTTTCTCGCCATCGCGCCTCTCTGCCTCGTGCTGCTCTATGGCTGCAAGACGCCGCCACTCGTCGAGTCGCAGTTTTATCCGCAGAAGCTTCACGAGATCGACGATACGATTGGCCACGCGATCGCGGATCATCGTTGTCCCGGCGCGGTGCTTTGGCTCGAACACAACGGGATCGCGTACCACAAGGCTTACGGCCAACGCGCGCTGGAGCCGGTCGAAGAGCCGATGACCGAAGACACGATTTTCGACGCGGCATCGCTGACGAAAGTGCTCGCGACCACGCCGTCCATCATGCTCCTGATCGAGCGCGGACAAATCGATCTCGACGCGCCGGTCTGCAAATACATCGAGGAGTTTCGGCGGGACGGCAAAGATGCGATCACGATCCGGCACTTGATGACACATACGTCTGGTTTGCGTTCAGGATTGTCACCGTCTCCAGCGGGGACGCTCGCGGCGATCCAGATGGCTTGTCAGGAAAAGCTCGTGAACCCCATCGGTGCAAAATTTCTCTACAGCGACATCAATTACATCCTGCTCGGTGAAATCGTTCATCGCGTGAGCGGGCGTCCGCTGGAGATGTTTGCCACGGAAGAAATTTTTGCACCGTTGAAGATGAGGGACACACGTTACCTGCCCATGCCCGAAGATCGCGCGCGCATTGCGCCGACTGAGCGCGAAGGCACGAACGTTCTCCGTGGCGTCGTTCACGATCCGACGGCGCGGAAGATGGACCGGATCGCGGGCCACGCGGGAGTTTTCACGACGGCGTCGGACCTCGCGCGGTTTGCGCGCATGATGTTGAATCAGGGCGAACTCGACGGCGTGCGCGTGTTGAAGCCCGAGACGGTGCGGTTAATGACGAGTGTGCAATCACCTCCGACGGTCGTCGCACGGCGCGGTCTCGGCTGGGACATCGATACCGCTTACAGCGGGCCGCGAGGGAATTTGTTTCCGATCGGATCGTACGGTCACACGGGTTTCACCGGGACGGCCATCTGGATTGATCCGTTCTCCAAAACATTTGTGATCCTGCTCACGAACAGCGTTCACCCGACGCGCGGCGATGTGCGTGGCCTGCGCCGCGCCGTGGGAACTCTCGCGGCAGAAGCGGTGCGCGGATTTGATTTCAAAAACGTGAGCGGCGCGTTGCCGGGCACAAACCAATTGAGTATCGCGCGATGAGTTGGGTGCGCACCATTTTGGCCGCGGTCGTGGCGTTCATCGCTGTGAACACCCATGCGGCGACCAATGCCGTAGTCCGGCGGGCGGTGAAGATTGAACGGCCGGGCCTCCCGAATTTTCATCGCATTTCTGATCGGCTCTATCGCTCGGCTCAGCCTACTGACGAAGGGTTCAAGGAGCTTCAGCGAGCCGGCATCAAAACGGTCGTCAATCTCCGCGCGTTTCACTCGGACCGAAAGCCGCTCTCCACGCTCGGCATCAAACAGGAACACATCTTTTTCAAAACGTGGCACCCCGAAGAGGAAGACATCGTGCGCTTTCTGAAACTCGTGACCGACACGAACACGGCGCCGGTCCTGGTCCATTGTCAGCATGGTTCCGATCGCACCGGCACCATGATCGCGGTCTATCGAATCGCAGTCGAGGGATGGTCGAAGACGGACGCGATCAAGGAAATGGTCGGCGAGCAATTCGGCTTTCACAAAGTTTGGGGCAACCTGCTTCGCTTCATCACCGACCTCGACATCGACGCCATCAAGAAGGAGGCCGGCATCGCGCCGGCCTTCCCCGAAAAAGTATCGCGCTAAAGGCAACCCGGTGAAACGCCCACCGCGATGATGCTGCAGGCCTGAATCGCGTTCAGCCCCAGGCGTTCGCACTCGGCCAGCACTGCGTCGGATTCAGTGCCGGGATTCAGGTACAGCTCATTGCATCCGCGCGCTGCGATGTCGGGCAGTAATTTGATGAGCCGTTGGGGCGGGACATAGACCGTTATTTTTTCCGGACGCTCGGGAACATCTTTGATGGTGGCGTAAGTCTTCAGCCCTTCCACCTCCAGCTCGTTTGGATTCACCGGCCAGACGGTGTAATTCTGCTGACGAAAAGCGCGCACCGCCTTGTTGCCCCACTTCTCCCGATTGCTTGAAGCTCCAATGACCGCCACTGTTTTCATCGCGCCAATTCTGCCTGCACCGACAGCGAACGCAAGGCCGCGACGGTGCATGGCAGTTGAAACCCGAACAACGCTGGGAGCGGATCTGGGCGAGGATTTTGGAACCGTGGCGGCGGCCCCAGGCGGCGTTGCCGGGTCCGAGCGGGTGAAGGTTAGCCCGAGCGCAGAACCAACCGTCCCACTCGAACTCAACGCCGCGCCAAAAAGCCGTCGTGCCGGCCCAACACGCCCTCTACTGCCGTTTTAAGGTTGACTATACAATCGATGAGCATTGAATGGCTACCGCTCGAAATCTGAGTTCCAGAACGCATGTTGCCGCAGATACAACAATTCATTCCGCTGGTGAGTTCACTGGTGTTCGCGGTCATCGGCATTTGCCTCACGCTGGCGATCATTCCCTTGATTCTGCTGAAGCTCGCACCGCGTGTGAGCCATCGCCGGGAAATGCACCAAACGCACAAGACACCGGTGCCGCGGCTGGGCGGAATTCCGTTGGCCATCGTTTTCCTCGTCGCGTTTGTGATCTCGATTATTTGGTTTCCGGAAGGTCCGACGCCGATGGGAGCCCGCATGGTGATCGGCATCACGACACTCCTGATGTTCGGACTCGGATTGTGGGACGACATTTCCGCGCTGGGTGCAAAGAAGAAACTGTTGGGCCAGATCTTGATCGCGCTGATCGCGTTCGCAGCAGGGCTGAAGATCGAATCGTTTAAGAATCCATTTTCGGGCCATGTCTATCAGTTTGATCTCTTGCTCGCGGCAGGCGTGACCGTGCTTTGGCTGGTGGCGATGACGAACCTGATCAATCTCATCGACGGCATTGACGGGCTGGCGGGTGGCATTTCCCTCATGCTGATGTGCCTGCTCGCGTATGTCGGCGGCGCGGCGCACCCGTTCTTATGCGGGATTGCGATGGCGATGGCCGGAGCGTTGCTCGGATTTCTGCGCTACAACTTTCCGCCGGCCAAGATTTACCTCGGGGACGGCGGCGCGTACATGCTCGGCTTCCTGATCGGTGCCATGGCGTTGCAGAACTCGAACAAGGGCACCATTGCCGCCGCGCTGATAGCACCTGTCATTGCGCTGGGCCTGCCGATCCTGGATGTGTCGATTTCCATCTGTCGCCGGGCTGTAAAAGGTTTGCCGATCTTTCGACCTGACCGTCGGCACATTCATCACCGCCTGTTGCAAGCCGGCTTTTCCCGGCGGCGCGCGGTGCTGACGCTCTACGCGATCTCCATGGGTCTTTCGGCAATCGCGCTGGTAGCGTTCTGGTCAGAGGGCCGTCTGACGCCAATCCTCTTTGGGTGTGCCTTCCTACTCATGCTGCTGATCACGCCGAGCCTCGGCATCATTCGGAATTGGCTGACGATTGGAAAATCACTTGGCAACTCGATCGACATGCGCAGGGAAGTTCAATATGCGCTGTTGCTGCGCACCTGCCTTGAACGCGAGGCGGAGCGCTGCGGTTCCGTTGAGGAACTCTTCGTTGAGTTGCAACACATGGCCCGCAAGCTGGGCTTCTCTGAGTTGCGGCTCACTGGCACCGATGGATTGCGTCGCTGGTTCGCACCGAACGCAGTGGAAGGCGAATTACTCGAAGCTCGCCATGAAATCCACATTGAAGGAAGGAGTGTCCATCTCACGCTGCGCGCTTCTGCAAACGCAATGAACGACAACAAGTTCCATCTACTCTCGGAACTTGTGGCCGAGGCGTGGCTGCAAGCGTCGCGTCAGTGGTCTGAGTTTCGCCAGGTTCCCTTCGCATTCGACAACCGCGAGGCGGCTGCGGAAGTGCGCCAGGAAAACGAGCCAGCGAATAATCTGGGCGTCTGATCAGACCAGCCGGCTGCGGGCCGATTGTTCAGATACTACCGCCTCAGAGCTCAGTTCAACGATGGTCTGGCGCCCGAGAAATTCCAGCAACACCTTGATGCGCTGTTTCGCGGGGAACACCTGCTGCACCACCGCCCGCAATCCGTGGAATGCGCCGCCTGCGATCTCCACCTCCTCGCCCGGTTGCACCGCGTCCGGAATGACATGCAACTCCTTGTCGCCAACCTGCTCGCGCAACGCTGCAATGACGTCGTCGGGAATTGTCGGCGCCTTGCCGCCGAAGCTCACCACACGGCTCACGCCCGCAGAGTGCCGCACCATCTGCAATGACTCGTGCCAGTCGAAACGCGCGAACACGTAGGCAGGAAACAAAACCTCCGTGACCCACGCAGGTCCGCGCACCGTCTTCCGTTTGAAGCGGATCCGCGGCAGAAAAATCTCCACACCCGCCTGCCTCAAACGAGCCGCCGCGATGTGCTCGTGCTTGGGCTGCGACTGCAAACAAAACCACGCCAGTTCATTCCCTAAATTTAAATCATTCATCCCGTGCTGAATCACCCATTGAGTTACGGCCCAAAGTAAACACGTCCGGACTCATTCGTGCCGAGGAAAAATCCTCCGCCGAACCGTTGGCGCTGCAAAATGGCACCCTGAACTTTGACCGGCCTTTCGCCTGCCGGCGTGATGGTGCCTTTGAAGAGGCCGGTCGCTGGCGTGACCTTGAGTTGAAGTTTATCGGGTCCGGAGGCAGTCACACGGCTGTTCACGCCGAGCGTCACATAATTCGTAAGCGGCGCTTCGAGATTGCCGTCCGTGAGAACGACGCGCGCGAGCACAATGTTGGTGAACAACGTGCCGCTCGACCGTGTGTATGCCGACCCGCTGACGGGTGTCTCGATCGCGAATCCCTCTTTATAGTACTTCGACGACGCGATCGGCGGACGCAGCCAATACGCGGTTCCGTCGAGGTCGATGTAGCTCTCCTGTTTCAGCCGCAGCCAGCCAAACACAGCGCCTTTGCCGGAATAGAGCGGCGCATAAACCGGCAGCTCACCGGAGCCAACCAGCGTCGTGCGCAAGGACAGTCGCGTTCCATCCGCCATCCGCCCGGTGATCGCCGCGACGCCCGAGTTGTTCACGCGCACCGAGGCAAAACCATTTCCCACCGGGGCCACGCTTCCATCAGCAACCCCGCTGAACAGCAACGTGTATTGTCCAGCCAGCCCGACTTGTGGAGACACGCGTTGCGCCAGCAATTCGGAAGTCCACACGCCATCCGTCACCACGCCACGGATCGCGTTCGTCGCTTGCGCATCCGAACTCAATCGGACCTCCAGCGTCGCGCCACGGATCATGACCGTGTTGGTGGCGCGGCCATCCGTTCCGAAACGCCCTTTGAAGCTTTGCTTGCCCGTTCCGATCCGAACACGCGCCGAGAATTCCCCGGCAGTCCGTACTATTGCGCTGAAAAATCCCGACGAAGCCTGCTGCACATCATTCGAATTGAAAAACAGCCCGTTGTAAGCGCCGACTGACACTGGCTCGGCAGGCAGCACGGTCAGAGCCGCAGATCCGCTGGCGGCGATTCCCGCAACGTTGCTCACGAGGACCGAGTAATCGCCAGCATCGGAAAGCTGCGCCTCTGCGACTGTGAATGAAGGACTCAAGTTCGTCGCGACAATCACGGAGTCCTTCGACCAGAAATAAGTCAACGGCGCTGTGCCGTTGGCGATCAACCAAAAAGTGGCACTCGCGCCGGCATGAATCGTTTGATCGGCCGGGGAACTCAAGATCGATGGCGCGGTGGGAGTTTGAATGTTCAGCGTCGCCACCGTGCTGGTCAGTGCGGCGAACTCGTTTGCCACGATCACGTCGTAGTTACCGCCGTGTTCGGCCGCAGCGCTCGCGATGGTCAGCGTTGAATTCGTTTGGCCACCCAATGCGCTGCTGTTGAAGCGCCACTGGTAAGTGATCGGCGGCGCACCTGTCGCCGCGACGCTGAACGCGGCAGGCGTTCCCGCCACCACACTTTGGTTCTGTGGTTGCGCCGTGAGGGCGAGCACCGCCGTCACGCTCACGGCCCACGAATTCGTGTCGTAGAGCAACCGGCTCGGATCATTGCGCACGAAGGAAGTGGGATCGTGAACTTCCACGCGCACCGAGTGCGTGCCAGGTCCAAGCATCTGGGGTGTCAGGAGCAAATTGGTTTTGTTCGCGCCGGTCACGGCAACGTTGTTCGTGAACCACTGATACGTGAAACCGCCGCTCCCCAGCTTCAGCGGCGTCACGCGAAAGGTTTGCGTATTCGTCAGGCTCACAAGATTCGCAATTGGTGAGAAACCATCGATGGGCCGCACGAGCCGGTAAATCGCGAGCACCACCGTCTCGCGACACACGGCGCAGAAAGGAGCGCCGAGCGTGCGCATCTTGCAGTTGTGCTGCGGCCGGTACCAGCCCGTCGCGTGGTAGTGCGCGCCTTCAAACAATCCGACCGCCGTAAAATTGGAAGCAACAGCCGGAGTCGGCACCGGCGTGCCCGGCAGAATCCACGAGTTCCATTTGATCAGCGAACGCTCGGTCTGCGTCGTCGTGTTGGGCTCCTCCTGATTTCCATACGGGAAAGGATCTGAGTATTCGTCTCCGAGTTTCGCCAGTGTGTGTCCCATCTCGTGCAGCGCGATCTCGGGGGCCTCTCCAGCCAGTGACACAACGAGACGTGCGCCGCCGGTGCCGCCGTATTGCAGGTCGTTCACCAGCACCACTTCCAGATCGCTCTCCGGAATCAAACTGGCGACGAGCGCGTCCACTTTGCCCTGGCCGTTGGCGTAAGAGGCGTCGCGATCGTTCGGTGGGATGGTCAAAACCCGGTTCGCGCCGTAGCTGTCGAAGGAGCTGTTGAAGTAAGTGTCCACCAGTCGAACGCCCGGCGTGTAGTGATCGGCGCCCGACTGAGCGGACGCGACCGAAACAGCATTGATATTGAAGCAGTTGGCGTAAACGTTGTAAGGCGGTGTGCTGAAAAATGAAACGAGCACCGAGCTGACATTCGTGACGAACGCAGGCAACTCCGCAGCAGTGTAGCCTTCCGAGAAAAACGTGAGGTTGATCCGCTGGCTCGTCGGCCCATTGCTCACCAGCGTTTGAAGGGTCTGGGCGCGCGCGGCGGAAAACCACGCAAGTCCAACAGCCGCTGCGATCAATCCCCACGCACCGCGCCGAATCACGGATTCTCCTCCGGCTTCAGCGCAACGCGTCCGATCTCCGTGCGCACCGCCTCGGCAGCCGCGAGATTCTTTGGAGCCGTGCGAGTGTGCCGCGACAGCACCGCCATGCGCGCATTCGGTTGAAACGGCACGCGCACGGTGAACTCCACATTCGTGAGCGTTACTTCACGCACGCGCAACCTGCCGGGCTCCGCCGGGTCTTCGTACTCGAGGCGGCGGACCGCCGGATCATCCAGCGACTGCGTCCAAAGTTTGGCGCCATTCGCCGATTCCAATTCCAGTTCGAGCGCGCGCGGAGCCTCTGCCACGCGGGACCGTTTGAGGGTGCCCGGGGTTTTCTTCTGGCTGACCAGCACGACATGGTTGCTCGTCATGCGGAAGTGAAGAAACCAAATGCCTTCCGTCTGCGCTTGTACAGCGCAACAGCAAAGCAGGGCGAAGAGGACGCACAAGCGTTTCATCGGCAATGGTGCGGAGTGTAACTGAGCGCGTGTGGGTTGGAAAGGAGGTGAGCGATTATCCCGAGTAACATTTGAATGCGTCGCGCAATTTGCTATCAACAGTCGTTCCCGAAACAACCAGCCGGACTCGCGCCCCTCGTGTCGCGAGAACGCGCAAACCGGAGTCTTTGATGAATCGGTGGAAGTTTGTCCGCAGTTTCCTGGTCGGTGTCGGTGCATGTTGGCCTCTTGTCTTCGCCGCAGTGGCCGCGGTCGACGACTCCGACCTCGTGATCAACAAACAGAGTTCGCCCGCAACGGTGGAACTCGACAGCCTGATTCATTACACGCTCGTGATCAGCAACATCGGCCCCGCCGTGGCGAACAATGTCACCGTGAGCGATCCCTTTCCGATCGGCATGTTCCCGGACAGCATCCAGGTGTCGCCCGCCAATTCCGGCTCGTGCGTCTTTAATCCCCAGTCGAGCGCGGTGGAATGCGATTTCGGAACGATGCTTCCCGGGCAATTCCGCATTGTGAATATCAACGCGCGCGCGCCGTTCACCGGCGGCATCACGAACACAGCGCAGGTCTTCACGACTTCGACTGATCCGAACACGAACAACAACTCCGCCACAGCGACGAACCTCATTGTGGTCTTGCCCGCGGATGTCGCTGTGCTGAAAAGCGCCAGCGCGGCGTTCGCGCAAATCAATCAGCCGGTCACGTTCACGATCACCGCGACGAATGCCGGACCCGGCAAAGCGTTTTCAGTGCGGATCCAGGAGGTTTTGCCGCCGGGGCTCACGATCACGAATATCAGCGCAGGGTCCGGCACAACTTACACCACGAACAACAGCATCTGGACCATCCCGACGCTCGCAAGCAACAGCAGCACGGTGTTGTTGATTACGGGTTTTCGCACTGCGGCAGGCAACGTCACGAACACCGCTTACATCGCGAGCCAGTCCAACAATGATCCGAACCGGAACAACAACACCAATCGCGCGATCGTGACGTGGGTCGCCGGACTTTCGGCCGATCTCGAACTCTCGATGAAGGGGCCGCAGAATCAGCTCACGCTCAGTGACACCGCCGCATTCATCGTCTTGATCACCAACCGCGGGCCGAACACGACATCGAACGTTTTCGTGCAAGTGTTCTCGTGGTTTGGATTTCAATTTGTGAACGCGACCGCGGCACCGATCATCAGCGGATTCGATTCCAGCACGCGTCGTTGGAACGTGGGTGCCATCGCGCCGGGTGCGGCCTACGATCTCCAACTCTTCCTGCGCCCAACGAACTTTGGAACCTTCACCGTCACGGCGGAAATATTTTCGTCGGCGCTTTCCGATCCGGATTCCACGCCGAACAATCTTGTCGGCAGCGAAGACGACCAGACTTCCGCAAATGCGACCACCGCGCGAAGCTACAGCATCGGCGGCGTCATTCAGGATGGCGCCGGCGCCGGAGCCTTTCTGACGAACATGCTGGTGGATGTCGAAGGAGCCAGCCTTCCAGGCCAAGTGACTTATCAGACCGACGCGCTCAGTTCCTGGAGTGTCACCAACTTGTTTGCGGGAACGTACACCCTCACACCAAGGAAGTTTGGTTACGCCTTCACGCCCACGAACCGCACGGCCACGATCATCAATAGCGACGTGACGGGCGTGAACTTCGTCATCGAATCATTGCCTCGGCTGGACGTTCACCGGTCCGGCACCAACGTCCTGCTCTCATGGCCCGTCGCGGCGACGAACTATCATCTGCAAGGTGGAATCTCGGTGCTTGGCCCGTGGACAAACGTGACGAACACGCCATTGCTCAACGGGGGAAACAACGAGGTACAATTACCCGCCGTGGCGACCAACCGAATGTTCCGCCTGATCAAGCCGTAGTTTCGGCCTCGATCAATTTCGCGGCGCGCCAATGCTCGATGCGAAACTCCGGCGTTTCCCGAATGATCGTGACGCGCCTGAAAAGATTTTCGAACGGCGGGAAGAACGTGTCGCCTTCGACGGTGCGCTTTACGACGGTGAGATAAAGGTCCGAACACAACGGAAGCGTCTGCTCATAAATCTGCGCGCCGCCGCAGATGAAAATGTCGTTCGGGAAACCTTCCGGATCGAGCTTGTGCAGCGAATTGAAGATGAAGATGTCGTCTTCCTTCGAGCCGCCGATCTTCGTCAGGCGCAACTGATACGCTTGTTTCAAATGTTTGCCGCCGCGCCATTCCTTGTAACAGCCGAACACTTCAGGGAACTGCCGGATCAGTTGCCGTGGATGACGCGTGAGGATCAGGTTCTTCCGATTGGGCAATGGCTTGCCGAGGCTTTCAAAAGTCTTTCGTCCCATGACGACGATGTGTCCCGTCGTCACTTGCTTGAACCACTTAAAGTCTTCCGGGATGTGCCACGGGATTTTGTTTCCGCATCCGATCACGCGGTTCTCCGACATGGCGGCGATGGCTTTGAAGTGTTTCACCGCGTCATCAATTCTTCCGCGCCGCCTTTGGGCTGCGGTTCACGGAGCAAAGCGCGCGCGCCGTTGATCACGCGATCCCACTGGAACGCTGGGCCGGGATCGACCTTGTTGAGTTGGATATGATAGTGCCCGAGCACGCCGCGGTAATTTTTCAGCTCTTCGTCCGCAAGTTTCCGGCGCACAAGCTGGCCCGAAGCGTCTCGCGGATAATCACATCGAATGTTCGGCAGCACCTTGCACAAGGCGGCGGTGAGATGGGTCAACGCGTGATACTGCTCCGGCGTGAAATCGTATTGAGCCAACTGTTGCCCCTGAATGTTTCCCTCCACGAGATCAGTTCGTGCCGGTCGTCCGACAAAATTCTTCGTCCGAAATCCACCATCGCCGAAACGCGGCGGGATCGTGATGCGTGTCTTGCCGTCACTGTCACGCGCATACCATTCGCTCAATGACTTGGAGCCGTTGGTGCCGAATGCGCCGGGACTGGCGATCTCGATTCCGACCGAGCGCGTGTTCGACGACGTGGCGTGCCACGCGCGCTCTTTTGCATCGAGGGTCTGATAAATCGTGCCGTCGAGATCGAGCATGAAGTGGACGCTCAAGTCGCGCACGTCGTGCAATGTCTTGAAACAATTCCGGCTCGTTCCCGAAGCGTCGAAGTGAATGACAAATTGATCGACGACCTGTTGCAACAACGGCAAATCCCAACCGCCCCCGCGCACGCGCTCGATTTCCTCCTCCGTCAGAACACCCGCCTTGCGCAGACCATAGCGATTCGGCGTCTTCAGTTCCGCGACGGCCACGCGCGAAGTTTCCCAAGACGACTGATCGACCGGCGCGAACCGCCGTTCGACGCGATACGCGTCGTAGCCGCCTGTGTCGGTCCACAACACAACCGGTGTACCAGTGTGAACAAACTGGCCCGCGACGACGATCTCGTCTCCCGCGCGACGCGCGATGGTGCCAGGCCGTGGTGCGGCGCAGCCGAAGAAAAGAACAGCACCGCCAAGCAAAAGGAGCGTGGCCAGCGGAGCGCGGCGTTCACGCCGCTTCACCGTTCTGCCCTTTAGCGTGTTGGGATGGGCTTGGGTTCTTTGCAAATGCGAATGTTGAAGCGGCGTAAACGCCATGCTCCAACGTTTGGACAATCCACGGCTCAAGGTTTCCACGGATACGTCTCCTGTTTCACGCGTTGATAATTCGCGTCCAGTTCGGGCTGGAGCAGAATCAAGGCGGCGATGCGGCAGGCCATGCGGGTGACCTCGCGTGCTTCTTCCGCTGTCAGCGCGCGGCCCAGCAAGGCGTGCTCGCGGTAGCTCAACCACTTCTTCATCACCTGATAGCCGCCGATGGTGTAGTCCCAGACGCGTTCCGGCACGTTGCGCCAGCAGGCGGTGTCGTTGAGGAAAACGTCGTGCGTGACGTGGCCGAGTTTGGCGTGCGGCGACTTGTCGCCGCTTTTCGCGCTTGGCCGACTGGTCGGCGAAGCAGAGCCGCGCACCAGCGGCTCGGTGGAAGTCGAACGCGCGTCCGACTTCGACGGCGACAAGTCGCCTGCCGAAAGCGGTGACAAGTCACCGCACTCCAAAGCCGCCAACTCCTCCGCCGTGTAGCCGCGCGTTTCGAGTTTGCCTTTGCCGGGCATCGTCACGCCGCCCTGTCCTGCGTGGCCCCAGCCGGCGGTGATGGAAAGATTTAACGGCTCGCGGGTCAGTCGCACGACGACGGCGATCTTGATCAACTCTGGACGCACCTGGCCCGCCGTAACGCCAACGACCGGATTCTCCGTGTCGAGTAACGCGGCAACTTGTCGCCCGAGTTTGGCGGAGGCGAGCAAGGCTTCGCGCGACTTGGGCAGCGGCACACGAGGCCAATCCTGCCGCAACGCGCCTGCGTTCTCCGCGCGGTACTCCGGCGCGTGAAGCATGGCCAGCGTGTGGTAGAACAATTCCTCCGGCTTGTTGCCCAAGCGCAAGTCCGCGAGATATTCCTTCGCGTCATCGGTCAAGTTTGTTTTTGGTTTTCCGTCTGAAACGCGATCGAACAACGACGCCGGATCGGGGTTGGGTTTCAACCAGAGCGGGAACATCCCCACGTTGGATTCAACGATGTGGTGGTCAGCTAAAACCGATGTGACCTGTGGCTGATAAAAATCTTCCTTCCGATTCCGCTGCCCGGCGCTCAACCACAAGTTGCCTTCAAAGATTTGCAGGAAATACTCCGTCCGCTTTTCATCAAGCAGCTTTGTTTCCGGCTCCCAATACAGCCAACGGACATCGAACGGACGATAGCAATAGCGGACGATGTTCTTTTTCAAGAGGCCGCGCTGGCACAATTCTTCGCGGACCAATTCAGCTTTGAAGCGCGCCGTGTTCTCCATTATGCCCGGTGCGTAGCGATGCATTTCCTCGTGGCTGACTTTCGGGTCGAAGTATTTTTCCATCCGCTCGGCAAGCGCGTCTTTGTCCACGTCCACGAGGAATTCGTCGCGGCTCGTCTTCACGCCGGGAAAAGAGACGGGGAAAAGTTTCGGCAACAGCGGCCATTTGAAGAAATTGATTTGCGTCCTTGCCGGGAGAAACGGCAGGCCGACTTCCACTGGCGGTTTCAGCTTCTCGTAGATTTTCTTCTTCGGCTCGTCCAGCGATTCCAGCAACTCCGCGCGCTTGTCTTTGCCCCACAGATGGCGGAAGGAAATTTCTTTCGTAGCAGCCGACGTAAGGAGGCTCTTACTTTTCTTCCCGGAAGTTTGAGCCTCCTTACGTCGGCCGCTACGAACGAGAATGGCGATGGCCGTGCCGACTTGGATTCCTTCGCGGTTCGATTCGGTGGAGAACACGCTGGGGTCGGGCTTGCCTTCGGGCGTGACTTTGCCGGTCTTGTATTTGTCGCCGTTCAGACAATCCACCGTCACGGAATCGAAAACTTCAAGATACCGCTCCCTCATTCCGGTGAACGAGAGTCCATCGAGCCACGAGTAGTTCGAGATGAAACTGATGATGCCCTCGCCGGACTTCTCCACGATGCGCCGCTCGGCCATACGGAAGAAACGGATGTAGAGATCGTTCAAGCCCTGGCCTTGCGGTGCGGGCGCGCGTTGGGTGGTGCGGTAGGCGCTGCTCAGGTCGCGTTCTTCTTCCACGGCGAGACCGGCAAAGCCGTTGTAGGGCGGATTGCCGAGGATGACGATGATGCGCTTCTCCTGCTTGATGGCATCCGCCGCTTCCTTTTCCTGTTTGAACTCCGGGATGGTGAACGTGAGTTGCTTCTTCGCTTCTTCGGTCGGCGGCTCCCAGCCGGTGAGCGCATTGGTGAGATAAATCGCGGCGCGTTCATTCTTCGCGTCGTCGAGCGGCACATCAAGACTTTGGAGCAGCAAGCCCATCTGCAAATGCGCCACGACAAAAGGCGCGGGCAGCAATTCAAAGCCGAAGACTCTTTCGCACGCCGCCTTCTTCACGTCCGCAGAATTCATGGCCTCGCCTTCGCCACGGGCCGCGAGCGTCTCGCCTATTTTCCGCAGCACCTCGACGAGATACGCGCCCGTGCCGCAGCAAGGGTCGAGCACGAAGACGCGCGGGTCGGCCAGGCCGTCGGGAATGTCCAGTTCCTCGCGCAGCGCGGCGTCCACGCGGGCGACCTGGTATTGCACAATCTCCGGCGGCGTGTACCAGACGCCGAGTTCCTTGCGCAGTTCGGGATCGAAGGCTTCAAGGAACGGTTCGTAGAAATACTGGACGGCGTGCGTCTCCAGAAATTTCTCGAAGAACGCGGCGCGGTCCACGCGGTTGAGCGCGGCGGCGGTCCAGTCGAGCACTTCCACGAGTCCGAGCGGGCCGAGTTTGGTCGGCGTGGCGACCTGCTCGAACAGCGCCTTGATCATCGGGACGTGGAGTGTCCACGCGGCGGATTTCCAATCGAAATGTGCCGCCGGCATCTTGCCGGCATCCGGGTTGCCAGCAGGATGCTGGCGGCACGTTTGTTCCTTGTGCCAAAGCACCCACGCGGAGAACACGCCGTAGAACAGCGTCTGCACGAGCGTGGAGCGGAAGAAGTGTTCGCCCTTCTCCGCCTCGAACTTCATGCCGAGCGCCTCCTCCAGCGCGGTGCGGACTGCGGTGAGCGCGGGCAGATCACCCGCGCCTTCCACACGGGCGCGGGCATCGCGCGCATACGAGGCGAGGAAGAAGGCCACGTCCTTGGGATTGTTCAGCGGCGCGGCGTGGAGCAGCACGCGCTTGAGATATTCGGCGAGGCGTTCGCCCAGCGCGTCCGCCGTTTTGCGTGGATGCGCGGCGGCGCTCCAGAACGCGGCTTCACTTTCCGCGAGAGAAAATGTTTCAAGTTGAACAGGTTTGCCGCCGTCGCGCTTGAGCAGGCGGAACTCGCGATAGTTCGTAAGCAGGAGCAGCCCGTAATGCGCGAGGTAATCGGCGACCTGTTTCGACTGCGAAGTTTTGTCGAGGTCATCGCCGGTCGATTTAACTTCGACCACACCGCGCGACGGTTTCTGGCCAAGCAAAGGTTTCTCTTCATCGGCGTGCTTGAGCTGGTCGGGCGTGAAGAATCCGCCGTCCGGCAGACCGGCGCCGCTGTTCGTGAGTTGGATGATGCAGCGGACCTTGGGCTTGAGCGACGGGCCGATGGCGTTGAGGAGATTGGCCAGCGGAGTGTAGCCTGAGGTTTCCTTCGTGGCGGCGCCGGAAGCTCGCACCGCGGCCAACTCCTCAAGATAGCTTTCGACGGAATCCTTCAATGCGCGCGAGGCTATGGAGTTGAAATCGCGTGGTCAAACGGCAATCGGAGCCTTGATGCCCGGATGCGGATCGTAGCCGACGAGTTCGAAATCCTCGAACTTGAAGTCGTGAATGTTCTTCACCGCGGGATTCAGCTTCATGATTGGGAGGGGGCGCAGCTCGCGGGTGAGTTGCAGCTTCGCCTGCTCAAGGTGGTTCGAGTAAAGGTGCAAGTCGCCGAACGTGTGAACGAATGTGCCGGGTTTCAGTCCGGTGACTTGCGCCACCATCAGCGTGAGCAGCGCGTAGCTGGCAATGTTGAACGGCACGCCGAGAAACAAGTCCGCGCTGCGCTGGTAGAGCTGGCAGCTCAACTCGCCTTCCTGAACGAAGAATTGAAACATGGTGTGACACGGCGGCAACGCCATCTGCTCGATCTCGCCGACGTTCCACGCGCTCACGATGAGCCGGCGCGAGTCGGGGTTGCGCTTGATCTGGTCGATCACGCCGTCGATCTGGTTGATCGAGCGGTTGTCCGCTGTGTGCCAGTCGCACCATTGCGCGCCATAGACACGGCCGAGGTTGCCGTCCTTATCGGCCCACTCGTCCCAGATCGTCACGCCGTGTTCGTTGAGCCACTTCACGTTGGTGTCGCCGCGGAGGAACCAGAGCAGTTCGTAGAGGATCGACTTCAGATGCACCTTCTTGGTCGTGAGGAGCGGGAAGCTTTGCTGGAGCGGAAACCGCGCTTGCGCGCCAAACACGGAGAACGTGCCTGTGCCAGTGCGGTCGGCCTTGTATTTACCTTGCTCCAACACGAGTCGAAGCAGTTGGTGATATTCAATCATACGCGTCGCTGCGGGCGCTTAAACGATGCGGCGAAGATTGGCATGCGCCAAGGAATATCCCGCCGCGAGGAATGCGTTAGTGGGGCAGCCGTCCCGGCTGCCAACCGTCCACTGGCCGTCCCGGCTGGTGGTGCAAAACATCACGCTTCGATCGTCACACCGGGCTGTGCCTGATGAATTTTCATCTTTGGATATCGCGCGCGAATCTGTTGCTCGAACCACGCCCGCGCCGGTTCATCACCGTGCCCAAGGAAAACCGTGTGCGGGCTGACCTTGCCGACGAACTCGAGCAACTCCTCGCGATTCGCGTGTGCGCTCAGGTCGAAGTCGTCCATTTCGCAGTTCTTCACGAGTTCGCCGGTGCCGGGGCTGAAGACGAATGTTTCGCCGTGCTTCGCCGCTTTGAGCCGTCCGCCCGGACTGTCTGGATCAGCGTAGCCGACAAAGAAGATCGCGTGGCGCGCTTCGCCGACCATTCGCGCCGCGAGTTCATGCGCGGGAGTTTTCTCAGTCATCATCCCGGCGGTGATCACAAAGATGCGGCCATTCAGTTTCATTCCGTCGAGGGTCTTGCGATCGAGCACCGAAAGCTCCAACGCTTCATCGAGACGCAGGCTGCTGAGGTTGCGATGAGTGCGATGCGCTTCGAGATCGTAGATCTCGGTGAAGACGCGCCCGAGTCCGCCGATAAAAATCTGCTGCCGCTTCAAAGAGCCCTCACGCATCAGGATCGAGAGCACGGCCAGAATTTCCTGCGTGCGTCCCAGTGCGAACACCGGGAGCAACACCGATCCGCCACGTTTTAACGCGCGCTTGATCGCATCACCGAGACGGTGAATTTCTGCGTCGCGCGTGAACCCCGGCTTCGGCTCACGTGCGCCGCGGGTTGTTTCCATGATCAACACATCGGCCTTCACATCGTCGAACCGCGCGGCCTTCAGGATCGTTTGATCGTGGAAGCAGACATCGCCGGTGTAAAAGAGCGTCTGTTTCTTCCCGCGCACCATCATGCCCGCCGCGCCGAGTGCGTGGCCGGCATCAAGAAATTCCAGCGTCGGTGAAACTCCGCCGGTGCGCGACTTGTGATACGCCGCCCACTCGAACTGCCGGTTGTACCGGCACGCCGTGAAGGTTGACGAGAGTTCATCCAACTCGTCGTGTGTGTAGAGCGGATACTCCTGAATGCCGAGTTCTTCCTTCTGCCGCTGCATGACGTTGACCGAGTTGTGCAGCACGCGTTCGACGATGAGGAAACTCAGATCCGTCATGAACACGTGCGCACGGGAGAAGTGGCGCATGGCCACCGGCAGTGCGCCCACGTGATCGTGATGGCAATGCGAAATGGCGATCGCATCGACATCGAGTTTGTCCACGGCCTTGAACAGCGGCAGGCTGCCGTGCCCTTCGAGTTTCGGATGCACGCCGGTATCCATCAACAGGCGATGGCCTTCGAGTTCGAGCATCCACGCGCTGGCGCCGATGTCTTTGTCCGGGTTCAGATTGGTGATTCGCATTTGCTTGAGAATGGCGCGCAACTTTTCATGAACGCGAGCGTTCAATCACACGAGTCGCGCCGGTGAAAAATCGGGCCAGAAACGTTTGAACATTTTTTGCCTGGTCGCGTCTCAACGTGCGTAACGCCTCGCGTTTGGCAGGGACGTTATGCAACACGCCGCGCGCAAGGCGCGATGTGTGGGCGCCGCAAGGCGAAAAGGGGGTCCGTTTGGTTGTTTGGGTTGGCCGGGCGTCGTGAAAACGACGCCCGGTTTCTTTTATTGTGCCCCCGGCATCTTGCCGGGTCCGGCCTTTGGGAATAAGCGGCTCCTGAGAATAACGAGCGCGTGAGCCCGGCAGGATGCCGGGGGCACTTTGCTCACTTCGCTCCGCCGAACATCTTCATCATCGCCGATTGCATCAGGCCCTGGATGCTGTCGTGCTTGGTGTAGTTCGCAGGCACCTCGAAGAGCTTGGCGTCCGGCTTCTGAAACGACGGCGTCTCGAAATGGATCAGCACCGTGTTCTTCTTCTGCTTCATCTCCATCTTGATGGGGAAGTTCTTCAAATCCGTCGCCGACCAGATGAACGCCTCCTGCACTTTCCCCTTCGCGTCGGTCGTGCTCATTTTCTTTTTCACGCAGGGATGGCCGTCCACCTCTTCCTTGCCAACGTCGGTGGTTTCCACTTTCTCCTCAGCAGTCGCTACATCGTTGTCGCGCACCGGGGCGTAGGCTTCCAGTCCCGGGTAGATGAACAGCGTGGTTTTGCTCTCCGGCATGATGAGCAACTGCATCTTGTCCATGCCGGTCTGTTTCAACATGGCTGTGGCCTGCGGCGGCATTGCGCCACCTTGCATCTGGCTCAGGTCCATGTCGGCGCGCAGTTTTCCATCCAGCAATGCCCAACTGACTGGCATCGATGAAATGGCTTTCCCGTTGTCATCGCTCATTCGGAGATCGCCTTTTGCGCTGAAAAATTTCGTGTCGCCGAACATGCGGAGCAGCGACGCGTTGATGCCAGTGTTGGGCGGTCCGCCTTGGGCATGAACGGAGGTCGCCGTGAGCGATGCAAGCGTGAGCGTGAGCGTGAGAAAAAGTCGTTTCATAAATTCCGGCGGACTATACGCGGCAAGCGGCGGAACTCCACAAGAACGTGCCCCCGGCATCCTGCCGGGCGGAGGCGCAAGTCGAAAGGGAGTTGCCAACTTGAGTCACGGAACCCGGACCCGGCAAGATGCCGGGGGCACGTTACGCCAGATTCACCGGATCGATGTCCACCGTCATCGTCACGTCATCCGCCAGCGTGAGCGTCTCCTGAAGAGTGGCGATGCGCCGGCTGAGTTGCGACATGGCGCGCGTCCTCAGCATGAGTTGATAGCGATAGAAAGTTTCCGCCCGTGCGAGCGGCGCCGGCGCCGGCCCGGCGATCACCAAGTCTCCAAGTCCCCCTGTCCCCTTGTCTCCCTGTCCACTGCTCGATGGCTTGGGGACGAGGGGACTTGGAGATGAGGCGATGGATTTCTCGAACTCCGCGCGCAGGTGATCCGCGCTCAGCCGCACTTTGTCTTCGTTGCGCCCGCGCAACGTCAGCAACGCGATTCGCGCGAGCGGCGGATACTTCAGTTGTTCGCGAAACTCGATCTCCTGATCGTAGAAGCCCACGAAGTCGTGGCGGCGCGCGTATTGGATTGCGGGATGAAACGGCGTGAAGGCCTGAACGAAAACTTCACCTTCGACATCGCCGCGCCCGGCGCGCCCCGCGACTTGCGTGAGCAATTGAAACGTCCGTTCACCCGCGCGGAAGTCCGGCATGTGGAGCGACAGGTCGGCGTAAATGATCCCGACCAGTGTCACGTTCGGGAAGTGCAGGCCCTTTGCGATCATTTGCGTGCCGACGAGGATGTCGATCTTGCCCGCGCGAAAATCGCCGAGGATGCGGCGGTAATCCTCCTTTCGCTTCAGCGTGTCCGAGTCCATCCGGGTTGTGCGCGCGTGCGGAAACAATTTCGCCAGCGTGTCCTCGACCTTCTCCGTGCCGATGCCGGAGTAACGAATCTCCGGGTTGCGACAACTTTTCTCCGGACAAACACTCGGCGCAGTCGTTGAGTGTCCGCAGATGTGACACAGCAACTTCGCCGCGCGCCGATGGAACGTGAGCGACACCGAACAGTTCGGACAGTTGGCGACGTAACCGCACTTGGGACACTGCAACGAGGTGGAGAAGCCGCGCCGGTTCAAAAACAGAATCGTCTGCTCGCGCCGTTCGAGCCGTTGCGTGATCGCTTCCTTCAGTTGAAGTGAAAAGATCGGCGTGCCCTTTTGCTTGCGCGCTTCGCTGCGCATGTCCACGACGCGCACGACAGGCATCTTCTGGTTGTCCACGCGGATGGTGAGCTCGAGGAGTTCGTATTTACCGCGCTTGGCGTTGTAAAAACTTTCCATCGAAGGCGTGGCGCTGCCGAGCACGACGACGGCGTTTTCAAATTGTCCGCGCACCACCGCCACATCGCGCGCGTGATACCGCGGCGATTCCTCCTGCTTGTAAGAATGCTCGTGTTCTTCATCCACGATGATGAGCCCGAGCGGATCCACCGGCGCGAAGATCGCCGAGCGGGCGCCGATGGCGATGCGGGCGCGGCCTTGGCGAATCTTGTGCCATTCATCATGACGCTCGCCCGCAGAGAGGTGCGAGTGCAACACAGCCACGAGCGTGCGCAGCGGCCCGGAACTGAATCGCGCCTTAAATCGCTCCACCGTCTGTGGCGTCAGCGAGATTTCCGGCACGAGCACGATCGCGCCTTTTCCCTGCTGCAGCGTGTGCGCGATGGCCTGGAGATACACTTCCGTTTTGCCGGAGCCGGTGACGCCGTGGAGGAGAAAAGTGCCCCCGGCATCTTGCCGGGCCGGAGCGCTGGCTGATAGCGAGCCGCTCGTTGCGTCACTCACGTCCCGACCCGGCAAGATGCCGGGGGCACTCTCGAAAGCCCCAGCACCCAGTCGAAAACCCTGCGTCAGCTTTGCCTTGCCGGGATTTTCCGAGATGTAGGTGATGAACTTCCGAAGCTGCGATTCGCTTCGGACGATATGATCGAAATATTCGTTCCGCCAAACACTGCCATCGGTTCCCAGCAAGGCATTGATTTCCTTGGCGGTGAACGATTTCCAGGAATGAAGGATCGAGGTGAGCGTGTGATTCGGCGCCGGTTGCACCAACACATGCACGTGATTCGGCATGACGACGTAACTGCCGAGCCAGTAGCGCTCCCCGTCGAAGAAGCGCAGCGCACGTTCAACCACACTCGCAGCGCGCGGATCTGCGAGAACGCACGAACCATGACCGGCGTCGAGGAGCGCCTCGATTTTCTCGGTGAACCGCTCGTGGTACTCAGCCCAGTCAGCATCGTTCCACGGCTCGGGATGAAATGATTTCCAGATGCGCTTCTCTTCTTCCCATTTCGCCAGATCGGATTGCGCTGCGGAATCAGCGAGGCGAAACGTCACGAAGTAAACCTTGCCTGACTGCCGCCAATGCGGGAGCCAGCCGGAGTATTTGCTCACTGGCGTATCTTTGTTGAAGAAGATCCCTGACGTGCCCCCGGCATCCTGCCGGGTCCGGGCGCTGTTCGATAACGAGCAACTGGTTCCAATGCCGAAGTGCGGACCCGGCAAGATGCCGGGGGCACGTTGATCGAGCGCCGCGGTGATGCGCGCCAGCGCCACGGCTTGTTCCGCATTCACCTTCAACGGCTCGGTGGGGAGAATGTGTTCGTGGGCGTAGGGATCACGCTCGTCAATCTGCGGTGCGATCACGATCAGGCCCTTGTCTTCGAGCTTGCGGATCGTTTCCGTCGTCGCACCGGAGAGGTCAAGCAAGCGGCGCAGCGGCAACTCGCGCCATTCCTCGATGATGTTGAAAATATCCTGCTGGCGCGTGGTGAGCTTCGGGACGTCACTTGCATTGCGCGGTGTGATGCGCGCGAACAATCGCTCGCGCCAGCTCGCGTCTTCCTTCCGCACGCTTTCCGGCAACACGCTCTTGAGCGCGATCTCCGGCGCGCAGCAGTAATACTCGCCGATCCAGCGCGCCAGCTTGAGCACCTTTGCGGTCACGAGGCTCGTCGCGCTGATGATCTTCGTGATCGGGCGCAGGTTCGTGTGTGTGCTTTGCTCGATCAGCGCCGTGACGCAGCCGTTTACCTGGCGCGGGCCGAAGGGAACTTTCACGCGGGTGCCCACTTCTACCATGCCCGCCAGTTCAGGCGGGATGGCGTAATCGAACTCCTTGCGAAGCGCGATCTCGAGTGTGACACGGGCAACCACGTCGCGAGGGTAAGGAGCGGCGCGTGAAATCAGAAATTGAAAATCAATTTCACTGAGCGCCAACAATCCGGGATGCAACACACGATCACATCGCCTCCGCCCTTCGCCCGGTGCGTGAACGACGGCGAGAAAAACCTTCGTTTGGAATAACCATGCGAGCCGTCATCCAGCGTGTCATTTCAGCGAGCGTCACGATTGATGGGGTCGTTAAGGCGGGCATTGACACTGGAATGCTTGTGCTCGTTGCGTTCGAAGAGGCAGCCACAGCCGAGGACAACGAGCAGCACGTGCGGATCAGCAATCCGACACCGCAGGATTTCCTGGCTGGCGTGCGGCTTTTTGTCTCGCTTGGCAACGACACAACGAACCGGGTCTGGAATGCCACGGGCACGAACAAGCTCGGCGTCTCTTATATCGACGTTCATACGCCGGCCGCATCGGGGAGTTTCATTGACGTTCTGGTGCAATACTATGTGCCGAACGTCCGTGCCGTGCCGGTCGTGCAGCTCTCCGCCGAACCGCTGCCGTTTGTGAAGCCGGTCCCACCCGCGCCGACCTTGATCGCGTCGGGTTCCAGCGCGGGCGCACCATTCCGCTTCAACACGGTGCGTGGGCAGCTCTACCTGATCGAATGGTCCGAAGATCTGGCGCAGTGGCGCACGTTGCCGGGCCTGATCACTGGAAGCGGCGCGCCGGCGGTGGTGAATGCTGCTGGCGCAAACCGTTGCCGGTTCTACCGCGTGCTGATGTTTCCTTGATACGGCAAAGCGCGGCCTGCTTCGCGTAGAAGTTCTGTTGTGCCTTCGTAATTCTACCCAACGAACGTCGCGTAGAAGCTCTCACAGCGCTTTGATTGCATCTACCCATGCCGATCTGGCTTCATTTACGCCACAGAAGTCTTCGCTATGGACATGAAAGAAATCAGGGTCCGCACGTTACTGGTGATCGCGTGGTTCGCGTTCGCCGGGATGTCGTTTGGATGGGCGCCAGTCGCCAACAACGACGCTTACTCCGTCACAATCAACACGGTGCTCTCCAACGCCGCGCCGGGTGTGCTGGCGAATGACACCGATGCGGACGGCAACGTCCTGCGTGCCGTGCTGGTGTCGACGACGACCAATGGCGTGCTCGCGCTCAGCACCAATGGCGCGTTCACCTACCGCCCGAACAGCAACTTCTTCGGCACAGACCGTTTCACCTACAAGGCGAGTGATGGCGGACTGACTTCTGGCGTGGCCACGGCCACGATCATGGTGAACCCGTTGGCGGTCAGCATCACGAAAGCTCCCACGAACACGACGGTGTGTTCCGGCGCAACAGCGACGTTCAGCGTCACGGCGACGGGAACGGCCCTGCGCTATCAATGGCGCTTTGGAACCAATGCTCTTGTGGGCCAGACAAACAACACGTTGGTGCTGGCAAATTTGAGTGCAGCGTCGGCGGGCACCTATTCGGTCGTCGTCAGTGGCGCAACTGGCAGCCCGATTACGAGCAGCGCGACGCTCACGATGAACACGCCTGTCACTGCGACGGCCCTGACGAGCGTGATGCGTTCTGTCGGCGGCGTGGTGATCTTCAGCACCACTGCCTCGGGCAGCGGTCCCATAACGTATCAATGGAAGAAGGGCGGCACGAACATCATCGGCCAAACGAGCAGCGTGCTCGTGCTCACCAATCTTAGCGTGACGAACGCTGGAACTTACACCGTCGTCGTGAGCGGCCCATGCAACAGTGTGACGCAGAGCGCCACCCTGATGGTCGACTACTGCTTTCCGGCTGTGGACGTGGCGCTGGTGATCGATCGTTCCGGCTCCATGCAGGGCCAGCCATTCGCGGACGCGAAGACGGCGGGCAGCAATTTCGTAAAGAACCTGAAGTTCGGCGTGACCAACGATCGCGCCGCGCTCGTGTCGTATAACTCTTCCGCCACGTTGGACCGCGTGTTGACCAACTCGGCCAGCTCGCTCTACGACGCGATCAACCTGCTGCCCGGCGCCAATGGTTACACCTGCATCAGTTGCGGCATCGCCGTTGGCCAGGCCGAGCTCGCGACCACGCGCCACAACTCCAACGCACTCCCAGTGCTCGTAGTGATGTCCGACGGTTTGCCGACTGCCGGCGACACGGGCAGCAACGCGATTTATCAGGCGACGATTGCCAAGAACGCCGGCACGCGTGTCTTCACCGTGGGCCTCGGCGACGTTGACCACGCGCTCATGGCGGCGATTGCTTCGAGCACGAACGATTATTTTTACACCACCAACTCGGCGCAACTCACGGCGCTGTTCAACGCAATTTCGTCGATCATCTGCCGTCCGCCGACGAACATCTATGTCTTCGGTTTGACTAACCAAACCGCCTGCTCCGGCTCAACAGTGGCGTGGAGCGTGACCGCTTCGAACTGCGCCGCGTTCACCTACCAATGGCGCAAAGACGGCGTGAATCTCGTCGGCCAGACCAATCGCAACCTCACCTTCCCGAATGTGACAGTGAGCAACGCCGGCATCTACTCGCTCATCATCGGTAGCAGTTGTCAGACGCTCACCAACAGCGCGACGCTGACGGTGAACCAGAGCCTGGTTGTCAACACGCCGCCAGCGAACCAGACCAGTTTCGTCGGCAGCAATGCGACCTTCAGCATCAACGCGATAGGGACGGGGATCAGCTACCAATGGTTTTTCAAGGGCGCACTGGTCGGCACTGGCAGCACTCTCTCGCTCAATAACTTCACAACCAACCAAGCCGGCCCTTACTGTGTTGTGATCAGCGGCACGTGCGGTGCGCCGATCACGAATTGCGCCGTCCTGACGATTCTGAATCGTGCGCCGGTCGCCGCGCCGGATAGCTACACCGTCAACGAAGACACGACGCTCGTGATCAATGCGCCGGGTGTGCTTGGCAATGACGCCGATCTCGACCGTGACACTCTCACGACCCTGCTTGTGACACCGCCGGCACACGGCGCAGTGGTGCTGAATCCCAACGGCTCGTTCGTCTACGCGCCGAATCCGAACTTCAATGGCACCGACATTTTCACTTATCGCGCGAGCGACACCCTCCTGACTTCGGCGCCGGCCACGGTGACGATCACGGTGAAGCCGGTGAATGATGCGCCGATTGCCGTTGCAGACAACTACACCATCGCCGAAGACAACCTGCTCTTGGTTCCTGCGGCGAGTGGCGTGTTGACCAATGATTTCGACGTGGATGACGACATCGCTTCCTTGCGCGCCATTCTCGTAAGCACCACGACGAACGGTGTACTGCAACTGAACACGAACGGCGGCTTCACCTACTTGCCGAAGACGAATTTTTTCGGCACCGACCACTTCACGTATCGCGCCACCGACGGCAAAGGCACGAGCGGCGTCGCCATCGTAACGATCAGCGTCACGCCCGTGAACGACGCTCCGGAAGTCCGCATCGTGAGCCCGACGAACGGAACGTTCTTCGTCGCTTTGGCGAACTTCAACGTGTCAGCGACGGCGTCGGACCTCGACGGCATCGTGACGAATGTAAATCTGTTCCACGGCACCAACCTGCTGCGGTCGTTCACGAATTCGCCTTACACGATTGCGTTGAGCAACTTGTTGCCCGGCATTTATTCGTTCACCGCGACGGCGACGGATGATGGCGGACTCAGCAGCACGTCGCCGGTCGTAAGCGTGACGGTGACATCGCCGCCGATCGCGCTGCTCTGTGCGAACACGAAGACGATCGAGCTCGGGCTGTCATGGAATTTTGATGCGCCGACAGTGATTGGTGGTTGCGGCACGAACTTCATCGTCGTGAACACCGTCACGAATCCGTTGTGCGGAAACACCTTCAATGCGACGCGCACCTGGCGCGCGACCGATCAATGCGGCAACACTGCCGAGTGCAGCCAGCTCGTGATCATCGTGGACACCACTCGGCCAACGCTCACGGCTGCGCCGAACAAGGTGGTGGAACTCGGTGCGGCGTGGACGTTTGATCCCCCGACCGCGACCGACTTGAGCGGCGCCACTGTTTCGATTCTCAGCACGGTGACGAACGCCGGCACGTGCGGCAACGGCTACGTCGCGATCCGCACATGGCGTGCGACGGATGCTTGCGAGAACAGCAATCAGTGCAGCCAGGTGGTGACGGTGCTCGACCGCACGGCGCCGACGATAGCGTGTTCATCGAACAAATCCGTCGAGGCGGGAGTGAGTTGGACATTTGATCCGCCAACGGTGAGCGATCTCAGCAGTTTCACGGTTGCAGTGTTGAGCACGACGACGAATTACCTGTGCGGCGGTTCGTACGTCGCGACGCGTGTTTGGAGCGCAACGGACACTTGCGGCAACAGCAACACGTGTCATCAGGTCGTTACGGTCACGGACACGACGTCACCGGTGGTGAGCATCGTTTCCCCGACGAACAATCAGGTGTTCATCGTCCCGGCGACGATCTCGATTGTCGCGACGGCGTTCGACGCGGGCGGCGTGGCCAGCGTGCAGTTTTATGGGAATTCAAACCTGCTCACCACGGTGAGCAACGCGCCCTACTTTTTCATCTGGGCAAATGTGCCGCTTGGCAGCAACGGCCTGCGCGCGGTGGCGACGGACTTCTGCGGACAGAGCACGACGTCGTCTGTCGTCACGATCTTCGTCACCACGAACATGTTCTTCGCGCCCGGTCCGGTGGTGCTGAATCGGCAGAACGGTTTGTTCGAGCAATACCTCACCGTCTCGAACCTGTCTGCGGAGACGTGGCCAAACGGCGTGCGGGTATTCATCGACATCGATACGACGAACAGTGTTTGGAATGCGGCTGGGACCAATAGTCACGGCGTGCCGTATGTCGACAAAGCGACCCCGGTGACGGCGGGCGGCACTGTCGAGGTGCTGATCCAATACTACGTGCCGAATAAGCGTTCGGTGCCGAACCCGAATATCGTGGCGGTGCCGCTGCCCTACACCAAGCCGACGCCCATTGCGCCGAAGATACTTCCCGTCGCTGGTGATCAGTTCGGCGTCACGTTCGAGTCCACGAGCGGACACTGGTATTACCTCCAATGCTCGGATGACTTGCGGCAATGGGTGACTGACCCGACGCCGGTGCATGGCACGGGCGCTGTGTGCGGCTGGAATTCCGAGAAGGCTGTGCCGCATCGGTTTTATCGCGTGCTGCTTGTCCCGTGACCCTCGAGTGAAGTTTTGTATGCAAATCGAACTGATGTTCCTGTACGTGCGGAGAGCATTGCGATTGACGCGCCGCCGGTTCTGCGTTGAATTCGCACCCATCACAGCCGTCACAGTTTCGATGAAACGCACAAAGCATCGGCCGCATGGAAACGCATTCACCTGCGACCGTCGTCAGCATCTCCGGTAATTAATCTATGAATACGCACACATCCCATCGTCCTCTCGCTCTCGCGTCGCTGTTCCTGGTGCCGCTCGTGCCGCTTTACGCAGCGGACAACGATCCCATCTCTCGCGTCCGGCTCGAGGAACCGAAAGAGAACCTGAACCGCATCAGCGTGGGTTACGCTGCGGGCTGGAACTTCAAGGCGGACTTTTCTCGCGTGAATCCGGCAGGAAGCGGCAGTGCCGGTCCGGCAACGGGCGGCGGTGTCGATCGCTTTTACGACGATGGCTACAATCGAGTTGATCGGACCGGGAACGACGGCGGCTTCACACGATTTTGGGGATACAAGAATGAAAGCCAGGTCGATCTGCCGAACGATCGCTTGTTGATGCACAGCACGCGGTCGACCGGAGGCACCATCAAGGATGTGGAGGGCGATCCACAGCATGGGTTCCAGCTCACGTTTAATCGGCAGTTGGGCCGCAACAAAGACAACAAGTGGACCTGGGGCCTTGAAGCGGCGTTCGGTTGGACGTTTATCGAAATCGAAGATAGCGGCGCCTCACCTTTTGGCACGCGCACGATCACGGACGCTTACAACCTCAATGGTGTTCATCCGCCGTGGGTGGGTGGCGAACCGAACAGCAAGTATCCCGGTTTCGCAGGTACGTTTGACGGACCAAACTCGGAGATCGAAGACACGCCCGCTCGCACCATCACAAAAAATCCGATCACCGGCACGCGCGGTTTCGACGGCGACTTTTATTATTTTCACATGGGGCCGTATTTCGAAATTCCGTTTGCCGATAAGTGGAGCGCGGTTATCAGCGCAGGCGTGGCGGTCGGCGTCATGGATGGTCATTTGAACTTCAACGAAGTGGTCGCCATCCCCTCGGCAGGCACCACGCGCCGCGAACACGGAAGCGTGGACGAAGTCGATTTCCTCGTGGGCGGATACCTCAGTGCCACGTTGAAATACGCAATTGATCAGAAGTGGAGCATCTTCGGCGGCGGACAGTTTCAGGGCATGACGAGCTACGAAGCCAGCGGCAAGGGGCGCAAAATCTCGCTCGACCTCTCCACCACACCGTTTCTGGTGGCGGGTGTCTCGTACACGTTCTGATTCGTGGCGAAAACAAATTCGGGGAGGCATTCGGCAACGAATGCCTCTTTTTGTTTACAATGCGCTTGCGGCAGTTTCGTCTGTTCCACCAAACTTTGACTCCAAATTTATGTCAGACGCATACCCGAAAATCAGCCGGATCAAATTCGAAGGCCCGAAATCCAAGAACCCGCTCGCGTTCAAGCACTACAACGCGAACGAGAAGGTCGAAGGCAAAACCATGGCCGAGCACCTGCGCTTTTCCGTCGTGTATTGGCACACGATGTGTGGCGCGGGCGCGGACATGTTCGGCGTGCCGACCGCGATTCGTCCCTGGGAAAAGGGACTGAAGGGAATCGATCTCGCGAAGGCGCGCGTGCCGGTGTTCTTCGAGATCTGCCAGAAACTCGGTTCACCATTTTACGCATTCCACGATCGCGACATCGCGCCGCACGGCAAGACGCTGCGTGAGTCGAACAAATTTCTGGATACGATCGTCGCGCTGTTAAAAGAGCAGCAGAAGCGCACGGGCGCCAAACTGCTGTGGGGCACGGCGCAGCTTTTCGTTCATCCACGCTACGCGCACGGCGCGAGCACGAGTTGCAACGCGGATGTCTTCGCGTTCGCCTGCGCGCAAGTAAAGAAGGCGCTCGAAGTGACGCACGAACTCGGCGGCGAGGGTTACGTGTTCTGGGGCGGGCGCGAAGGTTACTCGACGCTTTGGAACACAGACATGAAGCGCGAGCTCGAACATCTCGCGAAGTTCCTCCACATGGCCGTCGATTACGCAAAGAAGATCGGCTTCAAGGGCCAATTTTACATCGAGCCCAAGCCGAAAGAACCGACCAAGCACCAATACGATTCCGACGCAGCGGCGTGCCTGAACTTCCTGCGTGAGTTCGATCTGTTGCCGCACCTGAAGCTGAATCTTGAAACGAACCACGCCACGCTTGCCGGCCACACCATGCAGCACGAACTCGAAGTTGCCGGCGCCGCGGGCGCACTCGGCAGCATTGATGCGAACACTGGCGATCTCCTTCTCGGCTGGGACACGGACCAGTTCCCGACGGACATTTATCTCACCACGCAGTGCATGTTGAGCATCCTGAAGTACGGCGGATTCACAACTGGCGGGGTGAACTTCGATGCGAAGGTGCGTCGCGAAAGTTTTGAGCCCGAGGACTTGTTCCACGCGCACATCGGTGGCATGGACGCCTTCGCACGCGGATTGAAGATTGCCGCCGCCATTCGCAAAGACGGACGCCTCGGCGAATTCATCAAGCAACGCTATTCGTCCTGGGACAAGGGCCTCGGCAAGCGCATCGAGGAAGGCAAAGAGAGCTTTGAATCGCTCGAGACTTACATGCTCAAGAAGGGCGAATCCGACGCGAACACCAGCGGGCGCCAGGAATTCCTGGAAAACCTGATCAACGAATTCATCTGAACTTCGTAAGAGGGGCGGGTTTCACGAGTCCCCCAAATTGATTGCAAGCGGCGGTCTCAGGACCGCCGCTTTTCTTTTCCGTTTTTCGCGGGGGTCTTCAACGGTGTGACTTCCTCAATCAGGATGGTGCTGATCCAGTAGGGATGTTCATTCAAATCAGAAACCATCACCCAACTGCCCCGGGCCGAAATGGCGATGAAATCCGGGTGCGGCACTTGATGGACGGTGCCGCTGGTCAAACGCAACTGGTAAGGCCGAAACGGAACCGCCTTGTTCAACTCGCGAATGGATTCAAGAACCATGCCGCAATGATACCTCGCATTGAAGCGCTCACAAGTCCGGCGTCGATGGTAGTTCGCTTATAGCCCGCAGCGCTCCGACCGCGAAGATCATCGGATACAGTGTTTCAAAGTACCACAGCTTCGCGAAGTAGAAGCCGATCGGAGAAGGCTCGCGCCACTCACCGGATTCGATGCGGTCCATGAGCCAATTCACGCCGCGTGCGATGGAGCCTCTCACTTCCACCGTTGAGCCAGCGTACATCACGTCAGCCAGCGCTCCGACTGCGAGCGCAGTTTCCTCCACCGAGCCCTCGTTTGCACTGCCCCAGCTTCCACCCCTGTGTTGTGACGAGACGAGAAAGGTGATCGCGCGCGCAAATGCATTCGTGCTCTCGCCGTAATTCGCCAGCGCCTTCACCACGCGTGCCGTTCCGTAAATTCGATTCTCCTCATGCGGAGCGTGTTGGTTTCCGAACCACAGCGGAATCCACGAACCGTCGCTCTGCTGCGCCTTTTCCAGAAAACGAATGGCGCGAAGACGGCCCAAGCGCATCCGCCGATCCAACGCTCCATCGACGTTATGACGCCACTCCGTCCACGCCCGTAACGCATGAGCCGTGATGTCGGGACTGCTTCGATCGAACGGCAACGCTCCCCATCCGCGGCAGAACGTCGGAATTCCGCCGTCACTGTTCTGCAAATCAAGCAGCCACCGAATCCCTGCTTCCGCCGCGCGCGTGATCTCTTCATTCCGTGCTCCGCACCCCGCACCCCGCAATTTCGCGAGCGCCAGCAGAGCGCCCGCCGTGTCATCCGCATCCGGCACGCCGCCGGGCAAATCCGTCCACGCCCAGCCGCCGGGCGCGGCGTGAGTGTAGGGATGCTCGACGCGATTTTGTTGCGCGAGCAGCCAGGAAATTGAGGATTGAGGATCGAGGATTGAGGATTGAGGAAGCGCCTCCATCGCCAGTGTCGTACACCACGTGGAAAGATTCGTGTCGATCGGCCAACTGCCATCCGCACGTTGCGACTTCAGCAGAAAACCCAATCCTTCTTGCGCCACGAAATGTTTCTCCAGTCCGCTTGCGACCAGACTCATGGTGACGAAGCTCGTCAGCGGCGTCGCTTCGAGGAAACCGCCGTTGGCTGGCTGAATCTTCGTGAGGACACGCAACGCCTTTTCGCGTGCTGCGTTTCGAACCCATCGCGCGAAAGGATTTTTCGATGGCGCATGAACGTGGCGCGCCAGCCCGATCGCGATCAGCGCCGGCAGCGCGTAGCTCACCACGGGCAAGCGCAGCGCGGCGAACAGTTGGTGCGGCAACGCGGCGAGTTCGAACGGCAATGGAATGACATCGCGCCACGCCTCCGGTCCACTGCCCAGCCGTCCCGCCAGCGCGCACATCGTAAGGATGGGGATGGAGAACGTGCGGTCTTTTCCGTAGCGCGCAATGATTGTGGATGCGAGCGAGCGTGCCCCCGGCATCTCGCCGGGCTGTAATGTGGAAGAGAGAGCGACTGCCGACTTGTCTGACGTTTCCGCCCGGCAAGATGCCGGGGGCACGTTGAGCCAGCGCTCGGCTGCACTCACGGCCGTGGCGAATGGCTCATCGGCACCAGCCGCTCCGAACGCCGCCCAACACAATGTGGTCGTGCTGATGTTACTGAGACTCTTCGTCGTGTCGCCCCAGCCGCCGTCGGAGTTTTGATGTTCAGCGAGCCAGCGAAGAGCAGACTGGATTGCGGATCGCGGATCGCGGATTGCGGATTGGGAGATCGCGCCATGTTTCACCGCGAGCGCCAGCGCCGTCACCGCTGTGGCAGTTGAAAGCGCGCTGCTGCTGAGTTCGCCTTCCCAAAAGCCGCGTTCGTTACGCTCGGCCAGCAGCGCGGTTGTTGCTTGCTCAAGCGCCGCGCGCAGCCGGGTCTTATCCACGCCTTCGAGAGACACGACCGAGTTTCAACCACGGAACCCACTGAAGACACGGAAAGAATTCCGGTCCGTGTGCTCCGCATCTTCCGTGGTTCACTTCAGCGTCTGCAAGAACGCGATGATGTCCTCGATCTCCTGCGGGCTGAAGATGTCGCCCATTGGCGGCATCGGCGACATGGTGAGATTCTCGTAGCCCTTCGCGAGCACCTTGCTCGGTTCGAGCAAACTTTCGCGGCGATGCTCCGGCGTGCTGCGCGTGGCGACGCCATCGAGCGCGGGGCCGACGGTGCTGCCTTCGTTCGCCAATATATGGCAGAGGACGCAACGCGCAGTGTGTTCGTAGAAAATTGTTTTGCCGCGCAGCACATCACCGGCAACGACTTTCCCAGCGTCTTCAGCGGGCGACAGTTCGCAGAGCCTCACGTCATCCCAGTAACCATCGCCGCGAGCGACGTGCAAAATATTGATGCTCGCCTTCGTGCGATCACCGCTATTGAAAACAGTTTCCACCTCAATGAAGTCGGCGGCGTCGCGTGTGAGTCGCTCCGTCTCCACTCGGCCGATGTGATCGTTGAGACTCACTTTGCCTCGGAGCGCGTGCGCCCTGACCCAGCCGGCGAGGCGATACATCGTGTTCGTCTTCAGCGTCACGTCGGCGTAAAGGCTCGTGTCGCCATCGCCGCGCGTGATGCAGCGGAGGGCTCTCCTGCCGGTGCGCGTGTTGTCGGCGCCCGTCACGACTTCCCATTGCGCGCCCGCATTCGCGGGACGATTCCCGTAGTCGCGCCGCTTCCAGCCTTCCGGCAATCCATCCGCACCGACGATTTCGAAACTCGGATTTGGCAACAGGTTTGGACCTTCCTTGTACACGTCCGCCTTGTGCCGTTTCACCAGCAACCGCACGGCTTCGGCCAGCCACTCGTCAGATTTCAGCGCGGGATTTCTCGCAAGCCCCGCGACCATCGTTTGAATCTGCTTCGTCGTCTGAAACTCAGCGAGCTTCACCAACGCGGCGCAACGCGTGATCAAGTCGTGATCGCTCACCACACCGCCACTGAAGAACAAACCCTCGCCGCGCTTATCGGTCGTGAGCGCACGCACCGCGTTGCGACGCAACTTCGCATCCGCCGAGAGCAACGCGGCCTTGTGAGTCGCGTCGTCAAGTTGGCCAAGGCCGTCCAAGGTCCACAGCGCGTGAATCGCCGCGATGCCGGCGTTGGTCGCCGTGGTCTTCAGCGGCCCGGTCGCGTCCGTCTTCTTTCCCTCGACGAGCAATCGCTGCGCAGTGAGCCGCCAGAACTGATTGTCACTGCCGAGCGCGGTGACCAGTTGAGTCGTCGTCGCTTTCGCGAGCGACGTGATCGCCGGCTTCTGCGCCTTCTCCCAAACCACGCGATAGATGCGGCCGCGCGCGTGATCGCGCAGCGGGTTTTCGTGCGCGCCGCCCGCGCCCGTTTTCGCGACGTAGCCACCGCGTTCAAGATTTGGCGTCGGGTTGTGTTGAATGATGAAGTTCTGCCAGTCGGCGAACCACACTGCGCCGTCCGGTCCCACTTCGCTGAACACTGGCGACATCCATTCATCGCTGCTCGCCACGAGATTGAAGCCATCCTTCGCCACGTAACCACCACCGCTCGGCTGCACGTCCATCAGCGCCACGACCTTCATCGTCGGCTCGCAAACCATCGCCTTGCCCTGTAGCCGCAGCGGCATGTTCGCCGAATAAATGAACGCGCTGCCCGCCGCCGCCGTGAAGCCGCCGAACACATCCACCTGGCGAAAATTCGGTGTGATGGTGTGGCATTTGTCTTCCACGTTGATCTTCTTCGCCGTCATCACGCGCGTGCCGGTTGGCACGACGGACGCAGGAATGCCGCCGTAAAAAATCGGTGCGCCGTTTGCGGTGCCGCCGAACTGGTCGCCGGAGTCATTCGCGCTGTGGCCCCAGGAGTTGTTCGAGAATTGATGCAGGAATTCGAGGGCGGAACCGTCGGCCTTGAAACGGAATGTGCCTTGCGCAAAACGCATTTGCCTGCCGCCAATCTCTCCAGCGAAGCCCGAGTAACCGACGCAGCCATAAAGCCAGTTGTCGTAACCGTAGTGAAGGTTGTTCGCCTGCGCGTGCGTGTCACCGATGCCCCAGCCCGTCATGATCTCGCGACGCACGTCGGCCTTGTCGTCACCGTCCGTGTCTTTGAGAAACAAGAAGCGCGGTGGTTGCGCGACGATCACCCCTCCGTTCACGAACACCAGGCTGGTCGGCAGATTCAACTTGTCGGCGAACACGGTAAACTTGTCGGCCTTGCCATCGCCGTCGGTGTCTTCGCAAATCCTGATGTCATCGTTGCCTTCGCCATTCGCATTCACGCCGTGCGGATAATCCCTCGCTTCACAAATCCACAAACGTCCGCGCTCGTCCCAAGCGAATGCGATTGGCTTCGCGATCTCCGGCTCAGCGGCGAACAGTTCGAGCCTCATATCCACCGGCACCTGTGTGCGCTCCTTGCTCCCTTTGACAGAGAGCGGATGCACGAAAGTGATCGGCTCGGGCCGGCGCTCGTAGTTCGCGACGTTGGGGTTCGCCTCGCGTTTCTCCGGCTCGCGTTGCGCGACGAACGCTTCCCAAGCTTTCCGCCGCGCGTCGCCGACGCTGCTTAGTAATTTTTCTTTCCCGCTCGCGGCTGAAGTTTTGTCGTCGCCCGTGAAATCAATCGTGACAATTTTCGTCGCGGACACATTCGCGAGCGCTTTGAAATCCTCCTTCGGTGCATCGAGCAGCACGGCGTCGAACTTCGCGATCCACTCCGGGGTCACGATTCCCGGGTCGCTCGTGTAATCAAACCAGATCGCGTCGCGCCCCAGATCGCGCATCAGCACATGGCAATGCTTCGATGAGTCGGTACTTTCCTTGCCAAGATAGAGGACACGAATGGGACCCGACGCGGCGTGAACCAAAGCCGGCACAGCAAACAGACACGCAAATAGCGCTTTGAAATTTAAGTTCATTGGAGTGTCACGAGTGTGCCGGAACGCCTTCGGCCTCGCCAATGACGATTTGTGTTTTTGCCTGAGAATTTTCGCTGGGAATGAGCGCGGACGATCACGTCCGCACGCCAGGCCTACTCCCGCCCCGCCGCCAATATGAACGGCTTCAGCTCCTGCATGAGTTGCTTGAACAACTCCAACGACACTTGCTGCTGTCCATCGCTCCATGCCTCGGCGGGGTTCGGATGCACTTCGATCAGCAACGCGTCGGCACCCATCGCCGCCGCACCTTTGCACATGCTCGCCACAAGATCGGCCCGCCCGACGCCCTGGCTTGGATCGATGACGATCGGGCAGTGCGATTCCTTCTTGATGATCGGAATGGTCGAGAGATCAAGCGTGTTGCGCGTGTAAGTCTCGAAGGTGCGAATACCGCGCTCGCAGAACATCAGGTTCGCGTTGTCGTTCGCGAGGATGTATTCCCCCGCAAGCAGCCACTCATCCATCTTCATCGAGAGACCGCGCTTGAGCAGCACGGGCTTGCCGGTCTTGGCGGCGGCGATGAGCAGTTGGAAGTTCTGCGCGTTGCGAGCGCCGATCTGAAGGATGTCCGCATACTCCGCCACCATCTCGGCGTGATTTTCCGACAACAACTCGGTGATCACCGCAAGCCCGGTTTCGCGTCGGGCCTTGGCCAGCAACTTCAAGCCCTTCTCGCCCAACCCCTGGAACTCATACGGCGACGTCCGTGGCTTGAACGCTCCGCCGCGCAAGACCACAGCGCCTGCTTCGGCCACCGCCTCTGCAGTCTTCATCAACTGTTGTTCGCTTTCGACCGAGCACGGTCCCGCCATCACCACGAATTTCTTTCCGCCGATCACCACGCCGTTAGGCAACGTGATTGTGGAGTTCGCCGTGTGTGATTCGCGGCTCACGAGCTTGTAGCGCTTCTGCACCGGCATGACGCGTTCGACCTGCGGCCACGTCGTGAGCGTCTCGAGATTGGCGTGCGTGCGTTCGTCGCCGATTGCGCCGATGACGACGCGCTCGACGCCGCGCATCACGTGCGGCTTGTAGCCGAGCTTTTTGATTTCGCGCAGGACGGCCTGTTCGTCTTTCTTCGAGGTGTTTGGTTTGAGAACGATGATCATGGTGTTTGGGAACAGTTGGCCGAAGTCATCACGCTACGAAATACCGCAGGTGGCGACCTGCGGCTGGTGGAACGAGTTCACCAACGGCGCAGCATCGCCGGACTAAAGTAGCCAGCGAACCAGCGGAATGTGAAACTCGCGAACATTGCGGCGCGGAACGTAGCAAAGGGGTGCGATCGGTCAATGCCATTTCTCCGGCCCTTCTTCCCCAGGCGGAACACCCTTCTTCGCTCTGCGGATTGCTCTCTTCCCCCGCTCCGCGTTCCTGACTTCCCCCGATGTTCAGCGCTGCAGTGGCTCACTACATTGCTGGCGTCATTGATCGAAGACGGTTCATCGAACCGAAGGAGACTTGGAGAATGACACGGCAGGCAAGGGGCCGCTTAAAATCGGAAGCCTGCGAAACTGGAACGCCGGACGGGCCACCGTTCGGCGTTTTTAATTTTCCGAACGGCTCCGCGCCCGCGTCACCAGTAATGGTGACTGTCTGGGGACGCCGTTCGCCGTAATGTCATCATGTGTTTGACGCACTTGGTTCTCAGAGTGCGTCCTGTGTGAAGAGGCCGGACCTGTTGTCCGGCCTTTCTCTTTTTTCCGCCCGGCGTTTGTTTACGGCCTCAAATCAGCCGTTCTACAACAAACAGGCGGGCCACGGTTTCATCCGCGAGCCCGCCTGCGGCTGCTGCATATCTGAACGATCAACTTCATCCCGTGCAAACGCGCGGCCTCACGGCGCCGGCGTTGTCACCGTGCTTGCACCTAACGAAACCGCCGCAATACGCGCCAGCGCCCGGCCTTCCAGGACTGTCCCGGTCGTGAGCGTGATCGATTGGTCGGCCATGATGGTGCCTTTGAAAACCGAGCCGGTTCCCAGCACCGCTGAAGTTCCCACTTGCCAGAAGACATTGGCCGCCTTGGCATTGCCAGTCAGGAAGACTTTGCGATCGGAGGTGGTGGAAAGGGTGGAGGCAATTTGAAAAATAAAGACAGCGTTGGCGTCGCCCTGGGCATTGAGCGTGAGGTCGCCGGAGGATATTTCCAGCGACGAGGTTGATTTATAGAGACCCGGGGCAAGCGTTCGCCCGCCCAAATTTCCCGCAACACTCACCGGTCCCACGGTTCTTCCCTTCGCATCGTTGTACGCGGTGGTCAGGTCGAGTTGAGCCGTGCCGGCAGCGATATCTGCCGAGTGTATCGAACCATTGTTGATGACCGCTGGCGGGAACCCTTCGACCGCCGTGCCTGCGCTCACACCCACGTCTCCATTGTTAATAATGGTCAAACCGCTGCTCGTGACCGTGGACCCGGCCAGGACGGCGAATCCCGCGGCCGATCCCAGGTTTACCGGAGCCTGCGGCGCGGAAGGCGCGGACTGAATGGCGCACGGAATTCCAAGCCCGGTGGTGCTGAGAATGAGATTGCCGTTCATATCGCTCAAACCCAGCGAGTTTATCTCGATGGAATTCGAAAAACCTTCCGGCAGCGTCGTACGCTTCAGCTTGCCAAACCTGTCGGATGTGAGCGTTTGCCCGGCACCACCATTGGCGAAGAGAATATAATCCGTGGAAGGCGTCAAACCGGATATCAGCAATTGGAACCGATCGTGCCGCGTGTTCCTGATATTGAGTATTCCAGCGGCGGAGAAATTAAATCCCGAGTTCAGCAAAGGACGCGACACCAGATAATGCTTCCGGGTCGGTTCGGACAGCACCGCGTGTAACACCGTCTGCGCATTGCCGTTAATCACATTCAATTCCCGTACATTGCAGATCGGATCGAGCGAAGCAGGAAGCAGATGCATTCTGGGAACGGACTGCCCCACCCGAGTCTTCGAATAAGCGAAAACAAATGAGCCATGCCCGTCCGTGGTGAATTCCGCTACATGGGTCGAAGCCGTCTCGTCGCCCACCAGGGCAGTCAAATGATACGCCGTATTGGGAGCCAGCATGGCCAGAGAGATTGTCAGCCGCTGGTGGTCGCCATTGCCAGTGCGCACCAACTTTGAAAGGACCGTGCCACGAGCGTTCTCGTCGATTTCGGTGCCGGTCATCACCGTCTTGAAATTATAGTTGAGCAGAGACTTCTGCCCGGCGAATGCGCTTGGGTGCAGCAAAATCACCCCCATTGCAATGGCCAGAATCAGCCACCCCTTTGTCCGGCTTTCTCGCGGCTGGACGGTAATTTTTTCATTTGTGATCGGCATGAAGATGCCAGGTTGGATGATGATTGCTTTCATAGTAGCTGCCTGATTGCACTGTCGAATGCCGATTTGACCTCTCCAGAGCGCGGCAGATTAAGGGAGCGGCTGAATCACCCTCTATGGGGTTAAACCCTACGCTTCACGTGAAGCCACGAAAGCCGCCTTTTCCTCCCCATCGCAATGCTCCAATGGCTCCGAACGGATCAGCGCCGCAATGCCCGCACCGACACTGTACTGATTCTGCTGAAAAACCCTTAGCCTCTTTTTTCCCTTGCGCGAGTTGGCCCCAGCTGGGATGGGGGACGGATTTTCCGTCGTGGGTTTGAGTCTGGGCTTGTGGATCAGGCGACCCGCGTGTAACCAAAGCCATGCG
>JBBRBM010000001.1:0-100817 GCA_038205745.1 Verrucomicrobiota bacterium | reverse complement strand
CGCGGAACACAGCACGCGAGGGCGCGTGCGCTCCCCGAACAGTAGTCCGTATCATCCGATGAAAACGCTTACGCTTTTGGCTGTCTTGTTTGTGTTGGCTGCGGTTCGTGCTGCGGTGGATGTGGAGCCGATCGAGCAGTTGATCGCCGATGGCAAACCGAAGGAAGCGCTCGCGCTGCTCGACAAGGCGCTCACCGCGCGCCCGAACAACACGAAGCTGCTCTACAACTATGGCGTGGCGAATTACGCGGCGGGCAATTACGACGAAGCATTGCTGGCGTTCGACAAGGTGGAGATGAATGGCAGTTCATCGCTCGTCGAAAAGGCACGCGCGCAGAAGGGCAACGCGGAATTTCATCTCGGCTTGCAGGTGCGTGCAAACAATCTCGACGAGACGATCGAGCGTTGGAAGACGTCGCTGGATCATTACAAGGGAGCGCTGAAGCAATCGCCACGCGACACGATGGCCAAGAGTAATCACGACACCGTGCAGAAGCTCTTGATGGAAATCCTGATGAAGCAGGCGCAGGAGAAACTCGACGCCGGGCTGAAGGACAATTGGGTCGAGCACAAGATCGAGGAACTGCGCGAGGCGATGGAGAAGTTTCAGGAAGCCAAACAGGTTGATCCGCAAAGCGAGCCAGCGAAACAGGGCGAGAAGAAAGCGCGCGAGGAACTCGCGAAGACACTGGCGAACCTCGGCGAGAAGAAAGCCACGCCGAAGGAGAACCAACCGTTAGCCCAGCAGGTGCCTGAGATTCAAAAGGGCGTGGACATGCTGGAGGACGCGAACCAGTTGGTGCCGGAGGACAAAGAGATCAAGGAGAAGCTCGACAAGGCGAAGGAGAATCTCGCGCAGGCATTGACCGAGAAAGCAAAGCAGGAACTTCAGCGGGCGAAGGACAGCCAATGGGATCGCGAAAAATTTGAGCAACTCGACAAGGCGATCAACGACGCCCAGCAGGCGCAGGATTTGACGCCGAAGAACGAAGAAGCGAAACGCGTGGAGAAAGCAGCGCAGGAAGAGCTCGCGAAGTTGCACGAGGAGAAGGGCGACGAGATGGCAGAGCAGGCCGAGCACGCGAACAACGAATACAAGGTGCAGCGGCTCGAAGCTGCAGTGGATCATTACGAGGCAGCGGAGGAATTGAAGCCGAACGACAAGGACTTGATGGCCAAGACGGAGCAGACGCGGGAGAAACTTGCGGACGCGCTGGAGAAGCTTGCGGACAAATTGCTCCAGGATCCGAAGCAGCGTGAGCAGCTCGAAGCGAAGGTGGGACGTTTTGAGCAAGCCGAGTCCACGTTGCAGGATTTGGAAGATCTCAAGCCGACAGAGAAGACCGAGCAGAAGCTCGACATGGTGGGAAAGAAACTCGCCGAACTGCGCCAGCAGATGGCCGAAGAGGAACGCCAGCAACTTGCGAAAGAGCAGCAACAGCAGAAGCAACAGAAGCCGAATCCCCAGCAGGCCAAGGCGGAATTGCAGGAGAAGGATTTGGAAATGCAGGAGCCGCCGCAGATGAAACAGCCGGAGGCAAAGGGCAAGTTCAAATCCGACGCGATGGACAAGAAGACGAAGGATTACTGAGCTGCTTCGCGGGCCAGAACAACATCATCCCGCGGCGCGTGACTTTTGGCACATGACGTTGCGCCCCATCGCTCGTTACGATTCGTGTCGTGAACGGAAATTCCGCTGAACCGATGAGTTCCAGCGTCGCAGGAAATTTTCTTGCGACGGTGTGGCCCGTGGCGGTGCCGACGGATTCTGAAACCCAGCGGCGCAAGAAAATCGTCGTCCGCAATGCCCAACTCGGTGTCGCGGTGATGGTGGCGGCGGGCGTCGTGGGTGCAATTCTCGCTGACTTTCGATTGTGGTCACCACCTCGAATAGCAGGGCTGATTGCCGCAGCACTCGCATACACGGCATGGTCGCTGAACGGAATGCAGGCACCGATTCGAACGCTGCTGAATGAGCAAACTCCCGTGGTTGCTCATGTCGTTGGCGCGCGGCGCATCTTCTACTTCGTCGTACAGTTGAGTCTCGCCGGTCTCGTTTTCACTTTGAGCAATCAGGTTCGCGGTGGCGCACTCGCGTGGTTGGTGCTGCTTCCACCTGTGGCGCACAGCGTTATTTTGCTCCCGCGATCTGGCATCGCCGTGGTTGCCTTGATCAGCATGGCTTTGCTCGCCGGAAATGTGGCGATGCAGCAAGGGTTCCCATTCGTCTTGAGTGCGACGACGGCGTTTTCGTTCGCGGTCGTGTTCACGCTGATTTTCACGATGCTGGCCGTCAGCGCGGAACGATCGCGCATCCAGGTGCAGGTGCTCGCCGACGAACTTGGCGCCGCCAATCGCAAGCTGCGCGAGTACGCCGTGGAAGCCGAGGAACTCGCTGCCACGCGTGAGCGAAACCGGATCGCTCGGGAGATTCACGACAGTCTTGGTCACTACCTCACGGTCGTGAATGTGCAGATCGAAGCCGCGCGCGCGATTCATTCGCTTGATGCTGCGCGTTCGCGTGACGCCTTGGACAAGGCACAATCATTGACGCAGGAAGGCTTGCGGGAAATTCGCCGCTCCGTCGCTGCTTTGCGCGCGCCGCCCCTTGAAAATAAATCGTTGGCGACAGCCGTTGGCCAAATAGTCGCAGACAGCCGTGCCTCGGGAATGAATGTCGAAATGGAAACCGTTGGAGCGGCGCGTGAACTTTCTCCCGCTGCCGAACTGACGTTGTATCGCGCCGCACAGGAAGGACTCACGAACGTCCACAAGCACGCCGCCGCTTCGCACGCGAAGCTGACGCTGGACTTTCGCGACGCAGACAAAGTCCGACTCATCGTGAGCGACAATGGTTCTGGAGCGCCGGAGAATAGCGACCAGACGCGCGGCTTTGGTCTGCTCGGTTTGCGCGAGCGTGCGCAATTGCTCGGCGGAACTGTGAAGACACAGACCGCTCATGGCGCTGGTTTTACGCTCGAAGTGGAAGTGCCCGGATGAAACCGATCCGCATTCTGCTCGTGGACGATCAGGCGCTCTTTCGCGAGGGCCTGCGCACGCTGCTCTCAGTTCACGCAGACCTTGCCGTTGTTGGCGAAGCCGCGAATGGCAACGAGGCGATTCAGCGTGCGAAGACTTTGCAACCTTCGGTGATTCTCATGGACCTTCGGATGCCAGTCCTCGGCGGCGTCGAAGCGACCCGTCGCGTTCGTGCGCTCGATCCCGCGGTGAAGGTGATCGTGCTCACGACGTTTGATGACGACGAGGAAGTGTTCGAAGCGCTGCACGCCGGCGCGGTGGGATATTTATTGAAGGGCGCTCCGTCGGAGAAACTCGTTGAAGCGATTCGTGCGGCGGCGCGAGGCGAGTCATTTCTCCAGCCGTCCATCGCGTCGAAAGTGCTCGCGGAATTCAATCGGCTGTCACACGCCAGTCCCAGGCCTGTGATCGCGTTGTTGGAACCGTTGTCGGAGCGCGAACGCGACGTGTTGCGATTTTTGGCGCGTGGCATGAGCAACAAGGAGATCGCCGCCGAGCTCAATCTCGCTGAGGGCACGGTGAAAAATCACATGAGCAACGTGCTCGGTAAACTCGGCGTGCTCGACCGCACGCAGGCGGCGTTGAAGGCGCGGGAGCTCGGATTGTTGTAAGGCAGTTTCTTATCCCGCCATGACTTCCGGCACATCACAGAGTTGCCGCTGCGCGATACAACCAAGGAGCAATGACGCGTAAATGGAAGATCACCCTGCGGATCAGCGCCACGGTGGTGCTGATGGTTGTGGCTGTGGCGGCGTGGGCGTGGAAGACACGGGCGCCAATCATCAGGGAAATCGCGTTGGACCTCAAAGCAGGCGCCGGAGCGCGTGGCGCTCAGAAACAGTTCGAAAGGTTTATCGAGCTGCGTTACGGGCCGATGGACGACCCGGCGAATCGTCAGAAAGTTTTTCTCGGATTCTTCGACACCAACCACATCGAAGGCATGCGTCGCCTCGTCGGTTTCATGAAGCCGGCCGAGCGCCAGACCAACATCGCAGCGACCGCCGATTGGATTGCTAACTACCGCGACAAAATGAGCGCGCAAGAACGAGAAGCTCTGGCGTCGGCGCTACTATCGGAGGAGGGCCGGGCGAGAATTCAGCGCGCTTCTGCGTTGTATCGCTCGCGGGACATCGCTTACCGGTCGGCGACGGAGCCGGTCATCCGTGAACTCATGACGACGCTGACAGCGCTGCAAGGAGGAACGAACGCGCCATGAGTGCTCGCATCACGAAAGGTTCACCTCGAAGACCGCGTGCGTTCACGTTGGTTGAACTCCTGGTCGTGATCGCAATCATCGCGATTCTCGCCTCGATGTTGTTGCCCGCGCTGAGCCGGGGGAAGCGCAACGCTCGGAGCATCTCGTGCGTGAGCAACCTGCATCAGATTGGCATCGGGCTGGATATTTACTTGCAGGATCACGACAACAAACTTCCGACGTGCGCGCGGCTGCCGAGTCTTGATACGACCCTGGCCACGCTTCCGTCAGTGCTCACGCAATACGTTGGCAGCAAGGAGATTTTCAAATGCACGGCCGACTCGACGATCTTCGCCAAAGAAACCACGAGCTACGAATGGAACGCGTTTCTGAATGGCGCTTCCCACGATCGGCCGCAGGATGTGTCACCGGTCGCTTTCGGTCTCGTTGAAATCGTGTTCGGCGGCAGGATCAACACGCCGTTGACTGGCGACGCCGAGCCTTTTCACGTTGCGCAGGGACAGTCGTTGGGGAAGAACGCGCTTTTCTTCGACGGACGCGTCGAGGGAGCAAAAGTTAAGTGGTGATGAAGACGAACATTTCAATCGTGCTGCTTTTCGCCGCAACAATCGCACTCGCGAGCGAGCCATGCCGAATCGAAGTGGTCGAACGCGGCAGCGGATGGCCTGTGCCGCTCGTCGAGCTGCGCACGACCCACAGTGTTCGCTTCGTCAGCGACAACAACGGCGTGATCGCGTGCGACGCGCCGGAGTTGATGAACCGCGAAGTGTGGTTCGATGTCATCGGCCACGGCTACGAAGTAAAGAAGGACGGCTTTGGTTATCGCGGTGTGCGGTTGATACCGCAGCCGGGCAAGACGCTGAAGGTCGAGGTGGATCGCAAGAACATCGCGAAGCGGCTTGGACGCATCACGGGCGCGGGAATTTTCAGCGAGAGCCAAAAGCTTGGGCGCGAGCTGGATTGGAAAGAGAGCGGCGTGTTCGGCTGTGACTCGGTTCAGAACGCTGTTTATGGCGGCAAGATGTTTTGGGCTTGGGGCGACACAACGCTCGCCCATTACCCGCTCGGGATCTTCGACGCATCAAGCGCCACGACTTCCATCCAGCCGCTCGTGAAGTTCGAGCCGCCGGTAAAATTGAACTTCGATTACTTCACCGACGCGAACGGTCGCGCGCGCGCTGTAGCGAAGATTCCGGGCAGCGGTCCGACGTGGCTCTTTGGCTACACGACGTTGCTCGATAAAGAGGGCAAGCCGCACCTGGTATCCGGCTACAACAAGATCAAAGGTCCCTTGGAAGTTTACGAGTTCGGCCTGTGCGAATGGAACGACGTGAAGGCGAGTTTCGATCGACTGAAAGTTGTTTGGGAGAAATCGAGCGGCAAACCAAAACCGCTGCTGCCGGACGGCAATCCCAGTTTTTGGAAGGACGCGCAAGGCAAGGAGTGGTTGCTGCTCGGCAATCCGTTCCCAACGTTTCGCTGCCCGGCCACATACGAGGCTTGGCAGGATTCTTCGACGTGGGAATCGCTCAAGCCACAGCGCACGATCGAGTCAGCGGTCGATGGCAAGTCCGTGAAGCCGCACACCGGCCACATCATGTGGAGCGATTTCCGCAAGCGCTGGGTCACCGTGTTCATGGAGTCGTTCGGCAAGCCATCGGCGCTCGGCGAACTTTGGTACTCCGAAGCCGATTCGCCGCTCGGCCCATGGGGCAAAGCGGTGAAAGTGCTCACGCACGAGAACTACACATTCTACAATCCGCGTCTGCACCCCGAGTTCACGCCCACGAATTCGCCGATCCTGATCTTCGAGGCAACGTTCACAGCGGAGTTCGCCGATAAGCCGCAAGTCTCGCCCCGAAACAATTACAATCAGGTGCTGTATCGGTTGGACTTGGATGATCTGGCGCTGAAGCCGGCGCATTGATGTTGGTGGGAATGGTCGCGCTTCGACCATTCCGCTGCGTGCAGCGGCGGCTTCCCGCGTGCGCCTGGACGGCGCACGACTCGTCGCAGCGCGACGAGTTCCACCTTAAATTTCGTTGAACAACTTTCCTGCGGCTTCATTCTCGCGCGCATGAAACTGCTCGCCGTCTTTGCCGCGCTCGCGATGTCTCTTGCTGCGACCGTCGCGCGTGAACCAATTCGTTTGCACCCGGAGAACCCGCATTACTTCCTCTGGCGCGGCGAACCGACGGTGCTCGTGACCTCGGGCGAGCATTACGGCGCGGTGATCAATCTCGATTTCGACTACGCGAAGTATTTGAAGACGCTTGAGTCGGAGAAGTTGAACCACACGCGCATTTGGGCGGGCGCGTACGTCGAGCCGACCGGCGCGTTCAACATCGCGAGCAACTCGATGGCGCCGCACGCCGGCAGGTTCATTTGCCCATGGGCGCGCAGCGATCAACCGGGCTACGCGGGCGGCGGGAACAAGTTCGATCTCACCAAGTGGGACGAGGATTATTTCAAGCGCCTGCGCGATTTCATGAAACAGGCGAACAAGCGCGGCGTGGTCGTGGAGATGAATTTGTTCTGCCCGATGTATGAAGAGTCGATGTGGAAGCTCTCGCCACAGAACGCGCTCAACAACGTGAACGGCATTGGTACTGTCGCGCGCACCAACATTCACACGCTCGACAAGCACGGCGGACTGCTCGCGGTGCAGGAGGCGATGACGCGGAAGCTCGTCACGGAACTGAACGACTTCGACAATCTCTTCTTTGAGGTTTGCAACGAACCGTACTTCGGCGGCGTCACGATGGAGTGGCAGCATCACATCGTGGACGTGATCGTCGAAGCGGAGAAAACGCTCCCGAAGAAACATCTCGTTTCGATGAACATCGCGAACGGCAGCCAGAAGATCACGAACCCGCATCCGAATGTTTCGATCTATAATTTCCACTACGCGTCGCCGCCGAAAGCGGTCGCAGAGAACTACGCATTGAACAAAGTCATCGGGCTGAACGAGACGGGATTCAAAGGCACGAACAATACGCATTACCGCATGGAGGCGTGGGAGTTCATGATGGCGGGCGGGGCGCTCTACAACAACCTCGACTATTCGTTCGTGGCCGGGCACGAGAAAGGCGATTTCGTTTATCCAGCCAAGCAGCCGGGCGGCGGCAACACAGATTTGCGCCGCCAGTTCGCGATCCTTCGCGAGTTCATCGAGAGCTTTGATTTCGTCCACATGAAGCCGGACACGAGTTGGATCAAAGCCGGCGTGCCGGCAAAGACCCATGTCTACGGGCTGGCGGAAAGTGGAAAGCAATATGGCGCGTATCTTTTCAGCGGCACCAATGCGACGCCGCAAAGTCTCTCGCTGAACGTCGCGTTGCCTGCCGGAAATTATCGCGCCGAATGGGTTGACGTTTTCACCGGCAAAAAATTGAAAACCGAGCGCGTGAAAACGTCCGGCGAGTTCACGCTGACTTCACCTGACTACAAAGGCGAAGTTGCGCTTCGCATCCGGCGCTGATTCAGTTGCCGGACTGAAGTGAGAATTGTCATCGCGATCACCGGAGCCAGCGGCGTCATCTACGCGCAGCGATTGCTCGAAAACATCGACACCGCGCAGCACGAGGTGCATGTCGTGCTCAGCAATTACGCGCAGCAAGTGATCAAGGACGAGTTGCCCGGCGGACTTCGCCTGCCGCCGAATGTCCCCTCGCACGGACTCAAAAGCATGAACGTGCCGTTCGTGAGCGGCAGCAATCCGTTCGATGCCATGGTGATCATCCCCTGCACGATGGGCACGATGGGCCGCATCGCGCACGGCTTCAGCGAGGATGTTCTCACGCGCGCGGCCGACGTGATGTTGAAGGAAAAGCGGAAGCTCATCATCGTGCCGCGCGAAATGCCGCTGAGCTTGATTCAAGTGAAGAACATGGAACTGCTGATCCTCGCCGGGGCGACACTCCTGCCAGCGAATCCGTTCTTCTACATGAACCCCAAAACGATCGAGCAGGTCGTGGACACGGTGGTGGCGCGCGTGATGGATCACATCGGATTGCCGCAGAATTTGATTCCGCGCTGGCAGGAAGAGCAGGAATGAATGCCGTTGCGACAGGCTTGGTGAAAACGTAAGTTTGGCTCGCATGCAATATCGTGTGACGCTTGTGGAATCAGAAGAAGGCTTCGCCGTCTGGTGCGACGACCTGCCCGGCTGCTGCTCGCAAGGCATGACGCGCGAAGAGGCGCTCACGAACATCCGGGACGCGATTCGCGAATGGCAGGAAGCTCAGCCCGAGATCGAGCGAACGTTCGGGGTGCGCATTCAGCGCGACGTCGTGACGATCTGAACGCATGCCCAAGATTTCTGGAGTTAATCACCTCATCGCCGTTCGTGCATTGGAGAAAGCTGGCTTCCAAATCATCAGGCAAGGAAAACACATCATCATGTCCGACGGCGCGCGAACGCTGACCGTGCCCCGACACAATCCGGTAAACGCATTCACCATGGGGCAGATCGCGCGCATGGCCGGACTCACGACAGACGAATTCCGGAAACTGCTCTGATGCTCAAGACACTCCGCAACTGGGCTGAGTTTGTAAAAATCTCGCACACGATTTTCGCGCTGCCTTTTGCGCTCGCGGCGATGGCTGTGGCTGCACGCGCACCGAGCGATGCTTGTCCGCAGTGTGATCGCGGCTGGCCGGGGTGGAAAACGTTTGGGCTAATCCTGGCCGCGATGGTTTGCGCGCGCACATGCGCGATGGCGTTCAATCGCATCATCGATCGCAAGTTCGACGCGCTGAATCCGCGCACGGCGCAGCGACACTTGCCCGCCGGAAAGATTCCGCTCGCGAGTGCGGTAACGCTTTGGGTGATGAGCGGCGTGGGATTGGTTGTCGTCAGCTACTTCATCAACCGTCTTTGCTTCTATCTGTCACCCGTCGCATTGCTGGTCGTGTGCTTTTATTCGCTGACGAAGAGGTTCACCGACTACACGCACGTGTTCCTCGGGCTCGCGCTCTCGCTCGCGCCCGTTGGCGCATGGATCGCGGTGAAAGGTTTCGGGATGACCGGCATGGATTGGGCTCAGGCCGGAACGCTCGCGGTCAGCGTGGTGTTGTGGCTGGCCGGCTTCGACATCATTTACGCGCTGCAAGACTACGAGTTCGATCGCAAGCATGGGCTGCATTCGCTGGTCGTGGCGTGGGGGCCGCAGAATGCTTTGCGCGCTGCGTTTCTTGCGCATCTCGTCATGTCCGGCGTGTTGTTGTTGTTCGGGATTTTTCTCTGCAGGTTCCGCATTGCGTTCCTTATTGGCTGGCTGCTGATCGTCGGCTGCCTGGTGCTCGAACATCTTATCGCGCGCATGCGCAGTCTGAATTGGGTTCAGAACTCTTTCTTCAAGCTCAACGCCGTCGTAAGCATCATCTTCTTCGTGGTGGTCGTGGGCGAAGTGGTCTTTCGCGGCGGATTCAAGTTTCGCTAGAAATCGGAGGGTGTCCCGCGAAGGACGCGAAGGGGGCGAAGGACGGAGGAGTCACTTCATCCATTTCTCTTTCCCACCTTCGTCCCCTTCGCGTTCTTCGCGGGACACTTCATCGAAGATAACTTTCGACGGAGCATTTTCGCTGCGGCAACGTCCAACACACTATGAAACGGTTGTTTTGTTTCGCTGTCGCCGCGTTGCTCATTAGCACTGCCGCCCACGCTCGCGTGAAACTGGTCGCATTGCCTGAACGTGCGCGCGTTGTCGTGTCGCTTTCGCATCCTGACCAAACGCTGGTGGAGGAGGAGCGGTTGATCACGTTGCAGAAGGGCGTGAACAAGGTGGACTTCTCATGGCGCGGCGTGAGCATTGATTCGTCGAGCATCCAGGTGCGCGCGCTGTCGCATCCAAACGACGTGAAGGTGCTCAACACCAGTTATCCGCCGAACGAAAACGCGCTGGTGTGGGAAATCGCCAGTCCGGCGGCGCAGGAAGAGCGCGTGCGCATTTCGTATTTGCTGAGCGGAATCACGCGCGAGGTCACGTATCGCGCCGTCGCGGAGCCGAACGAGCAATCGATGACGCTGCGCAACTACCTCCGCTTGCACAACAACTCGGGCGAAGACCTGACGGAAGCGGAAGTCGCGCTTGGCTACGGCAGCAGCTTCAAGAAGACGATCGCGCACGAAGAAGTGCTCGAGATGTTGTCGGAGCGAATCGAGGCGTTGCCGGTCAAGAAAGTGCTGATGTGGGATTCGGCGACGCTCCCGTGGGATCCCGAGTATCAGAAGAACACGATCGGCATTCCGCTGAATTACGTTCTTACGAACGACAAGCCGCACAAGCTTGGCACGCACACGTTGCTGCCCGGTAAGGTTCGCATCTTCATCAAGACGAAGGACCAGCCCGCCAAGGAAGGCGAACAAGTCGGCGAAGGCGTGGCGTTCACCGGCGAGGATTGGGCGCAACTCACGCCGGTCGATCGCGAGATGAAGCTCTACATCGGCCAGAGCCGAGACGTGAAGGTGACGCAGCGCCGCACCAAGGACGAGCGCACGAACATCCGCCGAAACACCGCGAATCAGGACGTGCTCTGGGACAAGGACGAGATTTACAAGATCGAGATCGAGAATTTCAAAAAAGAGGCCATCAGCCTGACGCTCATCGAGCACGTGCCGGGCTATTGGAAGATGGTCGAGAACAGTCACGCGCCGCAGTTCAAGAAGAAGGACGCTTTCACGTTCGAGTACAACCTCACGCTCCCCGCCGAGAGCACGGGCGATAAGAAGACGACGGTGACGTTCGAGTTGAATCGACTGAACGTGCAGGGGAATGAGCCGCAGGGTTACTGAGTGCGTTCACTTCAACTCTTACTGTCATGAAATCATTTCTTCGAACCGTGAGTGGAAAAGTGGGTGAGTGGGAAAGTGGGGAGCGCCCTTCTCTCACTCACCGGCTTACTCACTCACTCACTTACTTCGCGGCATTGGCCACGGCACTGTTAGCCACAACAACCCACGCCCGGATCAACGTTGTCACACTTCCCGACCGTGACTCGGTGCAGCTCACGATTTACAACTCCGCCGATCTCACGCTGGTGAAGGAGACGCGGCATCTCACATTCCGCAAAGGTTTGAACAAGCTGGAGTTCTCGTGGGCGAACACGTTGATCGATCCCACTTCAGTCGAGTTCCGCGCACTGAGTCATGCGGATGAAGTCGAAGTGGCCGACGTGAGTTTTCCGCCGCGTGTCACGAACACGTTGGAATGGCGTATCAACTCGGAGTTCGCCGGCGATGTCGTGGTCGAGATTCGTTACTTCACGAGCGGATTGTCGTGGAGCGCGGATTACGTCGCGGAAGCGAGCAAGGACGAGAAGCTGATCGACTTCAGCGGCGCCGTGCGCGTGAACAACAACAGCGGCGAGGATTACGAAAACGCGCAGGTGCGGCTCGTGGTTGGCGTAATTCGCCTGGTCGAAGACATCGCGAACCTCGCGCGTGCAGGAAAACCGGGAATGCCGACGACTGTTGCGGCAATGAGTGCTCCCGCGCCGGCCGCGGCGCCTGCCCGCAGACTGAATGAAGCGTTCTTCGCAATGGATTCAGCGGAAAAATCGGCCAGTGCGAAACCCAGGGAAATCATCCGCGAAGGTGTGTCCGAGTATTTCATGTACACGGTCGAAGGCCGCGACACGATTCCCAACGGCTGGTCGAAGCGCATGCCGTCGTTCCGCGCGGAGAAAGTTCCGATCACGAGTTACTACAAGTTCGAGAAGGAACGCTTCGGCGATCAGGTCATTCGTTACTACCAATTCACCAACTCGGTCGCGAACAAGCTGGGGAACGAACCGTTGCCTGACGGTTTTGTGAAGGCGTTTCGATTCGTGACGGACGATTTGCTTTACGCCTTCGTCGGCAGCACGGGCGTGAAATACATCCCGGTGAACGAGTTCGTGGAACTCGAACTCGGGAATGATCAGGAGGTCTCGGTGAAACCGACGATGATGGACTGGCAGAAGATCGACATCAGCTTCAACGCGCTCGGCGACGTCATCGGCTGGACGGAGAAACAGACGTGGCAATTCGAGGTGCAGAACTCGAAGGACATCCCAGTGGTGCTCGACATCCGGCGCAACTTCTCCGGCGACTGGACGCTCACGACGAACGCCAAGTACGACAAGGTGGACGCGAACAAGGTGAAGTTCGTCGTGCCGTTGAAGCCGCGCGAGAAGCAGGCGTTCACCTACGAAGTCGTGACGAAGCACGGGACAAACAAGACGCGCTAATGAACATGGCAATGAAAGTAAGTGGGAAAGTGGGTGAGTCGGTGAGTGGGACTCGCCGTTCTCTCACTCACCGACTTACCCACTCACTCACTTACTTCGCCGCCCTCGCCGTGATGTTGCTGACCACAACGACACACGCGCGCATCAACGTCGTCACTCTCCCCGACCGCGATACCGTTCAGCTCACGATCTACAACTCCGTCGATCTCACGCTGGTGAAGGAGACGCGGCATCTCACGTTCCGCAAAGGAATGAACAAGCTTGAGTTCTCGTGGGCGAACACGTTGATCGATCCGACGTCCGTCGAATTCAAGGCGCGCACGCACGCGGATGCCGTCGAGGTGCTCGACGTCAGCTTTCCGCCGCGCGTGGCGAACACGTTGGAGTGGCGCATCAACAGCGAGTTCGCGGGTGATGTGGTGGTCGAGATTCAATACTTCACCAGCGGCATCAGTTGGTCGGCGGATTACGTCGCCGAGGCGGCGCGCGATGAGAAGTTGATGAACTTCGCAGGCGCGGTGCGGGTGAACAACAACAGCGGCGAGGATTACGAGAATGCGCAGGTGCGGCTTGTCGTTGGCGTGATCCGGCTCGTGGAGGAGATTGCGCAGCTCGCGCGACGCGATGAGGCGAAGGATAAAGCCATGACGGACGTGCTGAAGTCGAAGTCCGAACTCGGGAAGAAGATGTACACTCGATCGCGCGGTGCGCGGGCGGGCGGCGCGGTTGGAGGTCTGGGAATGGAATTTGACGGCATCGGAGCCAGGCAAATCGTGAAGGAAGGCTTGAGCGAGTATTTCCTCTACACCGTTGAAGGCCGCGACACGATTGCGAATCGCTGGTCGAAACGCCTGCCATCATTCCGCGCGGAGAAGGTTCCGGTCACGAGCTATTACAAATTCGAGAAGGAGCGCTGGGGCGACAATGTGATGCGCTACTATCGTTTCACGAATTCAACTCCGAGCCAGCTTGGCAACGAGCCGCTGCCGGATGGCGCAGTGAAGGCGTTCCGAATCGTGAGCGATGATCAGCTCTACAGTTTCGTCGGCAGCACGAGCGTGAAATACATTCCCGTGAACGAGTTCGTGGAAATGGAGCTCGGCAGCGATCGCGAAGTGATGGTGAAACCCACGTTGATGGATTGGCAGAAGACCGATCTTCAGTTCGACCAGCAAGGCGATGTGAAAGGCTGGACGGTGAAGGACACATGGCAGTTCGAAGTGCAGAACTCGAAGGATATTCCCGTGGTGCTCGACATTCGTCGCAACTTCGCCGGCGATTGGTCGCTCACGACCGCAGCGAAATACGAGAAGGTGGATGCCACGAAAGTGAAGTTCGTCATGCCGCTCGCCGCGCGCGAAAAGCTGACGTTCACCTACGAAGTGATCACTCGTCATGGAACCAGCGCGACGAAGTAGCTGGTGGATTCTGCTGTCTCTCGCGTGCGCGCTGATGCTCGGATGCAATTCGCGCCAGCAGGACACGCCGGAGCGGGTCAGAACGGCGAAGGAACTTTTCGATTCCACCACGAAGGAGTTTCACGCCCCATCCGCCGCTGCCAATGGCACCGAGCGGTTGCGACTCCAGAACGAAGCCGCATCTCGTTATGCAGATCTCGTGAAGCGTTTCCCGGAGCAATCAAACGTCTGCGCTCAAGCCTTGCGCAGCCTGGGCAACATTCGCGCTTCGCAAACAAACATCGACGCAGCCGTGAAGGAATTCGCGGCGGGCGGCGATCGATACCCGACGCAGGAGTGGGAGGTGTTGCAGGCGTGGAAGGGCGCCGCTGATTTGCTTTGGGATGCCGGTCGCCGCGATGAGGCGAAGAAGTTTTACACTCAAATCGTCACGCGTTTCGACAGGGCAGATGAGTCCGCCATCGTGAAAACCGTCGTGCGCGGATCGAGGGCGAAGCTCGCGGAGTGAGGGATTAAGAATAAGATTACGATTAAGAAACCTGCGCCATTGGGCTCTCGTTCTCGTAATCTTAATCTTCTTCTTGATCTTCATCTTCTCCATCAATTCGAAACTCCGCTTGCGTCCACCGCCCGCTTCTGAAAATTTCACCCACCTTTATGGCGCACGTTAAATTGCATATCCCGGGTCCGGTCGAAGTCAGCGATAAAACATTCCAGGCTTTTCGCTCACCGATGATCGGCCATCGCGGCCAGGGCTTCAAAGACCTGTACGCGAAGATGCAACCGCAGCTTCAGCAACTGCTCTGCACCAGGCAGCTCGTTTACCTGAGCACCAGCTCGGCATGGGGCGTGATGGAAGGCGCCATCCGCAATCTCGTGTCGAAGAAAGTGCTGAACTGCATGTGTGGCGCGTTCTCGGACAAGTGGCTCGACGTCTCAAAACGTTGCGGCAAGGAAGCCGAAGCGTTGCAAGTCGAGTGGGGCTCACCGATCCGCGCCGAGGCCATCGACAAGAAGCTCGCCACCGGCCAGTTCGATGCACTGACGCTGATTCACAACGAAACCAGCACCGGCACGATGAGCCCGCTCGCGGAGATTGCCGCGCTCAAGCAAAAGTATCCCGGTGTGATGTTTATTGTGGACGCCGTGAGCTCGATGAGCGCGATGCCGCTGAAGTTTGATGAGCTGGGCATCGACGTTCTGCTCGCCGGCACGCAGAAGGCGTTCGCGTTGCCGCCCGGCCTCGCGGTGTTTGCCTGCTCGCCCGCTGCGTTGGCGAAAGCGGCGACGATCAAGGACCGCGGCTACTATTTCGATTTCGTGGAGTTCCAGAAAAACGCCGAGCAGAGCATGACGCCGAGCACACCGAGCATCGGGCACGTTTACGCGCTGTCATCGAAGCTCGACGATTTCTTCGTTGAGGGACTCGACGCCCGTTTCGCGCGTCACAAGCAACTCGCCGAAGCCACGCGCGCTTGGGCTGCGAAGCACGGCCTCACGCTGTTCCCGGAAAAAGGATTCGAGTCCGTCACCCTCACCTGCGTGAACAATGGAGCGAAGCCCGGCGGGCGCGCGATCGACGTGGCGAAGTTTCAGAAGCTGGTGAAAGACCAGGGATTTCTCATCGACGGCGGCTACGGAAAGATCAAAGGCACCACATTCCGCGTCTCCAACATGGGCGACGAAACGGACGCGACGATGAACACGCTTTACGCCGCGATGGATCAGGCGATCGAGAAGCTCTGAAACTTCGTAGCGCCGACAGCGGAAGCCGCAGACTTCAGTCCCGCTTCGCCACAAACTGAATCCCGCCCAGCAGGTGCTGCAGGAATGCAGGCTCGGTGTAACTCGCGTCCGTGTGCCCGAGCGCGGTGTACCAGAAGCGGCCTTTGCCAGCCTCGCGCCACCATGCAACGGGATGATCCCCGCCCATGGTGCCGCCGTGGAACGATTTTTCATCCAATGATGCGAGCACGTGAACTCTGGCGCGCGGGGTCGCTGTGAAGTTGTACCATTCGTCAAAGCGGGACCAGCGCGCGGGCAGGTGTGAGGTGGAAATGTGGGTGCGATCTTCGACCACCACCGTCGCCTGCTCGTTGGCTTTGTGATTCGCGAACTCGGTGCAGCACAGCTCTGTGTACCAAGGCCATGTGCCTTCGGTCGCGACCTTGCCGGCGATCGCCGCGTGAATGCCCACGAATCCGCCGCCGTTCTCGATCCACTGCTTGAAGGATTCCTGTTGTGCATCGTTGAACACATCGCCGCTGGTGCTGAGGAACACGATGACGCCGTAGCGCGCCAGGTTGGTCGCCGTGAAAAACGTCGAGTCCTCAGTCGCATCGACTGCGAAACGATTCTCGCGACCGAGCTTCATGAGGGCCGCAACGCCATTGGTGATCGATGCGTGGCGGAACATGAGCGTCCTGGAGAAGACCAGCACGCGGAACGTGCCGGCTTTCTCGGCACTCCACGCACTGACGGACGCGAAGGCGAACAGGAGGATGATGCTGAGCAGTTTATTTTTCACTGCACCAAGGATCGCAGGTGTTGGATCGACCGCGCGGCTTGTTCGATGGTGCCGCACTCGACTGACAGCACGATGTCGCGCGGAGCACGGCGGCACAGCGCGATGACTTTCGCCCAATCGATCACGCCGTCACCGCACGCGCAGCCGACCGGAGTGCCCGTGACCTTCCCGCGCTCAGCAGACGAGTGTTCGACGGAAATATCCTTCGCGTGCAGATGAACCATCCGCGGCAAGACGCGCTCCAGCCACGCGAGTGGATCCTGGCCGCAGAGGTAGGCGTTGCCGGTGTCGAAGTTGATGCCGACGCTCGGGCTTTTCACCAGCGAGTAGATGCGATCGAGACCGTCGGGTGTGCGGCTGTATTGCTGATGACATTCGAGTCCGAGAAGAATGCCGCGCGGTTCTGCTACGAGCGCGGCTTCCTGGATCGTGTACTTCATCAGCACGAAATCCTCATCAGCCGTCGTCCACGGTTGTTTTGGGCCTTCGTCGGTGTTCACGACGGGCGCGCCGCACTCGGCGGCGAAGCGCACCGCCTGTTTCAGGTATTCCACGCCGATCTCGGGTTTTGTGAGCGGTGTGTGCGCGGAAAGACCGGAAAGTATAACGCCGGATTTTTCACACGCGCGTTTCACGCGCAGCGGATCATCGAGCATTGAGACGCTGTGGAAGTAGCCGGCCTCGCTCAGCAGTTCGCGGCCCCAATGCACCATGGGCTCGACGTGCGTGTAGCCGAGTTCCGCCGCCTTCGCGACTCCCCACTCGAACGACTTGTCCGCGTGACGGACGAACTCAAGATTGATGCCGAAGTGTATGTTTCCCATAGCTCAAGGTGTTGGTGCGGTTGCCGGCGCGCTGGACGAAACGTTCTCCGAAAGCCATTTCGCGTAGCGTTGTTCGATCTGCCCGGAGGTGACGGGGCGCGAATACACGAGCAGGACGTAATCGAGTTGGAACTTTTCTCCGGGCGCGTACTCGATCGGTTGCGTCGAAAGATTTTGCGTCACCGCCAGGTACGCGAAGGGGTTCAGCATGGAGAAGAACATCCGCGTGCCGCGGTTGGAAGGACCGCCGAACAACGCGACCGTGATCTCACGGTCTCCGGCGTTGTGCGACACGGCGGTCCAGCGCGCGGGCAAGACGTCCCACTTTTGTTCGCTGGAGTAGCCGAGTTTCTCCGAGTTCTGATGACGCGCTTTGTGGTCCCACGCGGGAGGAAGTCGCAGACCGAGGCCGTTGTAATCCGAGCCGTGCAACTTCACGGGCGTGCGGCCCACTTGAAAATCACTGCGCCAGCGCAGCGCCACTTCGCCTTGGGATTCGTCGATCGCCACGTCGATCGAGCGGCGTTCGATGAGCAACGCGACGGGTTTCGTGTCGCGCAACTCAGCGTTCGTGTGCGTGACCCAATGGATCAACTCGGTGGCGCTCGCCTGTGACACGCCTGATGACGTTGTGCTGGCGGTCGTTCGCAGCCATTCGATGTGCTTTTCGTGTCCGGGCTGATCGCGCTCTTCCCAGAAATTCACGCCATTGATGCGGATGGCGTACATCAATCCGTGGTGATGCAGATGGTCTGCCGGCGCATCAAGCAGGATGTTTTCACCGGTGAGCGCGTGGAGGGACTTGATGTAGGGCTTGAACTGATTGCTCGCGAACGACCACGCGAGCACGGGCTTGTTGTTGAAGCTCAGTTCGAGGAGTGATGTCTGTTCGTTCTGCCGCCACTTCAACTGAGCGGCATTCGACACTGCTACCGCGCCCAGCACGAACAGCAACGCGCATCGAATTGGAAACATGTGGTGACGATAACGCCGGCCACACGCCGCTCATTGACCTGTATCAACCGATGCGCTACGCAATCGCGCCTTGAACAAGCGTGACAATTCCCCGTCAATTCATCCCGTGATGCGTTCCCTGCTGTGGTTGTGGCTCGCGGTAAATGTTGTGCGCGCCGCTGTCAACTACGTGCCATCGAGCGTCGCGGCGCCGGAACCAACGCGGGAATTTCGCGGAGCTTGGGTCGCCAGCGTCCACAACATTGACTGGCCGTCGAAGCCGGGTCTCACCACGACGGAACAGAAATCTGAATTGCTCGCGATTCTGGATCGCGCCGAGCAATTGAAGTTGAACGCCATTCTTCTCCAGGTCCGCCCGGCGTGCGATGCGCTTTACGTCTCGAAGATCGAGCCGTGGTCGGAATTTCTCACGGGTGCGATGGGCCGGGCGCCGAGTCCTTTTTGGGATCCGCTCGAGTTCGCGGTGAACGAGGCGCACAAGCGCGGGTTGGAGTTGCACGCGTGGGTGAATCCATTTCGCGCGCGGCACAGCACGGCGTTCTCGCTGATTTCTTCCGACCACATCAGCAAGACGCGTCCGAGCCTCGCGAAGAATTACGGCAAGTCGATGTGGCTCGATCCCGGGCTTGCGGAGGTTCACGACCACTCGATGCGCGTGATCCTCGACATTGTGAAGCGTTACGACGTGGATGGGTTGCACATCGACGATTACTTCTATCCGTATCGCGAGAAGGACGCCTCGGGAAAATTGATTCCGTTTCCCGACACGCCGAGTTGGAGCGCTTACGTGAAGAGCGGCGGCAAGCTGGGCAAAGACGACTGGCGCCGCGATAATGTGAACCGCTTCCTCGATCGGATGTATCGCCAGGTAAAAGTCGCCAAGCCGTGGATCAAAGTGGGCATCAGTCCGTTCGGCATTTATCGGCCCGGTTTTCCAGAGCAGATCAAAGGCTTCGACCAGTTTGAATCGATCTACGCCGACGCGCGGCTTTGGCTCACGAGCGGCTGGATGGATTACATCGCGCCGCAGCTTTACTGGCGCATCGAACCGCCGGCCCAAAGTTTCCCTGTGCTCCTGAAGTGGTGGACGGAAAATAATCCGAAGCATCGATTGATCATCCCCGGAATCAATACCACGGGTGTCGGGGGCAAAGGCTGGCCCGCGCGGGAGATCGTCGAACAGGTGCGCATCGCGCGACAGCAGCCGGGTGCATCGGGACACATCCACTGGAACATGAGCGCGTTGATGCGGACCAGCGGCGGCGTGGCGGATGAACTGGCGCGAACGAGCTACGGCAAGGTTGCTCTGCCTCCCGCATTGCCGGAACGCAGCCGGCCCGCGAAAGCGACGCTGACGGCGAACATCGTGCGAGAGGGTGCGCGGTTCACCTGGACCACGACGAATGACACTGCTGTGCGGTTCTGGCTCGTGCAGACGAAAGTCGCAGACGGATGGCGTAACGACGTGCTGCCACGCACAACTACTTCGCTCGCCCAAAAAACAACGCCCGAAGCATTCACGCTTCGGGCGATTGATCAATTTGGAAATGTCAGCGCCGCAACCTCAGTCGAACTGCGTCGCGGCACGAAGTAGCGCCTCAGTGTCCGTGACCGCAGCCGCAGCCGGAGCCACATCCGCCGCCCTCGCTCTCAAAATCCTGTTCCGTTGGAACGCGCCCGAGTTCGAGCGTCTTCGACACGTATTGCCCCACGGTCTGCTGCACTTCCTGCACCTTCTCTTGGGCGCTCAGGAAATTGCGTGCGACCGGGTTCGCGAGGAACGAGGTGCGCAGCTTCTCGTATTCGTCTATCTCCTCCGTGCTGAGTGTCACACCTTGATGTTGCTTGTGGTGCAGATATTCGCCCTTCTCGGAGAGCTTTTCGTAGTGCGCCTTCGCATCGCCGTCGTTCATGAAACTTTCGACGTCGCGGAGGACGCCCTGGAACTCCGGCTGTGAAAGAATGGTCTGGCAAAGTTCGCGCGTTTTCTCGACGACGGGATTTTCAGTAGCTGTTTGCATAATTATTTTGCCGGATGTTGCCTCGGCTTCGCGAGAATACAACACACGCCAGAAGCGAGCGCAAACGCTGATTTTGCCCTGAGATCAGAGCGCAGGGTTTCAGCCTGAATTGGTGAAGTCGGTCGTTATTCGCGCGCCGGCACCACCAACACCGGGCAGCGCGCATGGCGAACGACTCGCTCGGCCGTGCTGCCCAGCAAGACGTGTTTCAAGCCCGTGTAGCCATGCGTTGCGATCACGATCATGTCTGCCTTCGTGGCGGCGGCGGCGAGCGCGATTTCGTGGAAGGGCGTTCCCTTCCGCACGATGATACGGTCGAAAGTGAATTCCTTCACTTCGTACCCTTGTGCGAGTTCGCTCAAGCGCTTGCGCATGCGTGCGGCGAGCTGTTCGTCCGGCAAGGCACACAACGCTGCGGCGTCAGGCAGCACGATGGGTTCGATCACATACAACAGGGACACGCGAGCGCCGAATTGCTGCGCCAGATCCTTTGCGAAGCTCACTGCCTTCAGCGATGCCGCGGAGAAATCCGTCGGCACAAGGATGTTCTCCACGCGCCCTGATATGGGTGAAGTTTTCGAACGGGATTGCGTTGTCGGGCGGGAGTTACGCCGCGCCTTTACGGCATTGGTCAGGTTCGTTTTCATTCAATTTGGTCCGGCTCTACTCCAAATTGGCCGAGCGCCGCGCACGCACTACACGTCAGTTGCAAATTGCTGAACCTCCATTGCCAATCCACGGTGATTCTTCGCCAATATTCGTGGAGTATTGTCCGGCGCGAGCGCGACGTTGCTTTCGGAGAAAGCGAGGCCACTGTGAAAAACATTGAGCGTGAGGTCCGAAGCCACCCCTTCCTCTCGGGACTGCGCGAGAATCACCTCGGCGCCATTTGCGCCGAGGCGAAGGAAGTGGATTTCCAACCGGGCCAAATCATTCTGCGCGAGCGCGAGCCGGCGTTTAACGCGTACCTGCTCACCTCCGGCAAGGTGAACATTGAAGTGCATAGCCGCGAGTACGGCCGTGAAGTCGTTGTGGATACAGTCGGCGCGGGCGAGGTTCTAGGCTGGTCGTGGCTTTTCGCTCCATTTTGCTGGCACTTTCAAGCGCGCGCGATCGAACCCTCTCATGCGATCGTGCTTGATGGCGCATTGCTGATGGTCCGGTGCGAGGAGGATCCCCAGCTCGGATACACGTTGATGAAGCGGATCACGCAGACGTTGATTCGCCGGGTTGAGGCCATGCGGCGGCGTATCCTCGAACTGAATCTTTCGGCAAAGCCGATGGTGCCGACAGCGCCGGTGGATGAAAATCGCGGACACGTTTAACGGACATTGTCGCAAGATCGTAACAACTTCGCCCTTTGCGCGTCACACATGCGCCCTATTTGTGTGAACGTTGAAAGCAACCTCACATTTTGAAGAGCGTCTCGAGCATGACTTGCAGCTCATCCGCTCCAAAGTTCTCGAGATGTCGCAGTTGGCGGAACGCGCGCTGAATGACGCGCTGAAAGCTTTCGTCGATCGCAATCTTACCATCGCTTACTCGGTCATCCTCCGGGACCAATACATCGACGAGAAGGAAAAGGAACTCGATCGACTCTGCCTGGAATTCCTCGTGCGGCAGCAGCCCGTGGCCGGGAACCTCCGGTTTGTTTACTCCACGATCAAAATCAATCTCGAGCTCGAACGCATTGGCGATTACGCCGAGAGCATCGCACGGCAGGTGTTGAAGCTGAACACTCTCTCGCAGCCGCCCACCGACAATTTCGTCCAGCTCGCAAACACCTCGGTGACCATGTTCCGCAACGCGATCGAGGCCTTCATCGAGCAAAGCCCGGAACTCGCCCGCGCCGCCATGGAGATGGAGGAAAAGACCGATCTGCTCCGCCGGGCGATCGACGCCGACCTGGTGCGACTGCGTGAGGAGAACAAAATTCCGCTCGAAGCGTTGACGCCGCTGATGACCATTTCGCGCCGCTTCGAACGCGTGGCGGATCAGGCGAAGAACATTTGCGAGGAGGTGCTTTACGTCTGCACGGGCGAGAACATCAAACACAAGGGCGCCGAGGTTTTCCGGGTGTTATTTGTCGATGACACGAATTCGTGCCTGAGCCAGATGGCGGAGGCGGTCGCGGAGTCGCTCGATACCACGAACTTTGTATTCAGCAGCGCTGGCCTTGTGGCGCGAACCGTTGATTGGCGCACCGTGGAGTTCCTGAATGAGAAGGGCTTCGACATTTCGCGCCATACCGCAAAGGGCCTCGACCGCATTCCGCATCTCGATCACTACCATGTGATCATCGCGCTTTCGAAGGACGCGAAGAAGGTTTTCCCGCCCGCCCCCACGAAAACGGTCGGGCTCGATTGGAACGTTTCCGATCCGTCGACGCGGCCCGGCTCGCTGGCCGAAGTGCGCGCAGCCTACGAGGAGGCGTTTCAGTTCTTGAGCATGCACGTCAGGGAACTCGTGCAGGCATTCGTCGGCGATAACCAACAATCCAAATCATGAAAAGAAAACTCATCTTCTCAACACTCACACTCGCTGTTGTGGTCGCGCTCACGGGCTGCGGCAACAAAGGAGGCGACGGCGCAAGCGGCGGCAAGAAGACAGCGGTCGCGAACGTCGGCTCAGACACCATGGTGAACCTCGCCATTGCCTGGGCGGACACCTACTCCAAGATTGACCCGAGCGTTTCCGTGGAAGTGAACGGCGGCGGTTCCGGGCAGGGCGTGGCCGCGCTCATCAATGGAGCCTGCCAGATCGCGAACTGCTCACGCATTTTTGAGGAGAAGGAAATTGCCGACTTCAAAGCCAAGCATCCCGGCACCGAGCCCAAGGAATATATGGTCGGCTATGACGCGCTCTCGGTGTTTGTGCATAAGGACAACCCGATGACGGAAATCTCGATGGAGGAACTCCAGCAGCTCTACATGAAAGACGGCAAGCTCTCGAAGTGGTCCGAACTGGGTGTGAGCAATATCCCCGGCGCGAAAGGCGATGAAATCATTCTCGTCAGCCGCCAGAACAACTCCGGCACGTATCATTATTTCCGCGAGGCGATCGTGGGGAAGAAGAACGAGATGCGCAATGGCACCGTGGACATGAACGGCTCGAAGGACGTGGTGGATCTCATCGCGAAAACCCCGAATGCAATTGGTTATTCGGGCATGGGCTACGCCACGTCGGCGGTCAAGCATCTCAAGGTTGCGAAGAAAAAAGGTGAAAAGGGAGTTGAGCCGACCATCGCCACGACGCTCGACAAGAGTTACCCGATCGCACGCCCTATGTACATGTACACAAGTGGCGAACCCGCACCACACATCAAGAAGTACCTCGATTGGATCATCTCCGATGCAGGACAAAAAATCGTGGCTGAGACCGGCTACGTTCCGTTGCCCAAGAACAAGTAGGCATCGGCGCTGTCGACTGAGGAATTGTTGAATGCCAGCCGTGGCCATGGAAAAGCCGATTACGCCCGCGTCGGGTTCCGCGCCGGCGCCGCCGCCGGCAACCGCCGCGCAGAACCGCGCCAAACAGAAACGCGGGAAGGCCGAGATATTTGGTGAGCGCGTCATCGAGACCCTGATCTATATCTGCGGCTTCAGTGCGATCATCTTTGTCTTCGGCATTTTTTTCTTCGTGTTTCGTGAGGGGGCGCCATTCTTGGCCAAGCTCAATTTCCGCGAGTTCCTGTTTTCCACGGAATGGTTTCCAACCTCGCAGACGCAGGCCAAGTACGGCGTCGGCGCGTTGATCGTCGGCACATTGAGTGTCACCGCACTGGCGATGGTGATCGCGGTGCCCTTCGGCCTGGGTGCCGCCGTGTTCGTGTCCGAGTTCTGCACCGGCAAGGTGAAGGAGACGCTCAAGGTCACCATCGAACTGCTCGCCGCGATCCCGTCTGTGGTGTGGGGATTCATCGGGCTCACCGTGATGTCGCCGATCATCATCAACACGTTCCACGTGCCGCTCGGTGTGAACATGTTCAATGGCGCGATCCTTCTCGCACTCATGAGCGTGCCGATCATGGTGAGCATCGGCGAGGACGCCTTTAAGGCGGTGCCGGACACGTATCGTGAAGCAGCGCTCGCGCTGGGTGCGACGAAATGGCAGATCGTTTATCGCGTGCTGCTGCCGGCCGCGAAGAACGGCTTGCTCGCCGCCGTGTTGCTGGGTGTGGGCCGCGCGATCGGTGAAACGATGGCGGTGCTCATGGCCACCGGCCACAGCGTGCGCATTCCACACAGCGTGTTCGATCCAGTCCGCACATTGACCGCCACCATCGCCGCGGAACTGGGCGAGACGAGCAAAGGCTCGGACCATTATCAGGTGCTGTTCCTGATCGGCATCCTGCTTTTCAGCATCACCTTTGTCGTGAACCTTTCGGCGGACCTCATCGTGAAGGGCATCAGGAAGAAATAGCCATGGCCAGCACCCCTCAACCGGCGAACGAGCGCGGCGCGATCTTTGTCGAGACACCCTTTGTCCGCAAGAAGCAGCGCCGCGAGATCATGGCGAAATGTTTCTTTGGTTTCATGGCGGCCACGATGGTCATCCCGCTGATCCTGATCGTCAGCTACGTCGTCGTACAAGGCGCGCCTTCTTTGAACTGGGAATTCCTGACCACCAATCCACGCCTTGGCGGCATTCGCGGCGGCATTTGGTCGGCGCTGGTGGGCACGATCTACATCGTCGCGATTTCCCTCTGTGTCAGCGCGCCGATCGGCGTGCTCTCCGCAGTTTACTTGAATGAATACGCGAAGGACAACTGGTTCACGCGCATTGTGAATCTCGCGGTGGTCAATCTCGCCGGCGTGCCCAGCATCGTTCACGGGTTGTTCGGGCTGGGCGCTTTTGTTTACGCGGCGCACATGGGCAAGAGCATTCTGGCCGCCTCGCTCACGCTCTCGATCATGACACTTCCCGTGATCATCGCCTCGACGAAGGAAGCGCTATCCGCCGTGCCGATCACGTTCCGCGAAGCGTGCTGGAATGTCGGGGCGACACGATGGCAGACGATCCGGCGCATTGTGCTGCCCAACTCCATCAGCGGCATCCTGACAGGCGTGATCCTGCAAGTGAGCCGCACCGCCGGCGAAACTGCGCCGGTGATGCTGACTGGCGTCGCCACGTTCAAGGCCGTCGAAAGCACAGGGCTATTTCTCTACAACCCGATCACTGATCAATGCATGGCGCTGTCGATGCACCTTTATTACATCGCCACACAGGCGAGCAACGCCGCGCATTCGCTGCCGTATGCGATCGCCACCGTCCTGCTCGGTGCCGTGCTTGTCGTGAACGCCACGGCTATCGGTGTTCGCGCCTACCTTCGTTCACGAAAAAAATGGTAACAGCACCGTTCATTCCGAAGCCCGCCGCCGTCACTGCCACGAAGAAAGTGGAGGTTCACGACCTGCGCTTGAGATACGGCTCGAAGGAGGCCATCCACGGCATCTCGTTCGACATTTACGAGAACGAGATTCTTGGCGTCATCGGCCCGGCGCAATCCGGCAAGACGTCGATGCTCCGCTGCATCAATCGCACGATTGAATTCACGCCGAACACGAAAGTCACCGGCACGATCAAAGTGGATGGCGAAGATGTGAAGCGCGTGCGGAGCGTTTACGAGTTGCGCCGCAGGATCGGAATGGTGGCACCGTTGCCGGTCGGACTGCCGCTCAGCATTTACGACAATGTGGCATTTGCTCCCCGCGCGGCCGGGATGCGCGCCAAGAGTGACCTCGACGAGCTCGTCGAGAAATGCCTGCGCCAGGCGGCACTTTGGGACGAGGTCAAAGACCGACTTGATTCGCTCGGAACCAAGCTGAGCGGCGGCCAGCAGCAGCGGCTCACAATCGCGCGGGCACTTTCCCACCAGCCGGAGATTCTTTGCCTCGATGAATTCAGCATCGCGATTGACCCGGTCACGACGATGCGGATCGAGGATGTGCTGAAGGAATTGAAGAAGGAGATGACGATCATTCTCGTGACCAATCTGGTGCAACAGGCCCGCCGGCTCGCCGCCCGTACGATGTTCCTGTGGAATGGCGAACTGGTGGAACTCGACAGTACGGACGCCATGTTCAGCGACACGCCGAAAGACCGGCGCACTTACGACTACGTGAACGGAATTTTCGGATGAGCCTGACGAGCTATACTTCCATGCCCGCAGAAGTGGGTGTCAATTACGGCATCACCACGAATGACCTCTGCCTTTGGTACGCCAAGTTCCAGGCGCTCATCAACGTCACGGTCAACATCAAGGCGAGCATTATCACCTCGCTCATCGGCCCGTCCGGATGCGGCAAAACCACACTGCTTCGTTGCTTCAACCGGGTGAACGAACGCTACGGCTACGTCAGCACCAAGGGAGAGATCAAGCTGCACGGGAAAAACATCTACGACGAGGACATCTCGCTGATCGAGCTGCGCAAATCCGTTGGCATGGTTTTTCAACGCCCAAACCCGCTGCCCATTTCGGTGTATGAGAACGTCGTGTTCGGCCTGCGCATCCATAACGACGGTGAGTTGAAGAGATCAGACTTCGACGATGCGGTGGAGAAAGCATTGGGCGAAGTGGGACTGTGGAAAGACCTGAAGGATCGCCTTCAGACGAAAGCCACCGGCCTGCAACTCGAACAGCAACAGAAGCTATGCATCGCACGGTTGCTGCCATTAAAGCCGGAAATCATTCTCATGGACGAGCCGTGTTCCGCGCTCGATGTGGAAGGCACGCGCGCGATTGAGGAATTGATGTTCGAACTCAAGGGCCGTTACACGATCGTGATCGTGACGCACAACATGGCGCAGGCGCGGCGTGCCAGCGACGAATGCATCTTCATGCTGATGGGTGAGCTTGTGGAGCATGGCGCAACGACAGGCTTGTTCCTCAGCCCGAAGAATCCCAGGACGGCGGAATACATTGAAGGCCGCTATGGATGATTTGACTCGCACCTGCTATCAATCGCTCAGCGCCATCAACGCGCACACATGAAAGAAAAAATCCTCGTAGTGGATGACGAGCCGGATGCGCTCGATCTGATTCAATTCAACCTCAAGGGCGCAGGCTACGATGTCGTGACCGCCGACGACGGAGCGGAGGCGATCAAGAAAGCCCGCTCCACGCAACCTGCACTCGTGGTGCTCGATGTGATGTTGCCGGAAGTGGACGGGCTCGAAGTTTGCAAGACGTTGCGCCGTGAGCCAGCCACGGCGGCAATCCCGATCATCATGCTCACGGCGAAGGCCGCGGAAATCGATCGCGTGCTCGGGTTGGAGTTGGGCGCCGATGATTATCTCACCAAGCCATTTAGCCCGCGCGAGTTGGTGTTGCGTGTGAAGGCGTTGCTGCGTCGGCGCACGCCAACAGAGCCGCATCAGGACCAAATCAACCTCGGCGATCTCGTCATCGACATTCCACGACATGAAGTGCTGGTGGATGGAAAGTCCATTCAACTCACCGCGACGGAGTTCAAGCTGCTGACGGTGCTGATGGAGCGTCGCGGACGGGTGCAATCCCGTGATGCCTTGCTGCGCGACGTGTGGGAATACGACAGCCTCATCGACACACGCACCGTCGACACGCACATGCGCCGATTACGCGACAAGCTCGGCAGCGCCGCGCGTTATCTCGACACGGTGCGCGGAGTCGGATACCGCTTCGTCGATAAATGAACGTGCCGCCGGCGTCTAGCCGGCGCGTGCCAGCAGGATGCTGGCGGCACGCAGACCCATGTGGATCGCGGTTTCCATCACGCTCGCACTGGCGCTGGGTTGGGCGCTGATCGCTTCGACGCGCCGGCGGCGTGAGTTGGAGTCGCGGCTCGACGTGCTTCGCCGCGAGAAGGATTCCCTCGTGGCAGTTCAGAGCGCGACCGGTGACCAGGCGCGGGCCGAACGGCAGACTCTCTTCAACAGCATGGTGGAAGGCGTCGCGCTGCTCGATGCCGCGGGCAGAATCCAACTCATCAATCGCTCCCTCGAAGAACAATTTGAACTCAGCGTGGACGTGCGGGGGCGCACCCTGCTTGAAGCGTTTCATCGGCCTGAGCTGGCGCTATTGCTTCAACGGCTCGCGAGCGAACGCAGCGTGTTGAGCATCGAAGTGGAAGTGCCGACCAATCCGCCGCACTGGTTCGAGGTGAACGCCGCGACTGTGTATGACCGCGACGGCAGGGCGCAGGGAGCGATCCTGGTATTTCACGATCTCACCCGCATTCGACAACTGGAGAACACCCGGCGTGAATTTGTCGCCAACGTCAGTCACGAGCTGCGCACCCCGCTTTCCCTGATCAAAGGTTACGTCGAGACGCTGCTTGATGGCGGAGCGAAGGATGATCCGGAACTGACGATTAAATTTCTGCGCACGATCGAGCGGCACTCGAATCGGCTGACGAATCTGATCGAAGACCTTTTGACCATCTCGCGCCTCGAGTCCGGCCAGATCACGTTGCAGTTGCGCCCCATTGAATTGCACGCATTTGTGGACCATCTATTGTCCGACTTGCAAAAGCGCGCGACCGAGCGGGGCGTTACGATCGAGAACCAGATTCCCGACGAGCTCGATGGCCGCGCCGATCCCGACCGTCTCGAGCAAGTGCTCGTGAACCTGCTCGACAACGCGATCAAGTATGGAAAGGCCAACGGCCGCGTGGTCGTGCGTGCCCGCGCGGGGGAAGAACAGGTGGAGCTTTGCGTCGCGGATGACGGCCCCGGAATTCCGGCGGAAGCCAGGGAACGAATCTTCGAGCGGTTCTATCGCGTCGATCGCGCGCGCTCTCGCGAGACGGGTGGAACCGGACTCGGCCTCTCGATCGTGAAGCACATTGTCCAGTCGCACGGGGGCAGGGTGTGGGTCGAGAGCGAGCCGGGTAACGGTGCGCAGTTTTTCTTCACGCTGCCAAACGTGAACGCACCCGCGCGCGAAGTTATGAATCCATCCGACGCCTCCACTTGACTGTCGCGCGCGCGTCTCTAGCCTGCGCCCAACGATGATTCGATCCGCAGTCACTATCTCGCTCGTGCCGGAGATGCGCGGCGGACCTTTCGTTTTTTGGGACGACCTCGCTGCCGGATGCGCCGGAGCGGCGGAACTGGGATTCGATGCAGTGGAACTTTTTTTCCAGGAGCCAGCGGCGGTGAATGTGGCGGAAGTGAAATCACTGCTGGCGAAACATCGTTTGAGCGTGGCTGGTTTCGGCAGCGGAGCCGGGTGGGTGAAGCACAAGCTGCGACTCACTGATCCTGACGCGGGCGTTCGGCGGCGGGCCGTTGATTACGTCTCGCAATTGATCGACGTGGCGGGACAGTTCGATGCGCCGGTCATTCTCGGCTCCATGCAAGGCCGCTGGGGCGACGGCGTCACGCGCGAGCAGGCGCTGCAATGGCTTGGCGATGCGCTGAACGAACTCGGTGAACGCGCGACGAAGTTCCACGTGCCGGTGCTCTACGAATTCCTGAATCGCTACGAGACGAATCTTTTCAACAGCGTCGAGCCCGCGCTGGCCTTCCTGAAAACATTGCGCACGCCAAACGTGAAGCTGCTCTGCGACTTGTTTCACATGAACATCGAGGAGCGCGACATCGCGGCGGCGCTGCGGTGGGCCGGCGACAAAGTGGGCCACGTCCATTTCGCGGACACAAACCGCCTCGCGATCGGCTTCGGCCATCTCGATGTGAAGCCGATCGCTGCAGCACTGCGCGACATCGGCTACCAAGGTTTCGTATCTGCGGAAGTGTTGCCGTTGCCAGACGCGAAAACGGCGGCGCGCAAATCGATCGAGAGTTTTCAGAGCCTTTTTCCAAAGTGATTCTCATGCTCAAACACGAACTCATTCACCCCAAGATCAACGAAGTGCTCGGCCGCGCCGGTCATCACGCGAAGGTGCTGATTGCTGACGGAAATTATCCCGCCTCGACGAAGAAGGGGCCGAACGCCGAGCTCGTTTGCCTGAACTTGTCGCCGGGCATCGTCACGTGTTCGCAAGTGTTGCGCGCGATCTTGAGTGCGGTGCCGATTGATGCCGTGAACACGATGGGCATTCCCGCTGACGATCCGTACGCGAAAGCCGGCGAGCCACCCGCGTGGAACGAGTATCGCCAGATCGTCAAAGAGGCGCGGCTGAAACTGAAGATCGAGCCCATCCTGAAGTGGGATTTCTACAAGGCCGTCGAGTCCGCCGATCACGTCCTGACAATCCAGACGGCGGATCAGGCGCTGTGGGCCAACGTGCTGCTCACCATCGGATGCCGGCAGACTTAAAGTGACATGGCTGCGGCGGTGTGCGGGTCTAAAATTCTGCCTCGGCGCAGTTGCGCCTTTGATGAATCACGCTAGACTGGCGCCGTTACGGAGGATTTCAATTTCTCGGTCGGGGGGTGAGAGCGAAAGGCTTTTTTATGAAACTGAGACGGAACAGCCGGCCACCGTTGCTGGCAAAAGGACAAATCTGGAAACTGGACGAAGGGCATCTCGAGATCACGCATCTCGGGAAACGCCTCACCGAGTTCAAACGCTATCGGGACATCGCCAAGCGTCGCGCGATTCCTGAAATGGCGCACATCGAAGACGTGCAGTCGCTGCTCATCACGCAGCAGGCGGCGCTGGTGCAGCAACCGCGCCCGACTTAACTCACCGCTCATATTCTCGATACCGTGGATTGCGTTGCCGGCGCTTGTTCGAAAGCTGGCAATTGATGGAACATTGTGCGGAAGTCGCCTGCGCTGGCGAAAGCCTAAACGTCCACCCGGTTTGCAGCCCTGCGGGAGCAATGAGGCGTTCAGTCGCGTGAAGAAAGCGACCGCATCTGAAAAATAACATGACGAGTCGCATGGCGGCGTTGACACCTCCCCTCCGGAACTCAGCGCCGGATCAATAGATTTCGGTGTTTTTTGTTTCTTAGCCGCTCGAATCACACGAGCAGTCGAGGCAACCATGCCTGGCGCAAAGTTTGCAGGTTTCCTCCAGCCGCGCGCGGAGTTGCTGCCTGGCTCGGTGCAGCCGGACGTTCACATTGTTCGTGGAGATCTGAAGTTCATTCGTCACGGCTGCTATCGATCTTTGTTCGATGTCCACGGCGCGAATGATTTTCTCGTAGTCGGATTTGAGGTTGAGAATCAACCGATCCAGACAGCGGCCAATCACGTTGATCTCGGCTGCGTCCGGTTCTTCCGGTGCCATCTTTGCCAGCGCGCGTTGCTCCACGTGGCGACGACGATACAAGTCAATGATGGTGCGACGCAGGATTCGATAGAACCAAGCCCGCGCGCTTTCATCATCGCGCAACTGGTTGCATCGACAGCACGTTAGCCAAGCACCTCATCGCCGCCGCTGATCCGATCAAATCCACCACGCTCAATGCGGTGAAGGAACTGCATGAACTTGGCCTGCGCGTGATCATGCTGACTGGCGACAATGAACTCACCGCGCGAGCAGTGGCGGCCCGCCTGGGCATTGATGAAGTGCAAGCGGGTGTCGAACCGAAAGACAAACACGCACGCGTTCAGCAGTTGCGCGGCGAAGGCCATGTCGTTGCCATGGCGGGTGACGGCATCAACGACGCGCCGGCCTTGGCAGCAGCCGATGTCGGCATCGCGATGGGCACCGGAACCGATGTGGCGATTGAAAGTGCCGGCATCACACTCGTGAAAGGTGATCTCCGCGGCATTGTAAAATCCATCCGTCTCAGCCGCGCTGTGATGCGCAATATCCGTCAAAACCTTTTCTTCGCGTTCATCTACAACGCGCTCGGCGTGCCGATCGCCGCGGGTGTTTTGTTCCCAGTGTTTGGCCTCCTGCCTAGTCCAATCATCGCCAGTGCAGCGATGAGCTTCAGCTCCGTGTCGGTCGTTGCCAATGCGCTCAGGTTGAAGGCGGCGAAACTGTAGCGCGTGTGGCGTGATCGAAGATCATTTCCCGGGCTCCGATCGGCTGACAGGAAAAGCGAAGTTCCGAGCAAAGGAGGGTCGAGTGGTTCTTCGAGGGCCGGCGTAAGGAGTTCAGAACGGTGAAAAACATTCACTGAAATGAGAAAGCAAACGAATATGAAACCGATCATCACACTCGCCATCGCCGCCCTCTTCGCCGCAACCGCTGCCCGCGCGGACGTCGTCACCAAGGGGGGCGCCTCGGGCTTGTTCAACTCACCTGGCGTTCGCACGGAAGCAGCCGCACCAGCCGCGATGAAATGCGCGAATTGCAAATCTGAATTCGTGACCATGACGGCTCCGGCGTTCAAAGGCTCGACGGCGACCGTTTCGACCATCAAGCGTCATGCGTGCGCATCCTGCGTCAGCAAGTGGGTCACAACCGGCCACGGCAAAGCCAAAGTTGAAAGCGCAGTTCACACGTGCGGCGGCTGCAATAGCTGATTCACGGCAGTTCAACTGGGATCAAGAAACGGCGGACGTCGCACCCCGCCGTTCGCGTTGGTGGAATGAAGGCCAGACATGGCAGCGCGTGGCCGCCGCAACCGCTGCGCGAACTACGTGGAACAAAAATGGAACCAACCTGAAAAAGTCCGAGGGATTCGGCATGTTGAATCGTATACCGACCATGAATGTGAAGATATTTGCGGTGTCACTTGTTGCTGGCGTGCTCGGTCTCGCCGGAGTTGCCGGCGGAGCTGAACAGGCAAAAGCCAAACCGTATCCGCTCAAAACGTGCGTCGTGTCGGATGAAAAGCTGGGTGGGATGGGATCTCCTTACGTGTTCACGCATGAAGGCCGCGAAGTGAAGCTCTGCTGCAAATCGTGCCTCAAGGATTTCAACAAGGAACCGGCCAAGTTCGTGAAGAAGATCGAGGCCGCCGAGAAGAAATAGTCCGGCCGGAAATCCCCTCGGCGGGGCGGCTCTGGTGATTGCTCTAGCCGCTCCGCAGCGCCATCGTGCCTCCACGCATGGACACACCGTCACTCTCTGAGTTTGTAGCCCGCTACAAGTCCGGTCCCGAGTCCGTTTACAACACGTGGTTCGTCAGCGGCGCCGAACGGATGAAGTTTGTAAACGACGGACGAAGAGGATGCCGCCGAAAACCATGAGAATGCGAATGCCGACCTCGGCATTCGCATGACTGGCGGCTTACTTCACTGGTGCAATCTCAAATGCGGGCGTCGTCGGAAGGCTTTCTCTCGCGAGCCACGGGAATTCCTCTTTCGCGCGAGGACTCGCGGCGAAAGCGCGATTGGCGATGACTGGTCGTGTGCTGGCACTTGCTGTCGCGGCTGATCTGTTCAGCGCCGGGAACTCTTCCCGAACCCGTGGGCTGGTGGCGAAGGCTGTGTTCTCCGTGATCTTCGCGAGTGCGCGATGGGAGGCGTCCGCGGAACTGGGCTGGGACGCGCGTGAGAGCTCTGGAAACTGTTCGCGCCCGGGGACTCGCCGGCACGGGTGTGTTCTGGGCGAATAGAGTCGCCGCCGCGAAAGCGGTTGCGATGGTGATGAATGTTGTAGCTTTCATGTAATGGACCTTTCTTTTTTGTTTTGAAATCAGCATCAGGCTTTGAAACGTCTGCAACGAAGCATCTCTTTTCCCATGTAGGGATTTTTCCAGCTCGCCCGTTTTTTGGAGCCAGCTCGCTTTGGCCATGGGGCAGTACGCTTCGCGGAGTTCCCCGGGCAGATACGGCCACGGTTTCCGTCGCGCTCACAGAATTCACTGCGTCCGCCATGACTGAGGTCTCCGTCGGCGGCAAATATCTCGCGGATGTTCCAACCATGCTGCACGCGAACGAAATCTTCGCCGGTGAGCGCGGCCTGCTCGGCAACGGAATCCTTTCCCGTTTTGAACGCGTCACAGTGGATGCGAAGTCGGGCTTCCTCGTCCTCGAATAAGGCGCTGTCTCCGCGCTATTCATTCCGTTGCAAAAAATTCTGCGGGATTTTCATACCTGCGTCGTATGGAAGATGTAGCGCCGGTGGAATGAGCCACTGGCCAACGAAAGAAAAAATGAAATCCATCTACACCCTGGCAATCATCGCGGCACTCAGTCTCGTCTCGGCACGTGCGGACGTGCTCGGCTCCCCCAAAGCGCAGGAAGCAAAGCGGCCGGCGTTGACCAGCGCAGGCACCAGCGTTCGGCAATCATTTGAATATCGTGGCGGCAAGGGCGCTTACGCCGGCAACCGCGCGGTGACGAATGGCGCGAATGACCCCAATCTCGTGAGCGAGCAGCGCAGCCTGGTTTACACCGGAAAGAATGCGCCCCGCGGTTCGCAGCAATTTGAAATCGCGCCGGTGAAGTAATCGGTGTTGAGTGACAACATCAAACGGGCGGCGGGAGAAGCCGCCGCCCGCACGTTTATGAAAAACGACAATTTCAGTGAAGAGAACGACCCCGTCAGCAGCGCGTTGGGTGAGTGGAAGGTCACCGCGTCGTTGCCGCCTCGTTTCAACGAGGAAGTCTGGCGTCGCATTGAATCCGCTGAACAGCGAACGACGGTGTGGGACGCGATCTCATCGTGGCTCGGAGGTATCTTCGCGAAACCAGCGATGGCCGTGGCCTACATGAGTGTGCTCACATTGTTGGGACTGGCCCTTGGATTTACGCAGGCAGAAAAGAAGACCACCGAACTTCAGGCACAACTCAGTTCGCGTTACGTGCAGTCCATCGATCCGTATCAGCGGACGCATCGATGAAGCGGAGTGCGATCATTCTTTTGCTCGGCCTGGTGGCAGCGGTCACTGCCTACTGCGCGCTTTACTACGGCAAGACTCGTGAGCAGCGGCAATTGCTTGAAGCGCCCGCGCCGGAACTGGCTTGGTTGAAGAAGGAGTTTCAACTCGGTGATGCGGAGTTCGAGCGCGTCGCGAAGCTGCACGAGGGTTACATGCCGCGTTGTGAAGAGCTTTGCCGGCAGGTTGCGCACAAAAATTCCGAACTGAAGCAACTCGTCAGCGCCGCGAACGTGGATGCCAGCGCGGTGGAAGAAAAGCTCAAGGAAGCGGGCGACCTGCGCGTGCAATGCCAGAAGAACATGTTCAATCATTTCCTCGAAGTGAGCCGCCAGATGCCGCCGGAACAAGGCAGGCGTTACCTGCAATGGGTGCAGCAACAGACCCTCACGGACGAGCACGAAATGGAGCAGCGACACGGCAGTGCGCAATCGCAGGCTGCCGAGCAGAAAGCAGAGAGTCACCACCACTGATGGCGACGAACGACGCAGCGACTGATCAGCAGGACCGCGCGGACATGCAGCGTCTTGTGGATGGCCACGACGCGGCATTGAACGAAATTATGGAGCGACACAAGCAGTCGCTCTTCCACTACCTCATCCGCCATTTGCAAAACGAGGAGGATGCAGCAGACCTGACGCAGGAAGCATTTGTTCGCGTGTACCAGCATCGCGGAAAGTTCGATCCGCGGCAGCGGTTCTTCACCTGGCTTTACACCATCGCGACGAATCTGGCCCGCGATCGAATGAAATGGCGTTCACGTCATCGGCAAGTTTCATTGGATCAACCCGTCGGCGAAGGGGACAGCAGCATCGGCGACACGATTCCCGATGCGACACCGTTGCCGGACGATGCGATTGCCTCAAGCGAACGAGCTCAGATCGTTCGTTCCGCCGTCGCCGCATTACCGGAAGATTTGCGAACAGCCCTGATCCTCGCCGAATACGAACGGATGCCGCACCAGGAGATTGCCTTGGTGCTCCGCTGCTCGAAGAAAGCGGTGGAATCGCGAATTTACCGGGCCAAGGTGCGATTGCGCGAGCGTCTGACAAATCTGCAACGCACTTAAAGAATTCGGTGAGTGCTCTAGGCTGATGCGATTGCAGATCCGGCGAACCACATCGCTTTGGAACAAATGAAGCTGCCAGTCGCTTGACCTTAACTTGCTTGCCAATGCTCGTCGGGGCCGTTGTTGCGCGATCAGGGCAGGAGGACAATGCGGTAGATGCGTTGCGTGTTGGTGCCGATGGCGTCGGTCACAATGATGTTCGTCGTGTCGGCGACAATGTTCGTGCCGAGTTGTGTCCATGAGCTTTCGTCGAGGCTGCTTTTGTACTCGAGTTGGTAAGAGCGGCCGGGAAATGAGTTCCACGGCAGTCGCACGAGACCGTTGCTCACCGTGATCGAATGAAAACGTAATGGCTCGGTCGTCGCCTGATTCACAGTGATCGTGACCACGGTGGAATCTTCCATCACGGGCGCACCATCGTCGCGAACACGGATGGTGATTTGGTACACGCCCGGCGCTTGCGCGAACGTCGGAGTCCAGGAGAACACGCCCGTCGCGGAGTCGATGCTCGAACCTTGCGGCGCGCTTGCGTCGAGAGTGAAGGCGAGGTTTTGCGCCGGGACATCGGGATCTGTCGCCACCACAGTGAAGGACACGTTTGATCCCTCATCAGTAGTTCTGCCTTCGAGCGGCGTGAGAGACGGTGGCGTGTTGCTTTCGATCACATTCACTGCGAACGAGCGTGTCGCGCTCAATGGCGGTGTGCCGTTGTCGGTGACGCGCACCATTATCAGGTAGCCATTGCCTCCGTCACTTTCACCGGTTTGCCAGACGAAATTGCCGCTGACGGCGTCGATCGTCACGTTCGTCGGCGCGGCATCGAGCGAGAACGTGAGTTGCTGCGCGGGAACATTCGTGTCCACAGCAATCGCCATGAACGAGAGCAGAGTTCCTTCGAGAATCGTGACGTCGGGAAGCGCGGCGAGATTGGGCGCGGCGTTCGGCAGCGGGTAATAATTCGTCGTGCGCGGCGTCGGATTCGTCATCGAGTAGAACGACGTGCTCCCATCCTGAAACCGGCCCCTGCTGACGTCCGTTGTTTGCGCGCCGAACGTCACGGCATCGATCTGGATGCCTTCCGGCGTGAACAAACCGATCTCTTCGCCGGTCTTGGAAAGATTGAAATTCATGTGCAGGTCGGGACGCGAGCCGCTGTTCTGGTTCGCTTCGTTGTCCGCCCACACGAGCAAATGGCCGTGAGGTGGAATGGAGTAACCCGGCGGGATTTGAAATTGGAACTTGTTCGTCAGTTCATCCGTCAGGAAATAACCCGCGAGGCTCACAACGTTGCTGCCGGGATTGTAAATCTCGAACCAATCTTCGAACTGATTGTCTGCCGGATCAGCGAGCGTGGAGAGATTGTCCGCCATCCATTCGTTGATGAACACGACCACCGGCGGCAACGTGCCATTGTTCGTCGCGCCGGGTGTGACGTAGAAAAATTCCTGGCGCGTGAACGGCTGTCCGTCGGGAAATGATCCGTAGCTGTGATCGAGTCCGGCTGTGTAGTTCACGTAATCGACGACCTGTGTGGTGCTGTTGAAGAGTCGTGATATCGCCACCGATCCTGCGTCGCTGGTGAGGCGGAACGGCGCGTGCAGTTCCGCCGGCGTCGTCTGGTTCGTCTCGCCATCCAAGAACACCAGTTTGAATTGCTGCGCCCCGATCACCACGCCGGTTGGGAACGCCCACTGCACGAGGTTGGTGTAATTGTTCGCGAGGAACAATGCGTCCAGCGTGAGTGCGTTCGTTCCCGAGTTGTAGAGTTCGATCCATGGCTCCAGTTCGTTCGCGTTGTCACGAATGCCTGTCGTGTTGTCCGCCTGTGCCTCGTTGATCCAAAGCGTCGGGAACGGCGGCAGATTTGTGGCCAACGAATTCGATGCGCCCGGCGACAAGGTCACGACCTCCTGGGTAATGACCAGCGGCGGGATGTAGTTCGACGGGGTTATGAAAATCTTGATGTTGGTCGTGAGGAGGAACCCGCTTCCAACGATGCGCATGGTGAGGTTGGTTGCCGTGTTGTTCGTCGCCCAATACCAGAAGCTCAAAGTGCTGAGCTGGCTGTTCGTTGGCGTTGGCGCGAGAAACTGGACGAAATCGCGCACCAGGAGGGATGCGCTGCCTGGAGTGTCTTGAACGATCCGAAGCGCCCCGTTGCCCGAACGAACCACGTCGCTCACGATCGAACTCGCGCTCATGTTCGTGCCGAGCTGCCAGATGTTCGTGTCGAGCGGTGATTCAAACTCTCCGTTTTGAATGAAGTTCTGTCCCACGCCGGCGTTCGATCCTGTCACGAGGAAAATATCGTCGAGCAACACGCTGCCAGGATTATCCAAATAAATGATCAGGCGATTGTTGCTGCCGAACGTGGTCGTCAGCTTCACCTGGCGCCAGCCATCATTCGTGTGCGCGGGTGTCGAGATGGGATCGCTGTAAATGGCGGGCGAGAACTTTGCGCGCCAGTTGCCCACGCGCGAATTGTCCTGCGCCGCATCGACCACCTGCAGCGCGCTTCCAAACCCATCGGCATCGGCAGGCCACGGTGCTGAGTTGTCGTAACGAACCTTGTCGATGACGACATCGTTCGGTGCCACGACTCCTGGCCTGATGAGGGTGATCGTTTCTCCGTTCGCCTGAAGATTGCCGCTGAAGAGATCGAACACCGGCGCGTTCGCACCGTACGAGTTGGTGTAGGCGACGCGGTCCTTGGCGAGCACAAGAAACTGGCGTGGCTGGATGATGGCGCTGGCGGGAAACGTGTAATCAATTCCATCCACACGCCAGCCGGCGAGATCGAAGCTCGTGTTCGTGGAACGGTTGCGCAACTCGATGTACTCCGCGCCGGCAACGCGCGGATGGTACATGATCTCGTTGATCACGATTGAATCCTCGGGTCGGGCGACCGGTATTGTGACGTTGACGCGAATCGTGTTGCTCGCGCCGCTGAACACATTGCCCGAAGCATCGCGGCCGACGACGCTCAACGCGTTCGTCCCGGAGGTGAGCGCCATCACCAGGCTCCAGTTCGTGATCGAAGTCCAGATTGGCGAGTAAGTGATGCCGTTGATTTCAATCGCGCGCACGTCGATCGGCGCAGTGCCGGACAGAGTGATGTAATTCGTCGCGACCGAGAAATCCTGGCCGTTGTTTGACGTGAGCGAGAATGGCGACGCGACTGTGGCGAGCTGCGCCAGCACCACGGCGCGTTTGTTCTGGATGAAGTTCTTGGTCTGGTTCGGATTTCCGACTGCGGCGCCGGCGGCGAGCAATCCGTTGTAGCGCGCGTCGAGGATTGGGTTCGATCGAGTCGAGAGCAGGATCGTATTGGCAGCGTCGAGGAGCGTTTGCCAATAGATGCGGCGGAACGGGTTGTGATCGTTGCGCGGGCCGTGATCAGCGCCGCCAATATTCAGGAGCGACGTGTTGGTTCCCTGTCCAGTGCCCTGGCCGAAGGCGAAATCCACGTCCCACAACAACAGCTTCCATGGCTCCCGTTGCGGCTTGTACAAGAACGCGTTCTGTCCGCCGCCGTAGGAAAAGCTGTCGCCGTTTTCGTAGAGATGCTGCACCACATCCACGCGATACCACCACGGCACATCCGTCGCGTTGGTCAGCACTGCGGTGTAAGCCTCGGTGTTCAAGGTCGCGGTGGTGTTCACTGCGTTTACGAACGTGTAGAGGTTTGTGTAATCGTTCTGCTGGGTCGGGGACACCGAGCGCAACGGCAGCGTCTGTCGATAGCGCGCCACGTGAAATGCGCCGCCCGTCGTGAAGTATCGCCCGAAGTTTGCGCCCACCGTGCTGAAGCCCGCCTCGCCGCTTCCGTAAGCCTGATCGCCGAATTCAAAACCCAACTGGATCTTGTGCAACTCACCATCGGGATCGTTCGGCCACCATTGCGCCGCCCAGTCGCCATTCGGCTGCTGGGCGTCATGGAAAATCGTCTGTCGCCGCGCGCCGTTCACATACATGAACACGGGACGATGGAAGAGAAACCCGACTCCCATTTGGTAACCGAACCAGTTCGCGTGAGTCTCGCACTGGCCGGTGCCATCGCCGCCGCCGTTGCCGGGACGATAGAGGTTGATGTCCGTCTCGCCGAGGAACCGGTCGTCCGAAGGAAAGCCCATGTCATAATCACAAGCCGCACCCGTGGGTGAGTTGTATCCGGGCGAATGAAACGGGCTGCCATGGAACCACGCGCCAGCGTTGTAGATGATTCGGTTCGTTCCGTGGATGAACGTCACGTCCTTGGGCTTGTTGCTCATCTTCTCTTCGCCGCTCCAGCGCGCGATGTTCGTTTGCGTGATCCAGAAGCGATACGTTGGCAGCGTCCCTGGAATCGTGGTGTCGCCCCAGAGGATCACGCATTCGCGTTGCGGCGCGTCATTCGGGAAGCTCGCGATCAGTGACGGGTTCACCCTGTCGGCGCCCTGGATGAAAAACGCCGCGGCGACATTCGAGCCCTGGCCGGGAATCACGCCGCTGAACAATCCTGCGCCGTTGTTCATCATCGCGACCGAGTTGAAATTCGTGCTCGGGTCAACGCGATACTTGAGCAGCAAAATCGCGAGCCCATCCGGATCGTGAACACGCGCGGTCACGGTGACCGGCTGATTTGTCGCCGGCAACAGCGGCCAATGCACGACGTCGGTGATGGCCGGGCCGGCGTTGGTGACGGCGACGGTGTTGGCCGCGCCGGGAGTTCCAAGACGAGTCGCCGCCAAGGTCACGCCCGGCAACTCAGCCCAGTTGCCGCGCAGGCGAATGAGGATGTTGGGATTGCCTTTCAGCCAGCGCACCTTCGCGCGCAACGTGACGGGCGCGCCTTGCACCAGCACGGCTGGCAAATCTGTGCGGACACGATTCGCGCCGGTGTCGCCGCGTCCCGTGGCACGCAGATGGAGTGAACGCGCGCTGCTGTATCCTTCGTTCTCCCACGTGGTGTCGTTGTGATTCCCTTGAAGTGTCCAGCCTGCGGTGCCGGTTTCGAACGTCCAGTTGCCGACCAGATTCGTCCCGCCCGAGCCGATCACCTCGATGTTGTCGAGCAAGCACTCGCCTGCGCCCATCAGCGTCATGTGCAATTGATACGCGCTGGTGATGGTGCCCGGGTAGCCGTTCGTCGTGGCGGTGGTCGTCTCGATATTGATCCACTGGCTTTTCGCTGTCTCGTCGCTCTCGCCCCAACTCGGCGGCAGCCGGTGATCGCTCCGCCAATCGCGCAATTCGAGACTGCTCCCGCCTCCGTCCGACCAGCGGCCCCAACGTCCGCCATCTCGGTACGTCACTTCGTCGATCACGATGTGAATTGTGTTGGTGCTCGCGACGCCCGCGCCGTTCGTGCTCACGACAGTGTCGGGCGTGGTGAGCGCAATGCGTTCGCCGCCGTTGCGCAAGGCACCCTGCCAGTCGCCGAGACAATTCGCGCTCGTGAGATTCGGATAAATTGTGCGCAGCCGCGTCGCGTTGCGAGCGATGACGAGATAACCCTTCGCTGGAATATTCATGCCGGTCGGCATCGTGAACTTCACAGCGTCGGCCAATCTCCACTGGCTCACGTCAAGCGCGTTGGTGCCGGGATTGTAGAGCTCGATGAACTCGTCATCGTCGTTGTCGCTGATGGGGTGATACATCACCTCGTTGAACACGAGTGTGGGCAGGCGGATGGGTGCGTTGTTCGTACCGGGGGTTTTGTTCTGCAAACGCGAAAACGTTGCCGCGCCGTCCGGAAAACGTCCCGTCGCCACACCGTTTTCCTGCGCGTCGAAACGCACTGCATCGATGATGCGAGTGCGGAACGGATTGCGCAGAAAGATATCTTCGCCGCTGGCGCTCAGCGCGAAACCGAGATTCGTTTCATACACCACCATGAAACCCATTGGCGGAATCACGCTCCCGATCTGGAACATGAACTTGTTGGTCGAAGGATCGTCGCTGAGCGTGCAGCCGACGAGGTTCACGGCCGAAGTCGAGTAGTTGAACAGCTCGATGTAATCCACGTCGGGCGGATCGGTGTGCGCAAGGAACTCGTTGATGAAGATGCTCGCGAACGAATTCGCGGCGGCGACTTCATTCGTCCCCGGAGTTCCGCCCACGACATCGCTCGCCGCCCATGCGCGCGCGTCGCTTTCACCAAAGCTCGGCCGCGCCAGCACCAGCGAATGTCCCGCGCCATCCGCAGCGACGGGGTAGGGCGGGTCGCCGGTGTAATCCATCTCGAAAAGCGTTGCGCCCAGATTGTTGTGCAGGCGCAAGGTGCCGGAGCTGTTCTGCAGAGTTCCGCTCCAGGGCCCGAGCACGTTCGCGATGCCGTGAGCACTTTGCAAATCAGCGGGATTTGCTGCCACTACCACAAAGCTGCGCGCGCCCAAGACGAAGTTGGTTGGAAAGGTGTAATCGATCGCGCCTGAAATCTTGTAGCCGCCCATCTCCTCGATCCACGGGAGCGTGTTGTAAATTTCGATGAACTCCACGTTCTTCCCATCCGCGCGATCCGCCGGGTGATACATCATTTCGGAAATCACCAGCGCGCCGCGACGTGATGACGGGCCGATCGGTTCCGATTGCGGCTTCACCATGGAAATGGGCAACGGCGTGGGAGTGATGGTGAACGTGCGTTGCGAGTTGGGCGCGATCAGGTTCGGCGTCGAAGCGCGATCACGCACGTTGTTCACGGTGAGGGTGTAAGTCGTGTTCTGCGCCAACGGCGTGGTGGTGAGAAGGATTGTGCGGGCGTCCGGGCCAGGCTGCGCGCCGAGCAATGCCACGCCGAGATTGATTGCGTAGTTTACTTTGTCTGCGGCGGACGCCGTCTCGACATCTTCCGAATACACCAGCGTGATCAACTGGTTGTTGCCGAGATTAGCGACAGACGAAATCGTCGGCGCTGTGTTGTCCGAAATCACCGTCAGCGTCACGACGTCGCTGTTGGTCACCCCGAGCCAATTCGTGACCACGCAACTGAACGTGCTCCCACTGTCGCCTAGTCCGAGCGGGCCGACCGAATAACTGCCATTGGTGGCGCCGGCAATGTTGATGCCGCCGCGCTTCCATTGATAACCAATGCCGGCCACGCGCAACGCGCGGACGGCGAACGTAGCGAACTCGTTCTCCACCACCGACACATTGGTCGGTTGTTGCGCGATCGTTGGCGGCTGAAGACCGACTGGTGTGAGCCGCGTTGCGGGAATCGGCGCATTCGTGTCGGACGTTTCCCATCCGCCACCCGGCAACTGCCATCGCACCGCGAGATCGTCGCCGCCGGTGCCTTCCTTTGCCAAAGCTTCGATGTAGTAGCGCTGCCCGGCCACGAGCGAGATCGGCAGGGACATTTGGTTGGTCTCCTTCGTCCATTGGCGCGAGGTGGTGTTCGACTTCACCGATGCGATGAACTGCCGATTGGTGGAATTCTCGTCGGTGCTCAACCACAACTCGCCGTTGTCATCACTGGCGACCCAGAAAATGTAACTGCCCGTCGTCGGTGCCGTGATAAGCGCGCGCATGCGCTGGCCGAAAAGCTCGCCCCAATTCACCGGTGCTTCGAACGCCGTCGTGATGACTTCATCGAAGCCGGGAAAGTTGGGATACACCGATGCACTCGTGAGGTTCACGACCGCGCTGCCGGCCAGGTTGGTGTAAACCTCGCGGTACACGCCATTGGCCGGCTGGGCAAAGCATCGAGCGGCAGCCAGCAAAAACCAAAGCAGCAGCACCAAGTGGGTTGAGACGCGAATCTTCAATTGGGACTCTTAACAATGTGAAATCTCCGTGACGAAAGCAAACCAAGGCTACGGGAAACGGACATTGCCGGACGTGTGATTTGCAGGCTGGCGCGCAGTTCTGGCGAACGCTCTACGCGCCTTTGGCCCCGTCCGCCACCCGCCAGAAATACCAGGATGCAATGCTGCGAAACGGGCGCCACGGCTCGCCAAGTTCGATCAACGCCTTCGGGTGCGGCATTTCCTCCAAGCCGTAAGTCAGCGCGAAACCCTTGCGCACGCCGAAGTCGGTCACTGGAAACACGTCCTTCCGCCCGAGCGTGAAGATCAAGAGCATCTCCACGGTCCACGGGCCGACGCCGCGAATGGCGGTGAGGCGCTCGACCAATTCCGTATCACTTAAGCGGGTGGCTTCGGTGCGTGTTGGCACGATGCCGTCGTGAGCCTTGGCAGCGATGTCTTTGATCGCGGCGGTTTTCGCGCCGGAGAGCCCGGCGCTGCGCATGCGTTCGACGGGCGCATCGAGAATTTGTTGCGGCGTGGGAAAAATGCCGTTCGGAAACAGTGCGATGAAGCGGTTGAAGATCGTTTCGGCAGCGGTGCCATTCAGTTGCTGGAACGTGACGGAACGAACGAGCGCGGCGAAGGGTTCGCGCTGACGGTCGGCGCGCAGCCGGCAGGGGCCGACGCGTTCGATCAACCGCGCCATCACGCGATCACGGGAGAGATGTTGAACTGCTCGCTCGTGCATTGCTTCAACATAAACAAGCCGAATGAGTAGGGGAACCACGGAAGACACGGAATGAGGCAAAGACGTGAATTGAAGATCGGACCATTGCCATTCGGCAGTTATCCTTTTTGCTTCCGTGTGTTCCGTGTCTTCCGTGGTTTTCATTTCTTGTTCGGGTTCTTGTTCGGGTCGAGTAACGTGGATCAAGTATGATTCAACCGGTTCGCCAGGATGACGACTTCATCGCCGACGTGCTCGCCGCGCGTGACTATCCGGGTGACGTTCATCTCTGGTGGCTCGGGCAAAGCGGTTTTCTCGTTCAGTGGCAGAACCATCATTTGCTCCTTGATCCGTATCTCTCCGACTCCCTCACGCACAAATACGCCGCCACCGACAAGCCCCATGTGCGCATGACAGAGCTCGTGGTGCGGCCGGAGCGCTTGAATTTCATCAACGTCGTCACTTCGAGCCACAACCACACCGATCATCTGGACAAGGAAACGCTCATGCCGCTCCTGCGCGTGAATCCGAAGATCGAACTCGTGGTGCCGGAAGCGAACCGCGGTTTCGTGTGCGACCGGCTCGGCGTGATGCTCGAAACGCCGCGCGGAATGGACGCCGGCGAACGTAAACAACTCGGCGTGTTCGAAATCGAAGCCGTTCCCGCCGCGCATCCCGAACTCGAGCGCGATGAATGGGGCCACCACAAGTTTCTCGGTTACATCGTCACTTGCGGCGACCTGAAGATTTACCACTCCGGCGACACGCTGCATTACGAAGGCATGGAGGCGAAGATTTCGCTTTTCCAGCCGGACATCGCGCTGCTGCCCATCAACGGTGATCGCCCTGAGCGCCGCGTGGCCGGGAACTTGAACGCGCACGAAGCCGCTTCACTCGCCAAAGCCATCGGGGCGCGCGTGGCGATTCCCTGTCACTACGACATGTTCGAGTTCAACACCGCCTCGCCGGACGAATTCGTTTCCGCCTGCGCCACGGTCGGCCAACGCTGCCGCATCCTCCGCGCCGGTGAGCGCTGGAGCAGTTCGGAATTGCGAACGGTGAATGTCCAATAAAGGAATAGGGACCACTCGCTGAATTCGTCGTTAACCGCAGGACTCCGCTTAACCTGCGCGCTTTTCTGCCGACTTAATCAGGTGTGACGGTCACTGTGCCTCAAACTCACGCCCTCGGTGTCGATAAACACGACGCCAAGCCTCCCGAACGCCCATTTCGTGTCCTGCTTATTGACGATGACCTCGGGATTTGTGACGCGCTCTCGGAAGCGCTCGCCGAGGAAGAATTCATTATTCAAGTGAAGACTGATGCCACGCAGGCGCTGGCCGCGGTGCGGGACGAACATTTTGACACGATCGTGCTGGATCTCGGTTTACCCGGCATCGATGGACTGGAATTTCTCCGCATCATCAAGCGCGACACGGCGCTGCAAAATGTTCCGGTGGTCGTTCTGACGGGGTGGCCCGGGCCGGAGTATCAAGTGCAGGCGTTTGAAGCGGGCGCGCACGATTACGTGAACAAGCCGTCCGACCTGGGGGCGCTGCGCTCGCGCGTGCGGGCAGCGGTGCGGGCGAAGCGAACGCATGATGAATTGCTCCTGCGCGTGCTTCAACTCGAGGCGGCGCGCTCGAATGCCGAGGAGAATGCACGTTCGAAGTCCGAGTTCGTGGCGAACATGAGTCACGAGATCCGCACGCCGATGAATGGCGTGATCGCGATGACCGGCTTGCTCTCTCGCACAGATCTCACCAGCGAGCAGCGCGAATACGTGGAGACGATTCGCGCCAGCGGCGAGTCGCTGCTCACAATCATCAACGACATACTGAACGTGGCGAAGATCGAGTCCGGCAAACTGGAACTGGAAATGATGCCGTTCAACCTTCGTGATTGCCTCGAGACGGCAGTCGATCTCCTCGCGCCAAAATGTCTGGAGAAGAACCTTCACCTTGCGTGCGAAATCGATCCGGCGGTTCAAGTGGCTGTGACCGGCGACGATTCGCGACTGCGACAAGTCATCATCAACCTGCTCGGGAACGCCGTGAAGTTCACCACCGCAGGTGAAGTGATCGTGACGGCGTCCGTCGAGCAAGGCGGCTCTGGTTCGGCGACGCAGCACATTCACTTTGCGGTGCAAGACACTGGCATCGGCATTCCGCCGGATCGGCTTCACAAGCTTTTCCACTCTTACGTGCAGGCGGACATTACGATCGAGCGCAAGTTCGGCGGCACCGGGCTCGGTCTCGCGATCAGCAAAGGGCTGGTGGATTTGATGGGCGGCCGCATGTGGGCGGAGAGCAACCTGGGCGCAGGATCGACGTTTCATTTCATCGTGCCATTGCGCGTGCGCGAAGCATCGCCCGCGTGCGTTGTTGATGCGTCCATGGCGGGCAAGCGATTGCTCGTGTTGCACCAGAGCAAGACGGTCGGTGGCATTCTCCAACGAACCGCGCAGGCGTGGGGATTGGAAGTGGCGGTGGCGCAAACTTTCGAGCCGACCCAGCACAGCACGGCGTTCGATTTCGTGCTCGTCCATTCGACGATGCACGCCAAAGCGGGACATCTTTTCGCGACACATCCGGCGACGCGAGCGGCGCGAGTTCTCCAGATGGTGCCGCTGGGCTCGAATTCTGCCGAGTCGATGAACATGGTCACCGTGCCCATGAAGGCGACGCTGTTGCGCGAGGCGCTGATGCGGTCCACGACTCCCAAGGTCGCTGCGGCGCAGCCCGAACGAAGGGCTTCGAGTGTTTCAAAGCTTGATGCGGGCATGGCGACACGGATTCCGCTGAAGATTCTTGTGACGGACGACAACGTCATTAATCAAAAAGTCGCCAGCCGTCTCTTGCAGCAGATGGGCTACGCCGCCGACATCTCGAGCAGCGGTCATGAGGCGCTCACGGCGATCGAGCGCGGGAAATACGATGTCGTGTTCATGGACATTCAGATGCCGGGAATGGACGGCCTGGAAACGACGCGCCGTATTCGCGCCGCCGAACAGCAGCACGGCGGCAGGCCGGTTGTCGTCATAGCCATGACCGCAAACGCAATGGTGGGCGATCGTGAACGTTGTCTGGGGGCAGGTATGGATGAGTACGTTTCAAAACCTGTGCGGCCCGAAGCGCTGCAATCAATGATCGAGAAATTCGGCACCGCGCGAGTGCAGCCGGTTTCGCCACCGATGCCAGCACCGCAACCGAAGGCCGCCACCCCTGCGGCGTTGTCGAATCCCGACGCACCGCTTGTGGATCTGGATCGCCTGACGGAATTCGCCGGCGGCTCCTTGGCCAGTCTCATCGAGATCACGGACCTCTATCTCTCGCAAACGCACGAGCAACTCGAGCATCTCGCCAGCGCGTTGCAGCGCGGAGATGCGTCCTCGGTGGTGAAATTTGCGCACAGTTCCGCCGGAGCGAGCGGCGTCTGCGGGATTGTCGGCATGGAAGCTTTGTTCCGGCAGTTGGAGCAAATCGGACGCGCGGGCGCACTGCAAACAGCCTCGGGAGTCTTTGACGCGCTGTGCCAGAATTTCACGGTGGTCAAGGATTTCCTCTTAAACTCGCGTCACAATTTGCCGCTCTCGTAAGGTGTAGAATGAAGAAGATATTAATCATCGAAGACGACCCGATCGTGGCGCACATCTACAAAAGCCGCCTCGAGAAGGAAGGCTTCAAAGTGGAAGTCTCGGCCGATGGCCAGACGGGCTATTACCGGATCTACGATCTCAAGCCCGACGCGATTTTGCTCGATCTGATGCTGCCCAAAATGAACGGTGTCGATCTGCTGAAGAAAATTCGCGCGGTGCGCGAATTTGAGAAGATGCCGATTCTTGTGTTCACGAACGCCTACGTGGCGAACATGATTCACGAGTCGTTTTCGGCCGGCGCCACGGGGGTCTATAACAAGTCCACCGTCACCCCGCGCCAGGTGATCGATGTGTTGAATGCGATTTTCTCGGGAACCTTCATTCAACACAACGTCGCCGAAGGCAAAGCGCCCGCTGCATCGGCGAAACCCGATGCCAATGCACAGTTCTCGACGGCTCTCGCGCCTGCATCCAATACGGGCAAGGTGACGCCTACCCTGAACCAGAACGACGACAAGGCATTCCAGGCCGAACTGCTGAAAAGTTTCTTGAGCACCACCGGCGTTTCGGTCGGTGAGATGCGCAAATCGCTGCAGGAAATCACCAAGGCCACTGACGAATCGGTCCGGCTCGGTCACATTGAGCATCTCTATCGCAAGCTGCGCACTTATTCGACGAATGCGAATCTGGCCGGCGTGGCTGCTGTCGCGAAACTCGGCTCGGCGACGGAAGCGCTGGTGAAGGAATTGCTCGACAAGCCGAAGACGATCTCGCCCTCGACACTGCGCACGACGGCGAACGCCCTGGATTGTCTGCGCGACATCACACAGCCCCATTTGCCGGCGGACATTGCGGATAATCCGCCCATCAACATCCTCGTGGTCGACGACGAAATTCTGTCGCGACGCGCGATTCTTTATGCGTTGGAAAAGGCGTTCCTCAAGGCGGCTGCCGTTGAGACGCCGGACGAGGCATTGAGGCAGACCGCCAGCACGAAATTTGACCTGGTGTTTCTCGACGTTCACATGCCCGGCATGGACGGCTTCGCGCTTTGCGAAAAGCTGCGCCAGAAAGGACCGAACCGATCGACGCCGGTGGTGTTCGTGACGAGCACGGCGGATTTTCAGGCGCGGGCCCAGTCCACTTTGCGCGGGGCGAGCGACCTGATCGCCAAGCCGTTCCTGTTCATCGAGCTGACGGTGAAGGCGCTGACGTTTGCGCTCCGCGCGCGTGTCGAGCGTTTGCGTCCGCCCGGTCTGGTGACCTTCTCTGAACCCAAGACGCCTGCCACGGCCCCAGCCGACTTGATTATCTAATGCGGCGGGCGCGGCACTCGAATGTGTGGCGGGACTCTCGACTCCCGGCGCATCGAGCGCCGAGGCAACCATTTTGTGAACGCTGTCTCGAAGCCTGAAGCGCATCCTCTGCGGGGAATCACCGCGGAGTGGCTTCCTGCGCCGTCGCTCGAGGTGCTCGCGCGCGATCGGCTTCTCGTGCTGCTTCTGGGATTTGCTTTCCTGCACATCCTGCTCGGCTCGACCCACGTGCTCAATCCTGGTGCGTGGGATTTTCAATCGCCGCTCTCGATGTTCCGCGAGGTGCCATGGAGCCGCCTCTCGGCGTTCGTGCTGGCAATCGCCACTGCGCTTTTCTTTATCGTGCTGCGGGTGCTGCTGCCGCGCATCTCCCTCCGGTGGGCGCATCCCATCGGTGCGTTCGTGGCCGTGCTGATGGTGATGAATGGGCTGGGCATGTTCGCGCTCGGGCTGGATCCCCAACGCACCACGGCGGTGATGTTCGCGGTTCTCTGCGCGAGCCTGCTGTTCTTTTGCATTCGCACTCTGTTCCTCGTCTTTGCCGTCGCGGTTGGCGGCTGGATCGGCGTCGCCAATGTCGCCGGACTCACCGTGAGCTGGTATCAGGCGGGCGCGTTGTTGCTCACCTCCTGCGCGCTCGCCGTGGTGTTTCAGCGGATGCAGGTCCGTTCGATCAAACAGATGTTGCGCGGCGTCAGCGTCGAACTTGCCGAGCGCGACTCCAAGCAAACCGCACAGGAGGAGGAGCGCTTTCGCCGCTGGTACGAAGCCACGTTCGAAGGCATCGCCCTCCACGACAAGGGCGTGGTGATCGAAGGCAACAAGGCGCTGGCCGCTTTGCTCCAGTGCCAGGTCACTGACCTGCCGGAAAAAAATCTGCTGGACTGGTTCACGCGCTCGTCACGCGGCGTGATCGAGGAAAGCATTCTCCTGGGAAATTTTCGTCCGTTCGAAGCGGTCGCGCGCCGGTCTGATAAATCGGAAGTCCACCTCGAATTGTTTAGTAAAAAAATCCCTTACTGCGGACGCGAGGTAATGGTCACGGCCTTCCGCGACATCACTGAACGGCGGCGCGCTGCGGCGGCGGCCGAGGCCGAGCAGGACCGGCTGGAACATCAATACAAACGGCAGCTCGCGCTCGCGGGGATTTCGCTCAGTGGTGGCGAGACGATCGAGGTGGCGCAGATCCTTGAGCTGGTGGTGAAGGCCGCGGTGGAAGAACTGCCGGCGCGCGGAGGTTCGGTGGTTCTCGTGCTGGAGGATGGCCATTGGGAACTCGCTGCCTCGTCATTGACGGCGCGCGCGCGTGAGATTGGTTTTGATCCGACAATTCATCTGGCGCGCGTGGCGGAATGGATCGCCGAGAACCGCGACACATTCGTCTCTTCAAACGTGGGCCACGACGACCCTTTCGGCATGGCGCAGGACGTTGATTTTGTTTCTGCTTACGCGGGGCATCCGTTGATTGATGGCGATCGCGTCGCGGGCGTGCTCTTCGCGTTGGAGACCGAACAACCTAGGTACTTCACGCCGGATGACCTGGATTTTCTCGATGCTCTCGCCACGCGCGCGGCCCTCGCCCTGGCCAAGGCCCGGCTTTACAACGAACTGTGCCAGGCCAACGAGCGTCTCCAAAAACAAAGCGCCATGCTCCAGTCGCAAAACGAGGCGCTGACCGTCGCGAAGGAACGCGCGGAAGAAGCCAACGTCGCGAAGACGGAATTTCTCGCCAAGATCAGCCACGAGCTGCGCACACCGATGAATGGCGTGATCGGCATGACCGATTATCTGCTCACGACCGAGATGACTCCCGACCAGCAGGAAAGCGCGGAGACGATTCGCACCAGCGCCGATCTGCTGCTGGAGCACATCAACCGCATTCTGGATTTCTCGAAGATCAACAAGCGCCTCGACAACAGCGAGAGCTTTGCTCCGCGTATGTTGGTGGATTTGCTCGCCCAACAGGCGAAGGAACAGATCGGTGACAAGCTGATTCAATGCGTCGCGGATGTGGGCGGCAATGTGCCGGCACATTTGTTTGGCGACGCGAACACGCTGCGCGATGCATTGGGCAATCTCGTCAGGAACGCGGTCAAATTCACCGAGCACGGCGAGATCCGATTGTCGGCCGACGTGACGATCGAAGATGAACACGGCGTGACGCTGCGGTTCACCGTGCGCGACACGGGCGTGGGCATCAACGCGGATGCGCAATCGAAACTCTTCAACGCTTTCACGCAGGCCGACGGCTCGCACGCGCGCAAACATGATGGACTGGGTCTTGGACTCGCGACCGCGAAGCGCCTCGTCGAGCAACTGCGCGGCGACATTGGCTTCACGAGCGAACTCGGCAAAGGCTCCACATTCTGGGTGGCCGTGCCACTGGCGAGAATTCCCGAGCCGGCCTCTATCGCTCGCTGATCCACACCAGCGTTTTCTCCAGAAGCAAATCGTAGAGCGGTAACAGATCTTTCGCCGCGAGATGAATGCACCCATGCGACGCCGGCTTCCCGATCGTCGGTTCATCGCCCGTGCCGTGGATGTAAACGTAGCGAGCAAACGTGTCCACATCGCCGCCGCGATTGCGCCCCGGCTCCATTCCCTCAAGCCAGAAAATGCGATGTGTGATCGACGCTCGGGGGAAGCCTTTCCACGTATAGCCTTTCAGTTCACGCGACTTGAACACGGCGCCGACCGGCCAGCCGCCGCCGATTTTTTTTGCCACGCGATGAAGGCCGAGCGGTGTGCAGTTGGAGTCCGCCTGCGAGCCGATGCCGAAGCGCGAAGTGGAAACGCGATAGCTCTTGCGAAGCTCATAACAGTCGCCGTCACGCTCAAACAAACTCATCGACTGCCGCGCGATGTTCACCGTGAGCAGCCAGCGCGTGGGTGCGACACCGACTCTGCGACAAGCGCGCAAACAGGGATCCAACACTTTCAACATCGCACGCGATAATAGTGGGGCAGCCGTCCCGGCTGCCAGCGTCCACTGGGCCTCCGGCCTGGTGGTTTCTCCAGCGAGGACGGCCAGAGGACGGTTGGCAGCCGGGACGGCTGCCCCACTACTTCCAACCGGACTCGATCGTTCGCACCGTCGCGTTCGACGTCACGATGGCGTTATTCACTCCATCGACGCGTGGGAAATGAAACTCATCCACCGTGAACTGCTTCACGTTCTCGGCGATCACCACGGGCCGCGCATCGTCCTTGCTCAAGCTGAAGCGCACGTTTTCGAAGCGGATGTTCTCCACGTTGCGCGCGAAGAATCCCCAACTCGGCAACGCCCGCGCGTCCACGCCGGGGCCGCGCACGCGGTTCGTCGCCATGTTCGCCGTGCCGCCGCCGGTGTATTCCACGCTTACGTTTCGGAACACCACGTTCGTGATCGGTTCGTCGGCGTAGCTCTCCACCGACATCGCGGCGCGATAGACTTGCGTGGCGCGCAAGCCATCGATCGTCACGCGGCCGTACGTGTTGCCCGGCTTGTTCCAAATCGTCACCGGCGACGTCACGTTGTGCATCGTGTTGTTCGCGAGCAACACGTCATCCACCGACCCTCGCGTCGCGTCCCAGCCGCCGGGTTGAATGATGATGCCGCTCAACATATTCGTGCGCCCGCCGGTGCGATGCGGCTGCTGGCCGGGGCCGTAGAACAAACAATTGTTCACAATCGTGCGCGTGATGGGGCCGATGACGCGGATGCCGTTGCACGACGAATTGATCACACAATTCGCAATCACGCAGTTGTCCCAATACCGCCCCGCGATCGAGTCGTCGCCCGTGTAAAACTCGCAATCGATGATGTTCACGTTGTGGCACCACTTGTCGGGCGCGCCGCGGAAATGCACGCCGTCCCAGCCGCCCACGATCTTCACGCGGCGGATGTCCACGTCATCGCTGGCCTGGAAGAGGATCGCATAATTCGCCGAGTCCACGATCGTCACGTCGCGGATGACGAACCCGCGCGAGTTCACCCACAGCACCGTGTGCGGGCCGCGCTTGCGCTCCTCGCCCGTGGGATCGAACACCTTGTTGCCGTCGATGATTCCCGGCCCGCTGATCTGCACATTCGTCACGCTCTCGCCGAGCAACAGCGCACGATGCCACTTGCCCCACTTGGCCTCCGGCATGTTCGGCAACTGCGCGGGGAACTGATAATCCGCGAGGTTCGTGGTGCCGACGAGCCGCGCGCCCGCTTCGAGGAAGAGCGCCACGTGACTGCGCAGATGCACCGTGCCGGAGAGATAACGTCCCGGCGGGAAGAGCACCTGCCCGCCGCCCGCCTTGCTGCAAGCCTCCACCGCGGCGTTGATCGCCCTGGAGTCGGAAGTGGCGCCATCACCCACCGCGCCGAAGTCGCGGATGTTGAACGTGCCGATGGCGGCGAAGAGGGGCGAAGTGATGAACCACAGAGCCACGGAGAACACCGAGAGGCATTTCAATCTGTGTGTTGTGGGACTCTGCGGTGAATGCATCTCGCGCTGGTTCATGCGTGCGACGTTAAACACGCGGGAGCAGGATGGAAACTATTTCAAACGCGAAGCGGCGACGTGCGGTGCATGGAACGTCTTGTGGGTTAAGGTCAATTATTACGGATACTGAGACCATGGATTTGGTTCGAAGCGATCTCGTAACCATGGCGCGCGGTTCCAAAGACTGAGGAGAAGCCATTCAACCGTTAGCTTCGCCGGTATCGTTGCTTGAGGAATTGCTGCCACCACGGTTTCCTCGCCGGAAAACCTGATTCGCGTCGCCAGAATCGTACACACGTCATGAGCACTCTTAATCCTGTGCTCTACCCGAAACCAAAAAGTGTCTTGCCGCTTTGATTTAGGCCAAGCGCCGGCATCGAGAAGATGCTCTATGGCAGCGACTGCACGCCCGTCAGCTTCCGACGCGACTGCACGCCACTCCGCAAGTTCCTTCCATGGTTCACCCGGAAACGAAAGAATCTCCGGCTCCTCACCTAGCGGAATCGTGAGCAGCAGCGCGTCGAAGTAACGTAGAAACTCTATCCACTGTGCGAGATCTTTGGGAATTGGCGGAACCGGGTTCAGGGGACCGACGAAATCACTCCCGCACCGCTTTGGCAAAAACAAACTTGCCGGAGGAGTGTCTCGCGAAGAACACGAAGGAGGCGAAGGAGTGGATGTTGGAACCTTTGTTTCCTTCGCGGCATTCGCGAGACTCCGCTTCCCGCCCGCTTTGACAAAAGCAATGCGAGACGGCTTCCCCCGGTCGCGTAGCGACTCCGACGAAGGTAGCCGTGGGCTTCAGCCCACGGACTCGCGTCGTCCGCGCGTTCTCGTCGCGTAGCGGCGGTTGAAAACTCCACCGCACCATCAGGCGTCGCTACGCGACGCATCTCCGCCGTCGTCGTGAACCGTGGACTGAAGTCCACGGCTACCTTCGTGGCATGACTACGTCATGCAGGTGCTCACGGTGTTTCTGCAACGCGGCTTCGCAGTTCGGGAAAGAATTCAAGGAAGTCTTCGTCGAAATCGGCGCGGTGAAGTTCGATCTCGCGCATGGCTTGGGAGAGGTCCACGGGACGGCGGAATCGATGGCCCACGCGACGCAAGGTCTGGCTGAGCCCGGCCACTTCGCGGTAGGAGCAGAGCCAATCTTCCGCGCGCATCCGGTCGAGGGCCATGAGGACTTCCGCGGGGAGCACGGTGCGGTGGAAATCGATCTGCGCGTAGAATTCGCGCGCGAATTGTTGGAGCGATCCCGCCGCGAAGTCGTTCCATCGGCACGCGAGGAAATGGTCGTAGGCGAGGTCGATGATGATGCCGCCGTAGCGTTGGTGCTCGCGGCGCAATCGGCGAATGCTGCGTCGCACGACAGGATGGGAATCGGTGAAGGCATCGATGACGCGATGGCAGGCAATGCCGCGTTGGAAGGAGGCGGGCAGGGCATGGAGTTCGCGCGGCGCGAGAAAGTCTGGCAGGAGATTGCCGAGACGGAACTCAGGGTCGGGTTCGGAGAGGACGAGGTGCGCGAGCCAATTCATGCCGGCGGAAAGCATTCGCGTCGAAGAGGGTAAAAGCAATTCACGGCGGAGGGATTGAGGTGGAATTGTTCTCATTGCCGCTGTGACTCGGTGGCTAAACCACTTGAAGCAGCGGCGCGGGCGCAACGTCTGACTTTGCCATGAATATTCACACCACTCCCAAGACGTCGCGCCGTGACTTTCTGAAATTGAGTGCGGGGGCGCTGCTGGCGGCGGGATTGGCGCCGGGTTGCGCGCGGTTCGCGGACGGCGGGCTAGGGGAAAGCGGATTCAGTTTTGTGGTGATCAATGATGCGCATTTCTTCACGCCGAAGTGCCCGGAGTTTTACGCGCGAGTGAAGGCGAGCGTGTTGGCGCTGCCGGAAAAGCCGGAGCTGTGTTTGTTCGTCGGCGATCTTTCGGAGAACGGATCGAAGAAGGAACTTGGCGGGATGAAGGAGGTTTTGAATTCCTTCCGGATGCCCTGGCACGCGGTGCCGGGGAACCACGATTACATCACGCAGACGGATCGTTCCGGCTACGACGGGGTGTTGCCGAAAGGTTTGAATTACAGCTTCGAGCATCGCGGCTGGCGCGTGATCGCGCTCGATACTACCGAGGGCAAGAAGGCCACCAAGACGATCATCCAACCGCACACGATGGCGTGGGTGAAGGAGAACGCGCCGAAGCTGAACGCAAAGCAGCCGACGATTCTATTCACGCATTTTCCACTCGGGCCCACGGCACCGCATCGCCCATTGAATGCAGATGAGTTGCTGGCGCCGTTCACGGAGTTCAACCTGGCGCAGGTGTTCAACGGGCACTGGCACGCGTTTACGGAAGGTAAGATACGCGGGACCGTCTTCGTCACGAACAAGTGTTGCTCGATCAGCAAGGGCAACCACGACAAGACGACGGAGAAGGGTTACTTCGTCTGCACGGCGAAGGACGGGAAGATCGAGCGGAAGTTTGTTGAAGTGCCGGTGGCGTGAGGGAGAGATGTCTCGCGACGAGCGCGAAGGCGGCGAGGGAATGGTGAGCTGGTTTTTCTTCGTCTGCTTCGCGGTCTTCGCGAGACTTCCGTTCGGGATTTGTTTCTACAGCAGCGGCAGGAACATGTGAAACGTCGCGCCCACGCCGGGCTGGCTTTCCACAGTGATCGTGCCGTTGTGCGCCTGGAAGATGCGCTGGCTGATCGGCAGGCCGAGGCCAGTGCCGTCGGACTTCGTGGTGAAGAATGGATTGAAGAGTTTCCCCTGAGTCTCGATCGAGATTCCCGGTCCACTGTCCTTGATGCTGACGCGCAGGTGTTGCCGCTCCCAGGCGTCCACCACTTCGCTGGTGATCGTGAGATGCCCGGATGAACCGATGGCTTCGACGGCATTGAGCAGCACGTTCACGAGCGCGTGCCGGAGCTGACGCTCGTCCCCGTTCACGCGGTCGACGGGTGCGTGAAAAGACGTGGTGAGTTGAATCTCGCGCGTCTGCAATTCGTGCCGCAAGAGATTGACGGCGTCCTGCACCAGCGCGTGAACGCTCAATGGCGCGAGCCGGAACTGCTCGCGTTTCGCGCCACGCAGGAGCTGGCGCACGGTCTTCTCGATGCGCTGAATCTCTCCGGCGGCCACATTGCGCAACTCGACGTCAGTTTCGCCAAGGCCGGCGAGGTCGAAGAAGGTCCGCACGGCGACGAGGGCATTTTTGATTTCGTGAGCCACCCCCGCGGTCACGACGCCAAGGCCGGCGAGGCGGTCGAGGTGTTCGAGGTTTGCGGAAATGGCCTGCGCGGTGGTGAGTTCCTGGAACTCGATCAGCACGGAACTCAGGAGGCCATCTGAAGCGCGCGCGATTGTGGCTAGCCCGGATAGTCTCGAAATGTGGGTGGCGCCAAGGGGATGTGGCTCGGACGAATGGCCCGTGACCAACGCTTCGTCGACCAGGTCCACGAGCGGTTCTGGCAGCCGTGAAAAATCGAGCCCGATGATTTCCGCCGCACTCAGTTTGAGGATTTGTTCCGCCTTGGCGTTGATCGCGATGACGTGGCGTGTGGCGTCCACGGTGATGACTCCCACAGGCGCGCAATCCATCAGGGCGGCACTGAAGTTTTCCTCCAGTTCACTCGTGCGCGTTTCGGTCGCGTTGGTTGATGTCGTCATCGATCCGCCGTCACGTACACACCGTCCTGGAGTGTGGGCACACCGCACCCGAACCCTCAGGACTTTACTTGCACGCTAAGCGGACGATAAAGCTATTACCCGGATGAATATGGCCGGACAATGTAAAACTGCTTGCGGTGGGCCCGACGCAGTTCACCTGGTTTCCGATGAAAGAAGAAATTGAAGCGTCGCTTCGTTTTGCGACCAGCCGCGGCGAGGAGTTCGAGGGTCACCTCGTCAAGCTTGGCCGTTTCGAAGCGGTGTTTGACCTTTACGCCCCGGATGATTCGCTGCGCATGTCCGAAGTGCTTCCCCAGTTCAGCCTGAAGCTGCGCGAGCAGACGCTTTACGAAGGCAAGGCGACGGTCTCCAGCATGGTGAACCACGGCAATCACATTACGTGCCGGGCGCTGCTTGATGAACGTGGCGTGAACACAGCCATGCTCTCGGAAGGTGCGGTGTCATTTGCGGAATTTCAGAAAAGGTGGCTGACCGGCTATCGCATCCTTCCCGAGTTCAAGATCGTGGTGACTGATGTGACGATCCTGCTTTCCCAGGTACAGCGCTGGCTCGATTACGTGCAACTCACGTTGCGTGCGAACAACAACGGCACGGCGGATCAGGAGGAGCAACGCTTCATCGAGGATCTCGCGCCGCGCGTGATTAATTCATTCAATGCGCTGCACGAACGGTTCGAGGAGATCGCGTATCGTATCGAGCCTGAACTGCGCGAGGCGCACCACAATTTCACGTGGCGGGAATGGGGCCCATACTTCCTTTGCACGCCGTTTGGCTACCGCACGTTCTACAAACCGCTCGGCTACGCCGGAGATTACGAGATGATGGACATGATCCATCGCAACGCGCCGGAGGGGGACACGCTGTTTGCCAAGGCGATGCACGCGCTGCTCGTGAGCCAGTGGCCCGCAGAGTCGGTGCGGCTGCGCATCGCGCATCTCAAGCAGAAGCTGATCAACGAAGTGGCGCGCGTGGTGCGCTCGGGCCGGCGCGCGCGCATCCTGAACGTGGGCTGCGGTCCCGGACGCGAGGTGCAATATTTTCTGCGCGAGAGCGCGCTGGGCAATCATGCGGACTTCACGTTCGTGGACTTCAATGAGGAGACGTTGAAGTATGCGCGCGAACAGTTTGAGGAAACTCGCCGGCAGTTCGCACCTATGGCGACGCTTGAGACGCGGCACATGTCCGTCCACACCTTGTTGCGCAGCGCGGTGAAACGTCCGGCGGCGGCTGTGGTGACGAAGGAGACGTACGACTTCGTTTACTGCGCCGGCCTCTACGACTATCTCGCCGACGCCACCTGCAAGGCGCTCGTGCAGGTTTTCTACAACATGATCGAGCCCGGCGGGCTGGTGTGCGTCGCGAACATGCACGACGCGAAGCCCTTCCGGAATTTCATCGAGTTCGTGCTCGACTGGCATTTGATCTATCGCGACAGCGCCCGCTTGTGGCGCTTCGTGCCAGACGATCCCGCCGCCGAGAATGCGGTGATTGCCGAGCCAACGGCGGTGAACCTCTTCCTGGAATCGCGCCGACCGGCATGAGAGAAGTTACTTCCAGAGAAATTGCGGAGGAGCATCGGGAGCACGAGCGCGCGCTGACGATCAGCAAGACCCGCTGGGGTTGCATCATCGGCATCGTGCTGGTGCCAATGTTCACCGTGCTGGACCGCTTGGTTTACGAGGAGCACGTGGTGTTTTTCCTGAAACTACGGATCGCGTGCTCCCTGATGATGGCCGCGCTTTATCCGCTGTTGGGTACTCGTCTCAGTCGAAAATTTTTCCGTCTTCAAGGGCTGGTCTTATTGTCGCTGCCGACCATTTGCATCTCCTGGATGATTTATACGGTGAAAGATCCTCCCAACTCACCGTACTACGCTGGGCTAACGCTTGTTCTGATGGTGCTGGCGGTGGTGCTGGACTGGACTTTTTGGCAGAGCGTCGCAGGCGTGCTCATCGTGCTGTTGAGTTACCTGATTGCATGCACGCTACGCACGCCAGTCGATTTTCACAGTTGGTTCAGCAACAATCTCGCGTTCCTCATCGCCCCGGGCATTGTCATCGTCACAGGCACTTATTTTCACAGCCGGCTGCGCTTCAGTGAATTCGCATCGCGCTATCAGCTCGATAAAAACCGTGAGGCGCTTGCGCATCAGAATCGCGTGCTTGAAGAAACATTGCGCCAGTTGAAGGAAACGGAGCTGCAACTCATCCAGACGGAGAAGATCGTGTCGCTCGGGCGCCTCAGTGCCGGCATCATCCACGAGATCAACAATCCGCTGAACTTCGCCACGACCGCGCTCTACACGCTGCGCCAGCAGGGCGAGCGGCTGGCGCGGGAGAAGCCGTCCGACTTCAGCGAAGTATTGCAGGACATCAACGATGGTTTGCAGCGCGTGAAGAATATTGTTTCGGACCTGCGCTCATTCACGCATCCCGACGCAGCACAGATCGACGATGTGTCCCTCGCTGAAGTGGTGAGCACCTCGCTTCGATTCCTCAGCAATGAGTGGAAGGACAAAGTCGTGATCGAGCAACAGGTGCCGTCGAACGTCGCGTGCCGCGCGAACCGCAACAAGCTGATGCAAGTGTTCGTGAACCTCATCCAGAATGCGCTCGATGCATTGAAGGATCGGCCCGCATCGGATGAGCCGCCGAAGATCGTGATCTCCGGACGCATCGAGGACGGCAGCGCGATCATCGCCGTGCGCGACAATGGCGAAGGCATTGAGGAGCAAAACCTCGCGAAGATTTTTGATCCGTTTTTCACGACACGCGACGTCGGCAAAGGCATGGGCATGGGCCTGAGCATTTGCTACCGGATCGTGTCGGATTGCCACGGCAAGATTTCTGTGCGCAGCGAGCGCGGGAAGTTTTGTGAGTTCACCGTTTCGTTGCCGGCGGTCGCCGCCGAATCCATCGCCGCCTGACCATGTCCACCCAAGGTTTACGCCGCTATTACGTTCTCTACGTCGACGACGAAGAGCGTTCGCTCAAGAGCTTCGATCGCGCCTTCAACGAGCAATTCAGAATCCTCACCGCGAAGACGGCCGTGGAAGGTTTGAAACTGTTCGAGCAACACGCGGATGATATCGGCGTGTTGATGACGGACCAGCGCATGCCGGGCGAACATGGCGTGTGGCTGCTCGACAAGGCGCGGCAGCTCCGCCCGAACGTGCTGCGCATTCTCGTCACCGCCTACTCGGACATGCAGGCGATGATCGACGCGGTGAACACCGGAGCCATTTTCCATTTCGTCACGAAGCCGTGGGATCCGCCGCTCCTGGAGAGCACGCTCAAGCACGCGCTCCAGCTCTTCGCCGTGCAGCGCGAGCGCGATCAGTTGCTGCGCGAAAAGATGGATGTGCTGCACAACATGATGATCTCGGACCGTGTCGTGAGCCTCGGCTTCATGGCTGCGGGGTTGAGCCATCACATTCGCAACTCGCTCGTGCCGGTGAAAACTTTCATCGAGCTGGTGCCGCAGCAGCTTCGCGAAGAAGGCATCGACCCGGAGAAATCGAAAGCGCCGGAGTTCTGGACCGAGTATCAGCAAACTGCGGATCAATACGTGGTGAAGATCGATAATTTGTTGAAGGAACTGTGGGTGATTGCCGAGACGCCCTCACTGGGCTTCACCGATCAAGTCCAACTCAGCGACGTGGCGAATGAAACCATGGCGCGGATGCGTGATGCGCTGGCGGCGAAGAACATCACCGTGGAATTGGCGCTGCCCGATCTGCTCCCGACGTTGACCGTCGACAAGGCGAAATTCACGCGGATGTTCGAGCTTCTCTTGAAAGATGAAATTGTCAGCCTTCCGGCCGGAAGCCGGATCTCGATCTCGGCGCATACCCCATTGGACAAACCTGAACACATTATTGTTACTGTGCGAGATAACGGCCCTGGACTCTCTCAGGAAATTCTCGACACGATTTTCGATCCGTTCAATGCGCGCAGCGACAGTCCGACCGAGCATGGGATCAACCTCATGGCGTGTTATTTCATCGTTCACTACCACGGCGGAAAGCTCGAGGCCCATAGCGCGCCGGGGCAGGGGACCGAGTTCAGTATTGAGCTGCCCATCACACCGAACCGCGTCGCGGTTTCTCCGCAGGGCACCGAGCTGTTCAAGAAGATCAGTCAGACGGACGCGCTTTGGGAGAAGCTTCTCTCCGCGCGATGAAGTGCGCCATCCGCGGGGATTTTCTTCGTCCTTTCCCCGACTGGCCACTTCGTACGCGTGCGGATTGTTCCACCAGCTTAAGGCCCGTTACAACTGTCGCCGTGGCACTTCTGGTGATCGACGCACAGGAAATTTTGGTGGCTGAAGCAAATGGATTGCTACCCAACCTCAATCACGCCTTACTCTCCGCGAGCCAGCGGATGTGCGTGAAGTCTGACTCATTGAAACCTCTGACATGAAAACCATTTTGGTCCTTGCTCACCATCCTGAGCTGGCCGATTCGATCCGTGCGGCGCTCGATCCAGAGCGCTTCCGGGTGGTCCATCGCATTGATGTGACTGAAGCAGAACCTTTGTTGGAACACGCGCTGCTCAACGCGTGCATCATTGATGCTCCGGTGGTTGACACGGCCGGCATGTGGGTCTTCGAACGCATTCGCCGTCGTGTGCCGAATGCGCCGATCATCGTGTTCTGCGATGAAGCAAAGTGGTCGCTCGAGGAAGAGGCATACCTTGCCGGCGTTAAACACGTGCTGCGCAAGCCGGTGCGGGCGCGCATGCTCGAAGCGGTTCTCGACCAGCCGCACTCCGCTCAGGCCGCTCCCGCTCCGGCGACGTCCAATTTGCCCGTGCGCCTGGCGCCCATTGCGATGCCCGAGGTGGCGACGCGTGCCGCCAACGAAGCGACGTTGCGTTCACTTCAAAAATGGCGCGAGTTTTCGAGCCTGCTCGCGAACTCGCTCAGCACCGAGATGTTGCTGAAACAATTTCTCCTCCAGCTTCGTGAGATTACCGGCGTCGGGCGCGCCGCGATTTTTCTGCGCCAGCCGGAACTCGCGATCGGCAACGCGCCGTCGATGGGCGGCGGACGTTTTCTCCGCTCGGCCTACGCGATCGGACTGTCCAACAGCGTGGTGGACCAGATGGAGATGTCGCTGGAAACCGGCATTGGCGCGCATATTTTCCGTCACGGACGGATTCTCTGGCGTGACAGCGCCGAGGCGCAGAACGATTCAGAAATCACGCGCGAGTTCGCGGTGCTGAACACGCAGGTGGTCGTCCCGATTCTTGATCGGCAGACATTGGTCGGCCTGATGGCCCTCGATGGGCGCATCACCGGCGAGCCGCTTTCACGCGAAGAGCTCGAGATCATCTTTCATCTTTTGGAAGAGATGGGACTCGCGATCCGGAACGTCTGGTTTCACGACCAGCTCGTGGCGAACCAGAACATGCTCACCGGCATCCTGCGCCAGCTTAACAGCGGCTGCATCGTGGTCGGCCGGGACCTGAACATCCTTCACTGCAATGACACGGCGCGGAAGTTTCTCGTGGGATCGAAGCGCTCGGTCGAGCTGCAGTTCAGCGATCTGCCGGTCGTGCTCGGGAGCAAGGTTTATCAGGTGTTGAAGTCCGGCGCGGCACTGGCGCCATTTCGTTTTCAGCCCGCCGATACGAAACATTCGATTTACCAAATCTCGATCGTTCCCTTGCAAACGCGGCCGGGCGCGCTGCCGGATTCGGCGCTGATGGTGGTGGAGGATCACACGCAGGACGAGCAACTCCATACGCTCGAAGTCGAGACCAACAATCTGCGGCTCATCAAGTCCATGGCGGATCGGCTGGCGCATGAGATCGGCAATGCGCTCGTTCCGATTTCGACGCACCAGCAGTTGATCGCGGATCAATTCCTTGATCCCGATTTCCGCGGCTCGCTGGAGGAAGCGCTGGCGGATGGCGTGAAGCGAATTAACCGTTTGGTAAACCAGATGCGTTTCCTCGCGCGCGATACGGTGGCGGGGGAGGAATCTTTCCCGCTGGGGCCGTTGGTGGAGGAAGCTTTCCGCGAAGCGCAGGCGCATCAGCAGGTGAAGTCGGCATTGCTCAAGTTCGATTCCGCCTCGGCGCCGCCGGTGGTCACGGGGGATCGTGGGGCGCTCAAGCATGCGTTCCTCGAAATCTTTCTCAATGCGTTCCAGGCCAATCCGAAGAACGCGAAGATCTCGGTGAAGGTGAAGATCGACCAAGGTTTCAATGGCAAAGGCCGTCGTCTTGCGGAAGTGGAAGTGCATGATAACGGAGAGGGCTTCACGGCGGAGATGGCGCAGAAAGTTCCCGCGCCATTCTTCACCACGCGCACGGTCGGGCTGGGGCTGGGGCTCACGGTGACGCGCAAGATTCTGGAGACCCACCACGGCAAGCTGGAGATTCCGTCGTCTGATGTGTCGCATCACGGGGTGGTGAAGCTGTTTTTGCCGCAGTCATCCAACTGATTCGTATTCTCAATCGTAGCCTGTAATCCTGATCTCCGCGTTTCAGGGCGAGACGGTTTCGAGCTTTTTCGCGCCGTGCGCCACTGAACCTTTTCCGTGACGCCATTGCGTTCGCGATTCCAATTTCAAGCGTGCTGGGATACCGCGGAAGGTTTGCGGGCGGGTGCTTTGTGAACACGCTCTCGACAACGATTGCGGAACTTCACACCTTCACCCGCGCCAGCTCATGAACCCCATGTTGCTCATTGTGGATGACGAGAAAACGTCGCGCGAAGGTTTACGCGCGGCGCTGGAGGATCGTTACGACGTCTACACTGCCGAGGACGCGGCGGGCGCGCTCGTATTGCTCGAAGAGGAAAAGTTCGACGTGCTCCTCACCGACTTCCGCCTGCCCAACGAGGACGGGATGAATCTCATCAAGCGCGCCAAAGCGTTGCCCCATGCGCCCATCTGTATCCTCATGACCGCCTACGGCTCGGAGGAACTCGCCGTCGAAGCGATGAAAAGCGGCGCGGATGATTACATCGCCAAGGGACGACTGCAGATCGACGAGCTGGAGATGCGCATCCAACGCGCCATGCGCCAGCAGAAGTTGGAGACCGAAAACGTTACGCTGAAACAACGGCTCGATACGCGGTTCGGCGTGGAGAACATCATCGGCAACACGCGGGGGATGGAGGAAGTGTTCGAGCTCGTGCGCGCCGTTGCGCCTGCGCGCACGACGGTCTTGATCTCTGGCGAAAGCGGCACGGGCAAGGAGTTGATCGCCAAGGCAATTCATCAACTTAGTCCGCGCAAGAGCGCACTCATGGTGACGATTCACTGCGCCGCGCTGTCCCCGACGCTGCTGGAGAGCGAACTCTTCGGGCACGAGCGGGGCGCCTTCACCGGTGCGCACGAACGGCGCGTGGGACGATTCGAACAAGCGCAGGGCGGAACGCTGTTCCTGGATGAAATTGGCGAGATCGATCCGACCACGCAGGTGAAGCTGCTGCGGTTTTTGGGTGAGCGAACATTTGAACGAGTTGGCTCGAACAAGACTCTGAGTGCTGACGTGCGATTGATCGCAGCCACCAACAAGAACCTCGCGCAACTCGTGAAGGAAGGGACGTTCCGGGAGGATTTGTTCTTTCGTTTGCGTGTCCTGGAGATTCATCTGCCGCCGCTCCGTGAACGCATGGACGATGTGCCGTTGCTCGCGCAGAGCTTTGCCAAAGAGTTCGCCGCGGAGAACGCGAAAAAGGTGGACGGGATCGCACCCGACGCCATGGACGCGCTGATGAAATATCCGTGGCCGGGAAACGTGCGGGAGCTGCGCACTTCCATCGAGCACGCCGTCGTGCTGGCGCGCGGCGACACGATCACGTGGAAGGACTTGCCGCGAAACGTGCGGACTGGCACGCCGGACGACCTGGGAGGAGCGAATGGTTCACCGCTCGCGAGTGCGGACCTCACGGTCAAGGAAGCGGAGAAACAGTTGATCATCCGCGCGCTCCGGGAGACGGACGGCAACCGCAGCGCCGCCGCGAAGAAGCTGGGCATGAGCCGGCGCACGTTGTATCGCAAATTGGAAGTGTACCAGATCGGGCAGCATTGATGTTCACCTTCAAACTTCAGGAGCTCATTCATCGATTCGAAGAGGGAGCGGGCGCGCGGGTTGTGCGCGGACTGCTGCTGGCGTTCGCATTTATTGGCGTGGCGCTGTTGTACGATTCATTCTGTTTCCGAAACCTGAACACGCAAGAGGCGATGGACTCGGCGCAACTCGCACGGAACATCGCGGAAGGAAACGGGTTCACGACGAAATTCGTTCGTCCGTTCAGCATGTACCTGATCTCCCGCGAACGCGCGGACAGGAATCCGTTGATCAAGGAAGAGCATCCCGACGTTGCAAACGCGCCTTTGTATCCGCTCCTGCTCGCCCCGATCGTGAAGCTGACGCCGAGGCAAGATTTGACGGCGCACAAGGTTTTCTCCATCGCGCGGAGCGATCTCGCGATCGCGATCTTCAATCAAATCATGCTGCTGATCGCGCTCGGGCTCGTGTACGTTTTGGCCCGCCGATGGTTCGACCGAAGCGTGGCGATCATTGCGGCCCTGCTCTTCGGGCTGACCGAACTGTATTGGCGATTCAGCATCTCTGGGTTGAGCACCAATGTGTTGCTCGTCCTCGTGCTGTTGCTCGCGCTGTGTCTCGCCAGACTGGAGGAAGGGAGCCGCGTTCAAGCGCCGAAAGGGCGGTTGATTTTTCTGACGTTGTTGTCAGGAGTTCTGCTCGGAGCGATTGGTCTCACGCGTTATTCGTGTGCGTTCCTGATTGTGCCTGCGGTCGCGTTCGTCGCGTTGTTCATCACGCAGTCGAGAAGCCTGTTGATCACGCTGATGATTGCCGTGTTCGTGGTGTGTCTCGCCCCGTGGATCGCGCGCAACTGGACAATGACGGGAGTGCCGTTCGGCGTGGCGAGCTACGCGCCCGCGGAGCAGACGCGTCTCTTTCCCGAGGATCGCCTGCAACGCTCTCTGCATCCCGAACTGACGCAAATGCAGTCAGGCGATTACTTCCGCAAGCTCGTGGTGAACACACGCGCGGTGATCACGAATGAGTTGCCGCGCATCGGTGGCAACTGGCTTTGGGCATTTTTTCTCGCGGGACTGCTGTTGCGATTTCGCAATCCCACGTTGTCGCGCATGAGATGGTTTGTGATCATCGCATTGGTCACGTTGATTCCCGTGCAGGCGCTGGTGCGCACGCAGAATTGGACGGCTTCTCCAGACGTGAACTCGGAAAACCTGCTCGTGGTTTTGTCGCCGCTGGTATTGATCTTCGGCACGGGCGTATTTTTCGTGCTGCTCGATTCGTTGGAATTCCCGTCGCAAACGGCCCGGTACGGCGCGTGGTCAGGTTTCACGCTGGTGATGTCGCTGCCGCTGGCGTTCACACTATTGCCCCCGCACCCAAGCCCGGTGAGCTACCCGCCGTATTTTCCGCCGTACGTGCAACAGATCGGTCGCTGGCTCGGGCCGCGTGACCTGATCATGAGCGACGTGCCGGCGGCAGTCGCGTGGTACGGACGGAGCCAGGCGGTCGCCACCACAATCATGGGAAGGGATGAGTTTACCGAAATTCACGACTTTCAGAAGCCGATCCGCGCGCTCTATTTGACGTCAGTGACGACGGAAAGAAAATTTTTGGCGAACTGGATGGGTGGAGACAAGGGAGGATGGGAAAGCTTTGTCTTTGAGACCGTAGCCAAGCACGAAGTGCCGACCGGTTTCCCTTTAAAGCACGCGAATACGAGTCTTTTTCGGGATGGACAGATCTTGTTGATGGATTACGAACGATGGCGCGGCGCTCGAAAAGATTTGTGAAAATGTTTGAACGGCGTGCGGGGCAAAACTGTTTGACATAGCGAGAGTTGACCCATACAACACTGAAATTCTTCGCCCGTGATGTTCGATGGCGAAGCATGTCGGTACCAAACGCAATATGAATAAAGTGGTGACTTCGGCGGGTTTGTTGGCGCTTGGCGCGGCTACCGTCTACGGCTTGGATCCTGAAATGACGCGGGCGACGAGCGGCCGGCCATTCACTCTGGGCGCCTCAGTGCGCGCTTTTTACGACGACAACTCGACGGGTGTGCCGGATCGATATTTGACCACTGACCGAAAGGGCAACCCGACCGTGGGCCGTCCGATCGACAGCTTCGGATTCGAGGTGAGCCCGTCTGTTCATCTGAACCTGCCGCTCGAACAAACTTTCATCCGGGCCGGTTACGTTTATTCACTTCGTTATTACGAGAACCGGCGTGATAACAACGTTGACCAATCGCATGAATTCAATGCGTTGCTTCGACACGCCTTCAACGCCCGTCACGACATTGCGGTCGCGGACTCATTCACTTTTTCAGACGAACCGACGGTCACTGAACGTTTCGGAATTATCACGGCACCGGCTCGCACGGATATCACTGCGATGCGGAATCGTGCCTCGGTCGATTACAACGCCACGCTTACCCAAGTGCTTGGCTTGGGGCTCGGGTACGTGAACAACTGGTATGATTACGACGACAGCGGGGCGGCCAGCCGCTCGGCATTGTTGGATCGGCTTGAGCATTCTTTCCGTGCGGATCTGCGATACCAGGTGGATCCGGCCCTCGTGGCGCTTGTTGGCTACGAGTTCGGGGTCAATCAGTATACGGGGGATGAGTTCATTCATTCCGACGACCCTGATGCATTTCGGGATGAATTGGTGCTCCAAGGACTGCCTTTTGGCCTAGCGCAAAAGATATCCCGCTATACGAGCGACATTCGCGACAGCTACTCGCACAAGGTGTATGTCGGCGTGGATCATGATTTCAACCATCGACTGCGCGCCACGGTTCGCGTGGGCGGACAATTCACGGATTACCACGAGATCGGAGAAACGGAATTGAGTCCGTACGCTGACGCTGCCTTGACTTACGTCTATATGCCTGAGAGTTCCGTGCAAGTCGGAGTCCGTCACACACGCAACGCGACGGATATTGTTTCGACCGACAAGAAGGGCCGTCCCACCTTGGATCAGGAAACCACTGCGGGATTCCTGCAAGTGACTCATCGAATTTGCGGTAATCTCAGCGGCAGCTTGATTGGGCAGGTGCAGCATTCCACGTTTTCTTCTGGGGAAAACGATGACCAGAGTGAGAATCTCTACTTGCTTGGCATTAATTTCGATTATCGAATTAATCGCCACTGGTCAGCGGAGGTCGGTTACAACTACGACATGCTTGATTCCAGTTTGGACGACGGCAAGCGGCTCCAAAGCCGCAGTTACGACCGTAATCGTGTTTACGTTGGCGTCCGTGCGACGTATTGAGGACGCCCGCGAGGTTTCGCAGAATCTTTTGAACAATTTCACCAGAGGCTGGACTAAATGGTTCAGCCTCTTTTTGATTTATGGAAGCCAGAACTGAAGACAAGTCCTTCGCGCCGAATCCAGAAGTGCAACTGCACTTCCTCGATTACTGGCGCATTATCCGCATTCGCAAGACCGTTATCCTCGCGGTATTTCTGCTGGTGTCCCTCACCACCACCGTGGTGACGTATGTACTGCCCGAGACGTTTGCCAGCATGGTACGCATCTCGATCGAGCGCGACGGCCCGGATGTAAAGACCGGCTTGATGGATGATTCTGCGTACTACGGAGGAAGGTACGATCCGTTCGCGATGCAAACGGAATTTCAGCGCATCCAATCGCGACCCGTGCTGACGAACGTGGTCGAGCGCCTCAATCTGCGTGAAGAGTGGTCACGCAAATACAAAACCCCGACGCCATTGAGCACCGAGGACGCGTACCGGCAACTCAAAGGACGCATCGACGTGCAGCAGTCGCACAATTCCACTCTGATCGAAATCCATGCCTACAGCGACGACAAGGACGAGGCAGCCAAACTTGCGAATGAAGTGGCGACCGTTTATGCCGACGTGCGCAAACAGGTCCGGGATCATGTGAAAGAGGGCGGTGTCGCGAAGCTTCGCGAAGAACTTCTTAAATACGATGTCCGTGTTGCAACCATGCAATCGAATGTCAACAACCTGCGTCAAACGCTTGCCATTTCGGACTACGAAGCGGCAGGGGATCAACCGACGCCAACTTTCGATAACGAATTGTTGCGCAAGATCGACAATCAGCGCATTGAGGCGGAGCGAAGCCTTGCGGGATCAAGCAGCCTGTACGACAGCCTGAAGGTGCTTCCAAGGTCGGAGTTAAAGAAGGCCGCGCCGATCGCCGTGGGGCGCGATACCACACTGGCTGATTTGATCAATCGCGAGAACCAGGCGGAAGAGAAATTGGCAAACCTCAAGGGAGGTGGTTATGGCGACGATCATTCCGAGGTCAAGGCAGTCAGCGAGACGCTCCGTGCCGTCCGAGGCCAATTGGAAGCGCGATTGGATGGTTTGATTATCGCGCTGAAAAGCCAGGTGGACATCGACAGCAGTACGGCTGAGTCCTATCGAAAGCAGGTGGAGACCGCGCGCGAAGAGGACAAAACGAAATACGCGCTGACCCGCCCCTACTACGAGGCCAAGGATGAGCTAAGGCGCATCAAAGACCAGCGCGACAAACTCGCTCTCAACGTGAACGACCAGACGATTCAATTGACACTGCCGCAGAAAGGCGCCGTCGATGTGATCGACGCAGCCGTCCCGGATCCGGTTCCGGTCAAGCCCAAGAAGAAACTGGTGATCCCGCTTGGCATCATCGTCGGCTTGATCATTGGCGTTGGTCTCGCGTTCTTCATTGAATATCTCGACACCAGCGTGAAGACCATTGACGACGTGGAACGCGCGCTGCAGGCGCCGGTGCTCGGAGTCATCCCACAGAACGTCGGATTGCTCATCGACGAAGGGCCAGAGAGTCCCCATGGGGAGGCGTATCGCGTTCTGCGCACCAATGTGCTTTTCGGCCGCAAGGATCCGAAACTCAACACTGTCACAGTGGTCAGCGGTGGCGCGGGAGAAGGTAAATCGACCACGATCTTCAATCTGGCGACAGTGTTTGCGCAAAACAGCCAGCGCGTGCTGGTCATCGACTCTGACCTGCGCCGTCCAAGTCTGCACAAGTTTCTGAAGGTCTCGAACTCGATCGGGTTGACGGACTTTCTGCTCGGTCGCAACACGCTGGAAGAAGTCATCCAACGCACGACGATGCCGACAATGGACTTCATGCCGAGCGGCCGATTGCCAAGCAGTTCGCTGGGCATCCTGAGTTCCGCGCAAATGAAAGAACTCATCCGCGACGTGAAACGCCGTTACGACTTCGTGTTCTTCGATTCGCCGCCAATCATGGGTGTGAGCGACGCGAGCATTCTTGCCAGCGAAGTGGACATGGTGCTGCAAGTGATTCAGTACCGCCGTTATCCACAGCCGATGACCATCCGCGCCAAGCAGATGATCGAGAAGGTCGGTGGCAATCTTCTCGGCATCGTGTTGAACAACATCAACATGTCGCAGGACGAGAATTACTACTACTACAGCGGCTACTACTACGACTACTACACGAAGGGTGAATATGCGTCCGACGACAAGAAGTCGAAGGGCGATAAAGCCGAAGGTGCTGCCACCGCTGACGCGGGCAAGGCGGAGATCAAATCCAAATTCTAGGTTGTGCCCTTACAGGCACGCTGTTAAGCATCACCGCAATGATAAATTGGAAGGGTTTCGTCACGGGAATTGTATTTGCGAGCGTCATGTTCGCCTGGGTCGGATGTGGCACTACGGGCGATAGACAGCCTGCGGTGGTTTGTCAGGCCGACGTGATCCGGGCAGGTGATACGGTCAAGATCAGCTTTCACGACGTTCCCTCGACTCCTGATACAAGCAGTCAGGAGAAGGATTTTCCCGTGCGCGCTGACGGAACGATCAACATGCCGCTCATCGGTTCAGTCAAAGCATCCGGCAAAACTTTCGGCGGGTTGGAAGCTGAGATGCAGAAGCTGTACGTGCCGAAGTACTACACACGGCTCACGCTCGTTATCAAACCGGGCGACAGATTCTACACGGTCGCTGGTGAAGTGAAGAGTGAAGGTCGGCAACTCTATCTTGGTGAAACGACTGTGCTGCGGGCGATCAGCAGTGGTGGCGGATTCAACGAATATGCAAACCGCAGGAAAGTAAAAATTCTTCGCGCCAGCGGGCCGACCGAAATCGTGGACTGCAAGAAGGCCGCCGATAATCCGAAATTTGACCGGCCCATCTGCCCGGGGGACCACATCGTGGTGCCGCGCAGTTTGTGATTCAGCTTCAAATCATTTCCGGCAAGCAGGCGGGCAGCGATATCGTTGCCCGCCGTTTTCCTTTTGTGATCGGGCGCGGAGCGGAGGCGAATCTTCAACTCGAAGATGCCGGTGTGTGGGATCGACACGTCGAGATCACACTGGATCGTCGCGAAGGCTTTGCCGTCGTGGCGCAAACGAGCGCGACATTGCTGGTGAACGGCGAGCGGGTCGAAGCTGGAAAACTCCGCAATGGTGACTTGCTGGAAATCGGCTCCGCGCGAATACGGTTCTGGCTCGCGCGCAGCCGGCAGAAGACGATGCGGCTGCGCGAAACTCTGACTTGGTTCGCGCTCATCGCGTTGTTCGGCGTGCAAATCTGGCTGATTTACGGGCTATTGCCCTGATTTTCATTCGTCGGAAAAAATCTTCCACTCATTCCGAAAAAGTTGTTGCACCCAAAACTTTCGTTGGTATGTTCTGCGCTCCCTTCGTCCGGGCACGGATGAAGGACAGCAACTAATCGGCAGGCCGATAACTGAATGCCCCTCTGGGCACAGGATTGATGGTCTGATCGCTCCAGGCTGTGAAGTTGGGAACGTTTTATTTTTTATGCCAGTGAAGACATTTAGACCGCTGACGCCGTCAACGCGATACATCACGATCGCGGACTACAGCGACATCACGAAGACGAAGCCGGAGAAGAGTCTCGTTGAGATTCGCAAGAAAACCGGCGGCCGCAATCATTACGGTCGTGCGACGGCCCGCGGCATCGGCGGCGGACACAAGCAAAAGTATCGTATCGTTGATTTCAAGCGCCAGAAGCACGGCGTCGAAGCGACCGTTGCCGCGATCGAATACGATCCAATCCGCACGGCGCGTCTCGCGTTGCTCCAGTACAAGGACGGCGAGAAGGCTTACATTATCGCTCCGGCTGGGTTGCAGGTGGGCACGAAATTGATGAGCGGCCCGGACGCGGCACCTGATTTGGGCAACTGCCTTCCGCTCCGCACGATTCCGGTCGGCATCGCGATCCATAATATTGAACTGCACGCTGGCAAGGGCGCACAGATCGTTCGCAGCGCTGGATCGTCAGCAACGTTGATGTCGCGCGATCAGGGTTACGCGCAGATTCGTTTGCCCTCGGGTGAAATTCGCAAGATGCAGGAAGACTGCTACGCGACCATCGGCCAAGTCGGCAATGCTGAACACGAAAATGTCGTTCTGGGTAAAGCCGGTCGCTCGCGTCATCGCGGCATCCGTCCGATCAGCCGCGGTGTTGCGCGGAATCCCGTGGACCATCCGAACGGCGGCGGTCAGGGTAAATCGAAGTCCGGCGGTGGCTGGCAGCAGCTCACCTCTCCATGGGGTTTGCAGGCCAAGGGTTATCGCACGCGCCTCAAGCGCAAGTATTCCAACCGGTTCATCATCGTGCGCCGCGATGGCAAGCCTCTGAAGAAACGCTAGAAAATTTTTGAAGTATGGGTCGCTCAATTAAAAAAGGTCCGTTTGTTGACCATCATTTGATGGACAAGATCGTGAAGGCGAAGGAAGTGAAGTCCAAGACGCCAATCAAGACGTGGTCGCGCCGGTCGATGATCACGCCTGATTTCGTTGGGCTCACGTTCAACGTGCATAACGGCAAGGTCTTCAATCCGGTGTTCGTGACCGAAAACATGGTCGGGCATCGGCTCGGAGAATTTTCTCTGACGCGCACGTTCAAGAAACACGGCGCGCACACGGCCAAGGCGGAAGCGAAGTAGTATGCAAGTTCACGCAATTACCAAAAACGTCCGCATGTCCGCGCAGAAGATGCGCGAGATGGTGCGCCAGATTCAGGGACTCAAAGCCCTGGATGCGCAAGCTGTCTTAAAGTTCGTGTCGCGCAAGTCAGCACGCGTGGTGGCCAAGACGCTCGATAGCGCCATCGCCAACGCGGAAAACAACAATGGCGCCAAGGTCGAGAGTTTGAAAGTAAAGGAAGCGGTTGCGCAGACGGCACGATCGATCAAGCGTTTCACGCCCAAGGCGCGTGGTTCTGCGGGTCCGATCATCAAGCGCAGTTGCCACGTGAAGATCACAGTTTCTGACGAGTAAGTTATGGGTCAAAAAGCTAATCCAATTGGACTCCGCGTCGCCCTCACGAAGGACTGGCGCTCGAAGTGGTACGCGCAGAAGAAGGATTTCGGCAAGCTGCTCGCGGAAGACCGCATGCTGCGCCAGATCCTGAAGAAGAAGCTTGAGAGCGCCTCGGTGCCGAAGATTTTGATAGAGCGCGCGGCGAACCGTTGCCGCATCACGATCCTGACCGCTCGTCCCGGTGTGGTCATTGGCCGCAAGGGCGCCGAGATCGACAAGATCAAGGAAGAGCTGTCCAAGATGACCGGCAAGGAAATCTACGTGGACATCCAGGAAGTGAAGCAGCCTGAGACGGACGCGCAGCTCGTCGCTGAGAATGTCGCGCTCCAGCTTGAGCGCCGTGTTTCTTTCCGTCGTGCGATGAAGAAGTCGATCCAGACCGCGATGGATTTCGGTGCCGAAGGCATCAAGATTCGCTGTGCCGGCCGCCTCGGTGGCGCGGAACTCGCCCGTGTCGAGCAATACATGCAGGGCCGCGTGCCGTTGCACACATTGCGCGCGAACATCGATTATGGTTTTGCCGAAGCGCTCACCGTTTACGGCAAGCTGGGTGTGAAGTGCTGGATATGTAAGGGCGAAGTCACCAAGAAGGAAGAGCGGCAGGCTCGTCCGGTGGCGCGTCCAATTGAGCCGCCGCCAGCGCCAGCCCCGGCTCCGGTAGCAACGCCAGCCGCGTAAGGAAACAAGAATTTTAGTAAGAGAGATTTGTTATGCCATTGATGCCCGCAAGAGTGAAGTACCGCAAGATGCACCGCGGCAATCGTGCCGGGATCGCGTCGCGCGGCAACACCGTCGCGTTTGGCGAGTACGGTTTGATGTCGTTGGAGCGTTGCTGGCTCGACACCAAGGTCATTGAGGCCGCTCGCGTTGCCATCAACCGCAACATGAAGCGCCGCGGCAAAGTTTGGATCCGGATCTTCCCACAAAAATCGTTCACCAAGAAGCCCTTGGAAACACGAATGGGTAAAGGAAAAGGTCCGCTCGAGTCGTGGGTGGCGGTCATTCGTCCGGCGAACGTATTGTTCGAGGTGGACGGTGTACCGGTCGCGCTGGCTCGCGAGTCGTTGCGTCTGGCGGCCACGAAGCTGCCGATTCGCACCAAGTTTATTTCGCGCCATCGGGTTGGCTAAGGTCGTTATGAAGTACACGGAATTGAAAGAGATGACATCGCAGGAGCTCGCCGCAAAGAGCCGCGACTTGCGTCAGGAGATTTTTAACCTGCGCTTGCAACAGGCGAGCAGCCAGCTTGAAAAGCCGGCGCGCTTGAACACGATCCGCCGCGACATTGCGCGCATCGAGACGAAGATTTCGGAATTGCGGAACAAGGAAACCGCCAAGAAGGCTTAATTTGTATGGCAGAAACTGTTGAAACCCAGGTGGAGAGCCGCGGCAACCGCAAGGATCGTGTCGGCGAAGTGATTTCGGCCAAGATGACCAAGACAATCGTGGTGCGCGTGGAACGCCGTTTTCCGCATCCGAAATTTCGGAAGGTCGTGACGGCGTACACGAAGTTTTATGCGCACGATGAGAAGAGTGAAGCCAAGGCAGGCGACACCGTGCGCATCCAGGAGACGCGCCCGCTCTCGAAGCTGAAGCGTTGGCGGTTGGTGGAAGTGGTCGAACGCGGCGAGCAACTCGCTCCCGTGACGGCCGAAGCGAAGTAAGGATTTTCTATGTTACAGATCCGTTCAATTTTGGATGTGGCCGACAACACCGGCGCGAAGCGCGCTGCGGCGATTGGCGTGCTGGGCCGAAACCAGATGTATGCCGGCATCGGCGACATCATCAAGTGCCACATCAAGGAAGCCGCGCCGGATGGCTCGGTGAAAAAAGGTGAGGTGCATGACGCGGTTGTTGTGCGCACCAGGCAGACGATCCGCCGCAGCGACGGCTCCTGTCTGCGATTCGATTCGAACGCGATTGTGATCATCGACAAGGAAAAGAATCCCAAGGGCACCCGCATCTTCGGACCTGTCGCCCGCGAACTGCGCGACAAGAAGTTTATGAAGATCATCTCGCTCGCACCGGAGGTTATCTAACATGCAGACGACTCACGTTAAGAAGGGCGACGAAGTGGTGATCATTGCCGGTGCCGAGAAGGGCAAGCGCGGCAAGATCATTGAAGTGTCGCGCGCCAAGCAGCGCGTCATCGTGGAAGGTGCCGTGATGATCAAGCGCCATGTGCGCAAGAACCAGCAGAACCCGAACGGCGCGATCATTGAGCGCGAAGGCACGGTTCACATCTCGAATGTGATGAAGGCCGAAATCTTCGATGCGAGCAAGAAGCGCACGAAGGCGGCTGAACCGGCGAACGCCTGAAGAATTTGAATGCTTTCGGCACAAACCGAGAGCGACTTAAAATGAAACCGAGACTCCAAGAGAAGTACGAGAACGAAGTAAAGCCGGCGCTCAAAGAGAAGCGCGGCTACAAGAACGTCAATCAGATCCCGAAGCTCGAAAAGATCGTGGTCAACATGGGCGTGAGCGCTTCGGCGGAGAAGGGTGCGCTGGAAGATGCGGCCAAGGATTTGCAGCTCATCACCGGACGTAAGCCGGCCACCAACATGTCGCGCCACAGCATCGCGCAGTTCAAGCTGCGTGAGAATATGGCCATCGGCTGCCGCGTGACGCTGCGCCGCGAGGTGATGTATGAGTTTCTGGACCGTCTCGTGGCGGCGACGCTGCCGCGTATTCGTGACTTTCGCGGAATTTCGCCGCGCTCGTTCGATGGCCGTGGCAATTACTCGCTCGGCATGGCGGACCAGACGGTGTTCCCGGAAATTGAATTGGAAAAAGTGAAGCGCTCGCAGGGTATGGACATCACGTTTGTCACCTCGGCGCAGACGAACGAGGAAGCCTTCGATCTGCTCAAGGCGATGGGCATGCCGTTCGCGGAAAAGTAAGAAAGAATTTTGTATGGCAAAGAAAGCCTGGTTGGAACGGAACAAGAAGAAGCAGGAGACGGTGAAGAAGTACGCCGCCCTGCGCGCTGAGTTGAAGGCCAAGGGTGACTACGTCGGTCTGACGAAGCTCCCGAAGAATGCCAGCCCGACTCGCGTGGTGAACCGCTGCTCGATGAGCGGACGCCGTCACGGCTACTGGCGGAAATTCGCGGCGTCCCGTTTGACGTTCCGCGAAGCGGCGCTGAATGGATTGATTCCCGGCGTCACGAAAGCAAGTTGGTAAACAAATAGTTCTCGCGCACGTCGCGCAAGCGAGACGGCGAGGACAGGAGAAAATAATGACAGACCCGATTTCAGACATGCTCACACGGATTCGCAACGCGCACTCTGCGCTGCTGCCTGCCGTGGAGATTCCGCATTCCAAGATCAAAGAGAACATCGCTGGCATCCTGAAGAAGGAAGGCTATGTCGGCGAAGTGGTCGTGGAAGGCAAGCCGCTGAAGAAGATCAAGATCAAGCTGAAGTACACCGGCAAAAAACCTGTGATTGAAGGTTTGCGCCGCATCAGCACACCGGGTCTGCGCAACTATGTTGGGTCGACCGAGATACCGCGCGTTTGCAATGGTCTCGGTATTTCCATCATCTCGACGTCGCAAGGCGTGATGAGCGGCCAGGAAGCGCGCAAGAAAAACGTGGGTGGCGAGTTGCTCTGCTACGTCTGGTAAAACCCAACTTTCGATTTTTTTATGTCACGCATTGGAAAACAGCCGGTTGTGATTCCCGCCAAAGTGAAGGTGGACGTGAAGGGCTCAAAAGTTTTTGTCGAAGGCCCCAAGGGCAAGCTCGACATGGAGATTCCCCGCCGCACGTCACTGAAGATTGACGGTGGCAATATCGTGGTGAGCCGCGATGGTGAAGACGCGGAAGCTCGGGCGATGCATGGTCTGAGCCGCGCTTTGCTGAACAACCTCGTCAAGGGCGTGAGCGAAGGCTACGTCAAGAAGCTTGAGATTAACGGCGTCGGTTTCAAAGCTGCGGTGGTGGGCAAGGTTGTGAACCTGAGCCTTGGTTACTCGCACCCGATAAACTACGACATTCCTGACCAGATCAAAGTGACCGTGGAAGAAAACACGAAGATCACGATCGAAGGGCCCAACAAGCAGGTGGTGGGGCAGGTCGCCTCGGAGATACGCGCCTATTATCCGCCGGAGCCCTACAAGGGCAAGGGTGTCAAGTACTCTGACGAGCGCATCGAGCGCAAGGAAGGCAAGACCGTCCAATAACGAATTTGAGTCACGGCCAAGCCCGTGCTCCAACGAACATGACTCCGCAAACAAAGAAAAAACTGAAGCAACTGCGCCGGTTCCGCATTCGCAAGAAGCTCTCCGGTACGAGCGAGCGCCCGCGCATGGTTGCCACCTTCAGCAATACGCACATCTATGTGCAGTTCATCGATGACGCCGCCGGCAAGACGCTGGTGAGTGCATCGACGATGCACAAGAGCGCACCCGAGCGCGACAATCTCAGCGCGAACGTGAAGAGCGCCGTGACCATCGGTAAGTGGGCGGCTGAGCAGGCGAAGGCCAAAGGCATCAAGGCGGTCGTGTTCGATCGTGCTGGCACTCGTTATCACGGCAAGATCAAAGCGCTGGCGGATGCCGCGCGTGAAGCCGGGCTGCAATTTTAATCAATAGGAGAAGTTTACTGTGGCAGACGAAAATCAATCTCAAGCAAGCGCCGGCACTGGCGCAGGTAGCAGCGGGCCCGGCACGGGTGCGGGTGCGGGTTCCGGCACCGCGAGCGCAAGCTACGGCGGTGGCGGCGGTGAGCATCGCGGCGGCGGCTTTGGTGGCGGCTTCGGCGGCGGCGGTCGTGGCCGCGGTGGATTCGGCGGCAATCGTGGCCGCGGTCCGCGCCAGCCTCGCGGCGACCAGGGAGCGCTCGGTGAAGACGGCAAGCCGCTGAACGAGATCATGGAGAAGGTGGTTTATATCAACCGCTCCGCGAAGGTCGTCAAAGGTGGTCGTCGTTTCAGCTTCAGCGCGCTCGTTGTGGTGGGTGATAAGAAGGGCAGAGTGGGTGTCGGACTCGGCAAGGCCGGCGAAGTCGCAGATGCGATTCGCAAAGGCGGTGAAGTGGCCCGACGCAACATGAGCCCCGTCTCGTTGAAAGGCGTCACGCTGCCCCACGAAGTTTATTATGAGTATTGCGGCGCACAGATTCTGTTGCGCCCCGCATCGCCGGGAACGGGGATCATCGCCGGCAAGACTGTCCGCGCGGTGCTCGAGTCTGCCGGATTGAAGGACGTGCTGAGCAAATCGCTCGGCTCGAAGAACGCGGCGAACGTGGTGAAGGCAACGCTAGGTGCGTTGCACAAGCTGCGTTTGCGCGAGGACATCTACAGGGCGCGCGGCTTGTCGATCAAAGAGAAGGTGCCGACACCGCCGGCTGAAACGGCCGCAGTCACAGCTTAAGTTTTGGAGTTATTATGCGTTTGCACGATTTGAAACCACGCCCCGGCGCCAAGCATCGCCGCAAGCGTCTCGGTCAGGGTGAATCCAGCGGTCACGGAAAAACTTCCGGCCGCGGTGGCAAGGGTCAGACGGCCCGTTCCGGCTCCTCCATCCGCATCGGATTCGAAGGTGGCCAGATGCCGTTGATCCGTCGTATCCCGAAGCGCGGTTTTAACAACGCGCGTCACACCACGGCCTATGTACCGGTGAATCTGGAATCGTTGAACCAGTTCGATGACGGCGCTCGCGTTGACCTTGAGTCGATGCGCAAAGCCGGACTGGCGAATGGTCCGGTGAAATTGATCAAGATATTGGGCGACGGCGAACTGAAGAAGAAACTCACGGTGGCTGCGCACAAGTTCAGCGCGACCGCCAAACAAAAAATTGAAGCGGCGGGCGGCACCGCCGAGGTAATCGCCGCGAAGGCAGCAGCACCTGCCAAAGCATAAGCCGTCGTCATGTTTAAGAAGATCGCCAGCACATTCGCGAACTGCTTCAAGATACCGGAGCTGAAGTCGCGGATCATTTACACCCTCATCATTCTGGCGGTGTGCCGTGTCATTTCGATAATCCCCGTTCCCGGTGTGAACGGCGGTGCGCTCCAGCAGCACGTCGAAAATGCGGCGCGCAGTTCGGGCGGCGGCGGAGTGCTGGGCATGTACAGCATGTTCACAGGCGGCGCGCTCGAGAAGTGCGCGATCGGCGCTGTCGGCATCATGCCTTACATCAGCGCGACCATCATCATTCAGCTTTTGAGCGCGGTGATTCCGCGGTTGAGCAAGCTGGCGCGTGAAGAGGGCGGGCGCGCAAAGATTATCCAATACGGCCGTTATCTTACCGTGGTACTGGCCATGGGCTGGGCGGTCATGACAGCTCAAGGTTGGCTCAATGCCGGAGCGGGCGGCAGCATGTTCGAAGGTTTTAGTGGGGATCTGGTCAGCTCATCGCTGCGAGAGAACGTTTGGTGGTATTACATACAGACGGTCATCATTCTCACAACCGGCACGATGTTGTTGATGTGGTTTGGTGAGCAGATTACCGAGCGTGGTATCGGCAACGGTGTCTCCTTGGTGATTTCGATCGGCATTCTAGCCCGATTGCCTCAAGCGGGCGTCGGACTGAAGGATATGTTCCGTGGTGGATTCGACGGGCCGGTTTTCTTCCAGGCCGTTGCGCTGTTGTTGCTTCTCGTAGCTGTGGTCGCAGGCGTGATCGCCGTGACGCAAGCGCAACGGAAAATCCCGGTCCAATATGCGCAGCGCGCGGTTGGCCGCAAGGTTTACCAGGGTGGAACGTCGTTCATGCCGTTGCGTGTGAACTACGCGGGCGTGATGCCGGTGATCTTCGCTCAAGCGATTCTTACATTTCCAGCGCCGTTGTTGATTCGGGCCGGCACCTCGTGGGATATGCCGAAGCTGGTCGGCTTGGGCCAGATGATGAGTGAGAGATCGTTCTTCTATCTCATTCTCTACGGTGTAATGATTCTGTTCTTTTCTTACTTTTGGGTCGCGACGCAGTTCAACGAGCTCCAGATCGCTGATGACCTCAAGAAATACGGCGGTTACATCCCGGGTGTGCGTCCGGGGCAGGCGACGAGTTCATTCCTGCACAACGCGATGAGCCGCATAACGCTGGCGGGCGCGATTTTCCTCACGATCATCGCGGTCATCCCGATCCTCCTTTACAGCAAGATGGGAGTGCAGCCGAACGTGTCGCAGTTCTTTGGCGGCACCAGCATGTTGATTTTGGTGGGCGTGATGCTCGATACGATGCGGCAGATGGAGTCGCACCTGTTGATGCGTCATTACGACGGGTTTTTGAAGAAGGGCCGGATCAAGGGACGTTTCTGAGCGAGGCAGCCTGAGCTGGACGCAAATCCGGCGTCGGCTCGAAGTAAATGATCATTCTCAAAACCGAACGGGACTTGGAGGCCATGAGGCCCGCCTGTTTGGTGGCGGGCGCGGTGCTGGAAGAAGTGGCTGGGTTTATCCGGCCGGGCGTGACGACGAAGCAGATTGATGATTTCGCCGAAGACGTCATTAAGAAGCACGGCGCGAAGAGCGCGTTTCTTGGATACCGGAAGTATCCGTGTCACGTGTGCATCTCGGTGAACGAAGAAGTCGTTCACGGATTGGCGAAGGATCGGCGCCTGGATTTTGGCGACATCGTTAGTCTGGACGTCGGTGTGCGATACAATGGTTTCATTGGCGACACAGCGAAGACGGTACCGGTGGGCGGATGCGGCGTGGCTGCGCAGCGGTTGCTGGATGTAACCGAGCAGGCACTGACTGAAGGGATTGCGCAGGCGCTGCCGGGAAATCGCGTGGTGGATATTTCGCGCGCGATTCAGCGGTACGTGGAAGGCCACGGTTACAGCATCGTGCGGGAGTTTGTTGGGCACGGAGTTGGCAAGTCGGTTCACGAAGAGCCGCAGGTGCCGAACTATGTGGAAGCGGGGAAGAGTTCCCCGAAGTTGCGGCCGGGCATGACGATCGCCATCGAGCCGATGGTGAACGCGGGCCGGCCCGAGGTGAAAATCCTCAAAGACGGCTGGACAGTTGTGACTGTCGATGCTCAATTATCGGCCCATTTTGAGCACACGGTGCTCATCACGGAAAGTGAACCGGAGATTCTGACGTGCCGGGAGAAAACGTCATCCGTCTTGAGGGCACCGTAGTAGAGGTGCTGAGAGAAGCGAAGCTGTTCCGAGTGGAATTGGCGAACGGGTATCGGTTGCTCGGGCATGTGCCGGCGAGGCGGGCGCAGGAAGCTGCGGCGCTGAAGTCAGGCGACAAAGTGAATTTGAAAATGACGCCATGCGATTTTTCGCATGGGCAAATCGTTTTAGAAGAGAAAGAAAAATGAAAGTCCGCGCATCAGTTAAGAAGCTTTGCGAGAATTGCAAAATCATTCGGCGCAAAGGTGTGATCCGAGTGATCTGCACCAACCGCCGTCACAAGCAGCGGCAAGGATAATTTTATATGGCACGCATCATTGGTGTTGAAATTCCGGGGCAAAAGCGCATCGACATTGCGCTGCGCTACATCTACGGCATCGGGCCGAAGAACGCCGTGGACATCCTTGCGGTCGCGGGTATTGACCCGAGCGTCCGCGCAAAGGACCTCGACGAAGCCCAGCTTTCGAAGATCGTTCACGCGATCCAGGAAGGTAAATACGTGATCGAAGGCGATCTGCGCCGCGAACTCGGTTTGAACTTGAAGCGGCTCCAGGGCATCAAGTGCTACCGCGGCATCCGGCACTTGCGCGGTTTGCCTGTGCGCGGCCAACGCACTTCGACCAACGCCCGCACCCGCAAGGGGCCGCGCAAGACGGTCGGCGTGCAGCGCAACCCGAACGCCAAGACCGGCATTCACTAGGAAATTTGAAATATGGCTGACGAGACCAAGAAGTCTGAAGAGAAGAAGAAACCGGCTGCGAAGAAAGACGCCGCCGACAAAGCACCCGCCGCCGCTGGCGAAGCTGCGCCGAAGCCGAAGAAGGCCAAGGCTGCCGCTGCTGCCGAAGGTGCTGCTGCTCCTGCCGGAGAAGCGAAGTCAGGCGACGCGCCCGCTGCGCCTCCCGTGGTTGCTACTCCGACCGCTGCCGAACTGCTCGGCGAAGATCCGAACGCGAAGAAGATCGTCAAGGCCAAGGGTGCCAAGAACATCAGCGTCGGCGTTGCGAACATTCTCGCGACCTTCAACAACACGCAGGTTTCCATCACGGACATGCAGGGCAATGTCCTCGGGTGGTCGAGCGCTGGCCGTGTTGGATTCAAGGGCTCACGCAAGAGTACCGCGTTCGCTGCGCAGCAGGTCGCGCAAGACGCTGCTCGCCAGGCGATGGCGCACGGGATGCGCGAAGTCGAAATTCGCGTGAAGGGTCCTGGATCGGGTCGTGAATCGGCCATCCGCGCGCTTCAGGCGATCGGTCTCGAGATCAGCACCATCAAGGATGTCACTCCCATTCCGCACAACGGCTGTCGCCCGCGCAAGAAACGCCGCGTGTAATCAACAAGAACTTTCAACATCGACTAACACATGGCTCGTTATACAGGTCCACGCGTTCGCATCAGCCGCCGTTTCGGTGTGCCGATCTTCGGCCCCTCGAAATATCTCGAACGCCGTAATTACGGTCCCGGCGTTCATGGCCCGAAGTCCGGTCGCCGCAAGGTCACCGAATACGGTCTCGGCCTCATCGAGAAGCAGAAGCTTCGCTACTACTACGGACTGATGGAGAAGCAGTTCCGTGGCGTTTACGAAAAAGCGCTGCGCCGTCGCGGTGTCACGGGCGAGCAGATGCTCCAGATTCTTGAGACCCGTCTCGACAACGTGGTCTTTCATCTCGGCTTCGGTAACACCCGTGCGCAGGCGCGCCAGATGGTGTGCCACGGCCACGTGAAAGTGAACGGCCGCAAGGTGAACATTCCGTCGTTCGCGCTGAAGGTGAATGACATCATTGAAGTGAAGGACACGAACGCCTCGAAGCAGATGGCGACACGCGGCCTTGAGACTTCCACGACCCGTGTGGTTCCGGATTGGCTGTCGCTCGACAAGGCAGCGTTCAAAGGAACGGTCATGCGCATTCCTACACGCGCCGAAATCCAGCCGATCGCGAACGAGCAGGCTGTCGTTGAATTTTATTCCCGCTAAACAATAAAAACCGAGGCGCGGGAGCTTGCTCCGGCGCTTCAAACAACAGTTATACGGACGCGTTCAGGCGCGGGAATAAAACCTGAATGCGTCAGATTAAACCTGTTGAAAGGAAAACATGCCAGTTCGCCTAGGACGTTTCGAAATGCCGAAACGGTTGATCAAAGAAGAATCAACCGCCACGCCCACCTTTGCCAAGTTCATCGCTGAGCCGTTTGAAACCGGCTACGGCCACACCGTCGGCAACTCATTGCGCCGCGTGCTTCTCAGCTCGCTCGAAGGCGCCGCCATCACGTCGGTGAAAATCGACGGAGCGCAGCACGAATTTGCGACTGTTGAAGGCGTCGTGGAGGACGTCACCGACATCGTGTTGAACCTGAAGAAGATCAAGTTCAAGGCTCACACGCGCGAAGAACAGACGCTCTTGCTTACCGTTAACAAGGAAGGCCAAGTCACTGCCGCCGACATCGAACTCAACCAAAACATTGAGCTCGTGAACCCCGGCCAGATCATCTGCACACTCGACAAGAAGAAGAAGTTGGAGATGGAGCTGACTGTGAAGATCGGCCGCGGATTTCTTTCCGGTGACGAAAACAAGAAGCCTGAGCAATCCATCGGCGTCATCGCCATTGATTCCATTTTCTCACCCGTCACGCGTGTCCGCTACGGCGTCGAAAGCGCCCGCGTCGGTCAGCGCACCGATTACGATCGCCTTTTGATCGAGATCTGGACGGACGGGCGCATCTCGCCGGACGACGCGCTCACGCAAGCCTCCGCGATTCTGCAGCATCATCTCGACGTGTTTGTCGGCTACGACAAGAACGCCGTCGAATTCGAAGAAGCCGAACTCAAGCAGGACGACGAGAAGGCGAAGCTCAAGAAGTTGCTCAACATGAGCGTGAACGAAATCGAGCTCAGCGTCCGCGCGGCGAACTGCTTGAACAACGCGAACATCACCACCGTCGGTCAGCTCGCGCTCAAGACCGAGGCGGAGATGCTCAAGTATCGCAACTTCGGCAAGAAGTCGCTCAACGAAATCAAAGAGAAGCTCTCAGGTCTCGGCCTCAGCCTCGGCATGAATATCGATCCAGAACTTCTGGAGCCGCCGAAGGAAGAGAAAGCCATGGCCGTTTAACGGAATTGTATGCGTCACCTTAAGAGAACCGCCAAGTTGGGCCGCACCGGTGAACACCGGAATGCGATGCTGGCCAACATGGTTTGCAGCCTGATTAAACACAAACGGATCCAGACGACCCTCGCGAAGGCCAAGGCCGCGCGTTCCGTCGCTGAGAAGATGATCACGCTCGGGAAGAGCGGCACCATCTCGGATCGCCGTCTCGCCGCTGCGCGCCTGCGCAACGACGAAGAGGCGACGAAGATCCTCTTCAATGAACTCGCGCCCGTGTTCAAAAGCCGCTCCGGCGGCTACACCCGCATCGTGCAGCTCCATCAGCGTCAGGGCGACGCCGCGCATCTTGCGATTCTCGAGTGGGTGGAGACGCCCGCTGAGGCCGCGCCTGCCGAGCCGAAGAAAGAGGAGAAGGCCGCAACTGCCGGCGCGTAAGCGCAGCAACGATTGTCACGAAGCCCGTCCGCAAGGACGGGCTTTTTTGCTTTCGTCGATGATCGCGTCCGGCCCAGCACCGCCGCTGCGTTCCGTTACGACTACAACGGTGAAATCTCTTGGCGCATCGCAGCGATACGTGTACTCACCATCGAAGCCATGACGAAGCCGAGCCCAACCGAACCGACCGTATCGTCAATCGCCGCGGATCTGCCGTGGTGGAGGACTCTGAATCGCTATCACTGGTTCGTCTTCTCCATGGCGTCGTTGGCCTGGATGTTCGATTGCCTTGACCAGCAGCTTTTCATTCTCGCTCGCAACAACGCGATGGCGAATTTGTTGCCGCCCGGCAGCGATCCTGGCCTCTACGGCGGATACGCCACGGCGGTCTTCGTTGCGGGGTGGGCCACGGGTGGACTGATCTTCGGCTCGGTGGGTGACCGGATTGGCCGCGCACGCACGCTGACAGTTACCGTGCTCATGTATTCGCTGTTCACGGGACTATCGGCATTGTCACGCGGATGGATCGACTTCGCGATCTATCGTTTCATCACCGGATTGGGTGTGGGCGGCGTGTTTGGATTGGCCGTGGCGTTGATCGCGGATGCGCTGCCCGACAAGGCACGACCTCACGCTCTTGGCACGTTGCAGGCACTCTCGGCAGTCGGAAATATTACTGCGGGCTTGATCAGCATGTGGGCCGGGAGCCTCGTCTCCAGCAAGGTGATCACAGCAGATTGGTCCTGGAAGCTCATGTTTCTGATCGGAGCGGCGCCGGCTTTTCTTTGCGTGTTCCTCCAATGGCGGCTGAAGGAACCGGAGAAATGGGTGAAGGCTCGCGAAGCGGGACGGGTCGCCGGCGTGGCCTTCGGGTCGTACGGCTCACTGTTCGGAGTGGCACGCTGGCGCAAGAATGCCCTGTTCGGGATGGTGCTTTGCGTCGCCGGTGTGATTGGCCTTTGGGGCATCGGTTTTTTCGCTCCCGAGCTTGTGGGGCCTGTGATTGAGAATTCCCTGCGCGCCGAGAATCTCTCGCCGGAGAAGATTGCCGGTGCGAAAGGGTATTGGATCGGCATTAACTCCATCTTCCAAAACCTCGGCGCATTCATCGGCATGTTGGTCATGACCAAGATGGCGCAGCGGTGGGGACGCAAACCAGCGTTCGCGGTTGCCTTCGTCTGCGCGCTTATTTCGACCATCGCGTTCTTCCAGTTTTTTAACGGCAGAGAGGACGTTTTCTGGCTGAGCCCGATCATGGGCGCTTGTCAGCTCTCGTTGTTCGCAGGATTTGCCATCTACCTTCCGGAACTGTTTCCGACCCGCCTCCGCAGCACGGGCACGAGCTTTTGCTACAATGTGGGGCGCTTCGTTGCTGCCAGCGGACCGTTCACGCTTGGTAAACTTCAGGCAGCGTTGAAAGCGGGCGCGACAACCCCGGAAGCCAAGATCGAAGCCTTCCGCACCGCGGCCACTTATATGAGCGCAATCTTTCTGCTGGGGTTGGTTGTGCTCTTCTTTTTGCCTGAAACAAAAGGCAAGCCGTTGCCTGAAGATATCGAGCCCGCGACGTGACTCACGGCTGATTCGCAAAGTCCAGACACACGAGCCGATCTTCGCTGCGCAAGTAGAGCTTCTTTTTGGAAAGCACCGGCGCGGCCCAGCACGGAAAGTGGAGTGACGGCACTTGCCAGCGGGAGATTTCCTCACACGCGTTTGTGTTCGGTTTGAACAGGCCGAGCAATCCGCCCTCGCCGAGCGCGATCAATTTGCCATCGGCGAGAATGCCGGAACCGCGACCGAACACGGGCGGCTGTGCCTTGGCTCCCGGCGATGGATGTCCGCGCCAGCTTTCATCGCGCGACCAGATCAGCTTGCCCGTCTTGAACTCCACACAGCGCAAGCTCGCGTCCGGCTCATTGCGTCCGCTGAATGCGTAGAGGTAACCATTGTGCAGCACCGGAGTGTTCCAATGAATTTCAAGCACGGGCCGTTTCCAACCCGTCGCAGGGTCGCGATCGGCGGGATCAAGCGGATGCTTTGGATTGCGCCAGACTTCGTCGAAAGATTTGCCGTCTGCCTTCACGCGCAACAGCACGGCGCCCACGCGGTAGTAGGCTCCCGAGATGAGCACTGAGTCGTCGTGAACGACTGGCACCATCGCGTTCACCGAATCGTTGGCGAACGAAGAAAACCAGCGCGTGAAGTTGATTTCGCCATTCGCCGGGTTCAACGAAACCAAACCCTGTCGCATCAGGCAGAACACGTGGCGTTTGCCATGAAACGTCGCTGCGCTGGGAGATGAGTAACTTGCCTGTTTCTCCACGCCGCTCCACTCGTACGGCTTCTCCGCACGCCAGCCGATCGTGACCACACCGTCCCAGTTTGTTTTGCCCACGCTTTCCCAAATTGTCCTTCCCGTGGCAGCATCCATGGCGACCACGCCGGAGTTGGTTTGGCCTCCGACCATCACGATGAGCTTGTCGTCTTCCAGCAGTGGCGTGCTACCGACACCGAAGAACGCTTCAGGAATGTTCCATTCCTTGGCGGTGTCGCGCTGCCACACGGGCTTGCCCGTGAGCCGATCGAGGCAAATCAACTTCCCTTCTGCACTAAACGTGTAGCAACGGTTCGAAGTCAGCAGTGGCGTGCAACGCGGCCCGTTGTTGTAGCCGTAAGGATCGGAGTAAGAGCTCGGATACGCGTAGCGCCAACCGGGTTTGCCCGTTCCCGCATCGAAACTTTGGACAATCTCTTCGGCGCCGACGCGATGGAACAAGACGACTTGCCCATCCATCACGGAGGGTGCGCTGTAGCCGGTGCCGGTCTCCTTCTCCCAAAGCACGCGTGGGCCATTCGTCGGGAAACGATCGAGCAGGCCCGTTTCCGACGAGGTGTTGTTGCCGCGCAGACCGAGAAAGCGTGGCCAGTCTTCCGCGCGGGCGGCGAGCAGTCCGAGGCACACAAATGCGAGCACGATTGATTTCATCTGAAGAAGTTTGATCCGAGGAGAAGTCTCGCGAAGAACGCGAAGAGGACGAAGAAAAACTTTCCTGCTTCGCCGCGTTCGCGTTCTTCGTGAGACTCTGAAAAATGTTGCGCCGCGCACGCGCGAAGTGTCACTTGTCGCTCGCCATTGCCATGACCGCCGAAGCCAAAACCACGACGTCCCGCCCGCGCCGGCTTGTGTGCATCGTCAACGGCATCTACTCCACCCAACTTGGCGGCGGCGACATTTACTTCAGTTACATCGCGCGCGCGGCTCTTGAGGCCGGCTACTCGTTGCACTGTTTCGGTGGGCACGCGTTCAAAGAGTATCTGGAGCGGATGGGAATTCCCGCCACGGTCACGCTCACCGACACGCGGAAAGGAAGCTTCGGCAGCGTTGCATCGCTGAAGGATCAAGGGAGATTGCTTTGGGACTTCACGAAGCGTTGCTGGAGAACGCTTTTCAAACTGGACGAAATCCACGCCGACGATTGCGTGTATTCGATGTCGGACTACTGGTTCGACTCCATTCCGCTGATGCTCTGCCGCGCTCGGTCCAAAATCATGTACCTCGGCATGATGGCGCCGACGCTTCGCGAGGTGCTGACGCGCGGACGTGCTGATGTGGCCGCGTCGCGGATGGCATCATTTTACTACTGGGCCAGCCAGCAGTTTTCCGTGCGGCTCTTCCGTTTTTCAAAACGAAAGATTTTCACCTACGGCCATCCCGAGATGCGCGCTTACCTGAAGCGCTTCGGCTATCGCGAGGACGAACTCGTTGATGTCTCCAACGGCATGGACGTGGAAGCTGCCGATTCCGTGCCGGAACAACGAAAGCAATTCGACATTGCGTGGACTGGTCGTGTGCATCCACAGAAGGGCATTGACGATCTGCTCGCCACTTTGCCGGCGATGGTGAAGCGCTTCCCGGATTTCCGCGCCGTCATCATTGGCAAGAGCAAGGACGTGCTGGCTCCGAAAGTGCAGGCGATGGGACTAAGCGAACACGTGACGTTCAGCGGACTCGTTTCGGAAGAGGAAAAATTTCGCCTGCTGAAAGCGAGCCGGCTCTTCGTCATGCCGAGCCGCTATGAAAGTTGGGGCATCGTCATCGGAGAAGCGCTCGCGGCTGGGGTTCCGGTCGTTGGTTACGACCTGACGTGTTACCGACCGGTGTTCGGCGACTTTGTGCGCTATGTGAAGCCGTTCGACTTGAACGAGTGGCTGCGAGTGGTTGAGCAAACCGTCGCCGAGTTGCGCGCCGGCAGGAATTACCTCGAAGGAATGAAGCTCAACGAACTGAAGCGCACTCTCAGTTGGAAAACGACACAGCGATCTTTTCAGGAAGTGCTGCGGCGGATGTGTTGTTAACTCGTGCGGCTAAACAGGTAGTCAGTATGCGCGAGTTGGCTGCGTTGCCAGCCGGGACCCAGGGCTTCCGTGATCCTCGCCAAGTGCTCCGCATTCTCGGATTCGATAATCAAGAACGCCGTGCGTGCGAGCGTCTCCTTGCCTCCGGCCAGCACATCAAGTTCAAAACCCTCGACGTCAACCTTCATTACCGTGATGTCGCAAGTCCCGAGCTCTTCGTCGAGAGTTGTGACGTTCACTTTGAACTGGTTGCCGTTTCCGTCACCGGACGCAAACCGTGAAGTGCCATCGGTGCCGTGCGGGCTTTCGAACCACGCCTCGCCCGGTGCGCGGGAGGCGGCTTGCTGATGAAGTGTTAACTTCGCGCCCGTGCGTTGCTGCATCGCGCGAATGCGCTCGGCCATGGCAGGGAGCGGCTCAAACGCGATGATTTCGGTGCGCGCGTTCAAGCAATGCACGTAATGTGAAAACACACCTGCGTTGGAACCAACATCCACCGCGAGGGGAAGTGGTGACGCTTTCAGCGCTCTCACCCAAGTTGAGTGATGCAACTCGCGTTCGACGAAGATGGACCAGTAAGCGATCAGGCTGTCCTTCGTATCGATGATGAATCGTTCAGGCGTGGTGATGGGTTCGCACAATCTGCGTGTAAGGAAGTAGTTCCAACGCGCCGCGAAAAGGCGTATCGCGAATACGGGTTTCACGCACAGAAGTCGCGCGAAGCCAAGCACGCTCTTCACACCATGCATTGCTGCAAATTTCCACTTCGTATCCATTACTTGATGATATGGGGTAGCAAGCGATTCCGCACCCTACGCCAGAACTGATCACGCTCCGTGAGTGGGCCGGAATCATGCACTAGCGACGGCAAGGACGCTCGCGGCTGTGGCTTCAACTGTTTCGCTGCATCCATGCATCTGGCGTTGTGATAAATACGCACGCCATCCAGATGCGGCACCGTTGCCACACTGCGCTGGGTGACAGGAGCGAGGTGACAACGATAATTGTAATGGCATGGCAGCAACCGGACGCGATCGAAGTATTTCGTTTGCACCACTTCGTTGAGACAAAACTGGTCGTCGGCCACGGTTCGGAAGTGGTTGCGGCCGCGCTCAACGATCTCGGCCCGGATTTCCCGGCTTGCTGGCACATTCCAGAATATCACACCGCAATTTAAAAAATTTGCGGTGTAGCCCTGGCCCATGACGTAGCGCGCGCCGAGATGTTCGGTAATGGCGCCGAGCGCAGCCTCGCCGACGAGTTGCTCAAACGGCGGTAGCGGCTGAAGGCAAAGCACGTCGAACGAATCCACGACCAGCGCGTATTCCACGTCGAGTTGGTCGATCAGCAACATGCGGCGGAAATAAACTTCGCGCAGCGGATGCGAGAAGTCGGGCACCGGTTTGACGAGGTGATACGTGACCTGCGGAAGTTGGCGCACCGGCAAACCATCGCCGAGGATGAACGCATGCAGCGGCACGCCCGGATTCTTTTCCGCGAAGCTCGTGAAGGTGTAATCGAGCTGTTCCGTGGATTTGCCGAACGCGACAGTGACGACAGCAGATCGCTTCATGCGCAAACTTCACTGCGGGCGTTGCTGGCTCGAAACATCGTACGCGACAGTAAAAACGCTGCGCGAATGTGTCGAGCCAACGCTGTGGCTACCAACCCGCGCCCTTCACTTTCGTATGCACCCGGCACAGATACATGTCGGCGGTGATGTAGAGCGTCGAGCCGTCATCGCCCCACGCGCAGTTCGCCGTCGCTTCCCCGGTCGCAAGCGTGCCGAGATGCTTGCCGTCGGGTGAAATGATCAGCACTCCGCCCGGCCCAGTCGCCCAAAGATTTCCGCGCGCATCCACTTTTAATCCGTCAGGCAGACCCTTCTTGCCGCTTGCCATGGGCGTCGCATCCAAGAAGACGCGACCGCTTCCGAGTGTGCCGTCTCCGTTGACAGGAAACGTCATCCACACAGCGCGGGTTGGATCGGAGTTAGCCACGTAGAGCGTCTTCTCGTCTGGAGAAAAGGCGAGTCCGTTTGGGCGAGACATGTCGGAGGTCAGCAATGTCACGCTATTGTCCTTTGCCGACCACCGATAGACACCTTGGAACCGCAATTCCTTTTCGGGATCGTTCATGTTTTTCACCAGGCCATACGGTGGGTCGGTGAAGTAGAGGTCGCCGTTGGATTTCACAACGACGTCATTTGGGCTGTTGAAGCGGCGTGAATGGAAAAGTTTGGCCACAGTCACAATCTTTCCGTTCCTCTCTTGGCGCGCGATCTGGCGGTTGCCGTGCTGACAGAGGATCAGGCGTCCCTGTTGGTCGTGTGTAAGTCCGTTCGAGCCCGGTTCGCCGCCGCGTGGAACTTTCCCGTTGTAACCGCTTGGCTGTAGGAAAATGGAAACACCGCGCTCGTCCCATCTGAAAATCGTATTCATCGGCACATCGGAGAAGAGCAGGTGATCTCCCATCCACACCGGCCCCTCGGACCAATCGAAACCTTCGGCGAGTTTCTCGATCGTCGCATCCTTCGTGAGCAATCGGCCCATCGCCGCCTCATCCAGCCATTCGATGCGACCGAGCGATCCGGCCGCGCCGCGAATTGTGATCGGCGCGTTCGTGTCATTGGGTGGTGGCACACAATGCAGTTCGTTTCCATTCGCGTACGATGCAGCCTTTAAGCTGGTTGCAACTGGTTCTTTCGGACGGGTTTTGCAGGCCACGAAGGTCACGCCGGCGAGCAAAGTGACGAACAGAAATGCGTTGTTCCTCATACGATTTTGGTGATTTGCGCGGAGCCTCGCGAGTCCGCGCGCGGACGGTCAAGGAGGAAAACCTCAGAAGCGGACGAATTCCCGGACCCGGCGTGTGAACCGGCAGCAGTACGTGTAACCGACCCGCCGCGCCAGCGCGACGGCTTGATCAAAGTCCGCGCCCACTTCGCCCGGCGCATGAGCATCGCTGCCAAAAGTGATCGGCACATCGCGTTCGTGCGCGAGACGCAGGATGACTTCACTCGGGTAGATCTCACGGCATTCCTTCCGCAGACCCGCCGTGTTCAATTCAATGGCGACATCGCTGCGCTTCGCCGCATCCAGGAAGCGTATGAACAGCGGCGTGCAATCCTGTTTCGGAACGAAGCCGAATTTTTTAGGCAGATCGATGTGACCAATGATGTGGAACAACTTCGATTCCGCGGCCATCGTCAAACGATCGAAGTAAATGCTCCAGACTTCGAACGCGTCCCGCTCCTTCCATTTCGAGAGCATGTGCGGATTGTCCACGGCCCACGAGTCGCTCACGTAATGCACCGAGCCGATGAAGTAATCCCACGAGTGCCGGCCCGCGAGATCGCCAATCCAACCCTCATGTCCTGGCAGGTAATCCACTTCGAGACCGAGCCGAATAACGAGTTGCGGATAATCGCGCTGTGCGCGCCGGACTTTCTCGACGTACTCATCGAGTTGGCTTGCGCGCATTCGCCAGTCATCGAAATCGTCGCGCGACATGGGCGAATGATCGGTGAAGCCAATTTCGCGCAAACCGATTTTCGCAGCGTGAGCCGCATACTCCGTCGGTTCGCCAGTCGCATGACGGCAAAGCGGTGTGTGCATGTGATAGTCCGCAGGAAAAGACATCGGCAAAACGATTACGGCGCGGAGGCCGGGAAAGCCAGAACTTCGGTCTTCGCGAGTGATTGGCGGAATGCACATTGACACTCGGCGCAGCCGTTCCCTATTTTCCCGCGGCAAATAACCGAGCGCGTCGCCCCGAGTTTGCATTTCGGGGATTTTTATTGCCGACGCGCGACTCAAATCTATGGCGAATACGATCCTCGTCGGCGCTCAATGGGGCGACGAAGGCAAAGGTAAAATCATCGACGTTCTCACAGAGGATGCCGATATCGTCGTCCGTACCCAGGGCGGCAACAACGCCGGCCACACCGTCTTCATTGGCGAAAAGAAATTCGTCCTGCACCTGATTCCCTCCGGCATCCTGCGGAAGAAGAAGGTCTGCGTGATCGGTAACGGTGTCGTGGTCGATCCCGTGAGCCTGGTCAGCGAGATCGAAGGCCTGCGCAAGCTGAACATCAACGTGAACGGGAACCTGTTTCTCAGCGAAACGGCGCACCTCGTGTTCCCTTATCACCGCGAACTCGACGAGCAGCGCGAGATCCTGAAAGGCAAGAACAAGATCGGCACCACCAAGCGCGGTATTGGTCCCGCGTACGGCGATAAAGCGGCGCGAACGGGATTGCGCGTCATCGATCTGATCCATGATGAACGCTTCGAGCAGAAGCTGAGATTCAAGATCAAGGAGAACAACGAAATCCTGAAGGCTTTTGGCGCGAAGCCTTTGTCGTTCAAGACGGTTCACGAGGCGTATCGCGAGGCGGGTGATTACTTGAAGCCTTTCGTCAAGAACACGGTCGTGTTCCTGCACCAGGCCTGCCGGCGTAATGACAATATTTTGTTCGAAGGCGCTCAGGGCACCTTTCTCGACATCGACCACGGCACGTATCCATTCGTGACGTCATCGAACACGACCGCCGGCGGCGCTTGCACGGGCTCCGGCGTCGCACCGCATTTGATGGATCGTGTCGTGGGTGTGATGAAGGCTTACACCACGCGCGTCGGCGAAGGTCCGCTTCCGACGGAGAGCGCAGAGATCGCCGACATGCTTCACGCGATGGGCCGCGAGTTTGGTTCCACGACGGGCCGCGCGCGGCGTTGTGGTTGGTTTGATTCGGTGGCGACTCGTCACGCGCAGATGGTCAATGGCATCGACGAGATCGCCGTCACGAACGTGGATGGACTGGATACGCTGGATGTCATTCGTGTCTGCATTGGCTATCGCGCTGGCTCGACGAAGTACGATTACGTGCCGAACGACATCGAATCGTTTCAGAAATGCGAAGCCGTTTACGCCGAGTTTCCTGGCTGGAAAACGCCGACACACAAAGTGCGCGATTGGAAGAAACTTCCCGCCAATTGCCGGTCTTATCTCAAGGCCGTCGCGGAATTGACGGGAGCGAAGCTGGCCATCGTTTCGGTCGGCCCGGCGCGCGAGCAGACGATTTTCGTTTGAGGCGGCGGCTGATTGACCTCTCCGTCATTCACTCCTAGTTTCGGCGCATGACATCCACGGAAATCATCTTTGAGGTTTGCGAGGACGCTGTGGACGGCGGCTACAATGCCCGCGCCCTGGGCCACGACATCTTCACTCAAGGCGACACGCTGGAGGAAGTGCGTGCGATGGTGAAGGACGCCGTGGCGTGTCATTTCGGCGAGCGCGAGGATCGCCCGCTGGTCATCCGCCTGCACTTTGTGCGCGACGAGGTTCTGGCGGCATGACGGGCGATCAATCCGTTCGCCATGAAAATTCCCTGTGACTGCAACGGTTCTGAACTGGCGAGGGCGCTGCGGAAATTCGGCTATGAAGTCGCAAGGCAGAGTGGCTCCCACTTGACGATGACAACTCAGCGCCACGGCGAACATCACGTCACCGTCCCCAACCACCGTCCGATCAAGGTTGGAACGCTTCAGGAACTCCTGAAATCCGTGGCCCTTCATCACCGCATGTTGCTCGATGCGTTGATCCTGGAACTGGGGATTTGATTGATGAGCGCGCAGCCACTCCATCTCAGCGCTGCGGCGAAATCCTCGCTGCCCACACACGTGGCCATCATCATGGATGGCAACGGGCGCTGGGCAAAAGAGCGTGGGCTGCCGCGCGTGGAGGGACATCGCAACGGCGTTGAGTCCGTGCGCGCCGTGGTGCGCTCGGCAGGTGAGGTCGGCATCAAATATCTCACGCTCTACGCCTTCTCCGTCGAGAACTGGAACCGGCCGAAGGATGAAGTCGACACGTTGATGAAATACCTCGCGCGATTTCTGAAGAACGAGATCGGCGAGTTGAACCGCAACAACGTGCGGCTTGAAGTGATTGGACAAATTTATCGCCTCCCCGAATTCGTACAGGAGCAGTTGCGCAAGACGATGGAGGCGGTGTCAAAGAACAACGGTCTGACGCTCGTGCTCGCGCTCAGCTACGGCGGCCGACAGGAGATCGTGGAATGCACGCGCGCAATCGCGGCCAAGGTGAAGGCGGGAAAACTCGAGCCGGCCGAAATCACGGAACTGGTGATTTCGCAGCATCTCTACACGAACCATTATCCCGATCCCGATTTGCTGATCCGCACCAGCGGTGAGTTGCGCGTGAGCAATTTCCTTCTCTGGCAAATCTCGTACGCCGAATTGGTTGTCACGCCGACGTTGTGGCCGGATTTTCGCAAGGCGGAATTTTTCGCCGCGCTTGAGGAATACACACGGCGCCATCGCCGATTCGGCGGTGTGTGAGGAGCAAGTGGCGCAGCCGTCTCGGCTGTGACCCGTCCTCTGGCCGTCCCGGCTGGAGGTTTACTCGCCTCCCGATGGAACGATCCTCAGATGCTTCTCCCACCCAAACTGCTTCGCGATTTCCATCGGGTAACTCCAGTCGCTGCTTTTCACATCGCGCAACTCGACGCGGCAGCGCTCGCCCGCCATCGCCACTGCTTGCGGAATGTCGAGAAATCGCAGCACGTTCAAGTAGTCCGGCCCGTTCGTATGCGACTTGGGGAGATGCGTGAGCACGAGTTCATCCACCGGCGCGAAGAGCGAGGCGTAGAGCGCGTTCACCGCCATGTCGCCCTCGGCTTCAAGGCGGATGGGGACCGCGCTGAAATCCTTGTGAGCGCGTATTGCTTCAATGGCATGAACGATGTCCGATACACGCGCAGAGTCCCTCGTTTCGCCCAGCAACATGTTGCGACGGCGAATTTGCGTTTCCTTTTTCGCTATGGCTTCAAAATCGATGGGTTTTGGGTCTGCCTTAACAAGACCTCGCGGCGTGGAGATGAAGGCGATTTGACCAGTGAACGGATACGAAATCCTGCCCTGAACAATGCTTGGAGCGTTGGTCACAGTCCGGCGATTTGGATAACCAACCACCAATTCAATCTTCTCGACTTTCTGGTCGAGCAAGACATCCAGAGACAGCGGAACATGCGATGACATATCCGAGCGCTGAAAATAATGAGTCCTGCCCGGATTACCGATGACCTTTTCCAGTGGTTGTCTTGTCGCTTTCCAAGTTTGGAAGCTTTTCCCTCTCAAGTCTCTTAGCCATGCCTCCCGCTGATTGCTCCATTCAGTTTTCGACTTAGGAACATCAAACGGCGACGCCAGTTCCACAAACGTCTCGTGAATCCTCGCATTCAGCGCGTCACCCGGCAGTGTGGCGAACACCTTCAACTGTTCCGGCGAGAACATTTTCACCGCTGCGTTTTCGATCAGCGTGTCTTCGCCTTTGAGATGGCGGTTGAACCAGCGCATCACCGGCACCTGCAACTCCTGCGTGTCCTTGTGCGGGCCAGGCGTGATGACGAGGCCGCACTTCTCGCCAGCGCCGAGCAGGTCATAGACGCGGCGCACCTTGTCGCGCAGCCGCACCACGCCGTCGAGCGGGAAGATCGAATCGGCGTCCGTGTTGCAGACGAGCAGGGGACGCGGCGCGGCGAGCGCGGCGAGTTGCGGAAAATCCCAGCGATACGTGTTCACGAAAAACATGCAGTCGCAATGGCCTTCGACGGCGCCGTCCACCACGTGATTTTCCAAATCGGTAATGCCGGCGACTGGAGCCGCGCAACGGATGCGTTCATCCATTGCTGTGATGTACCAACTCTGCGCTCCGCCACCGGAGCGACCGGTGATCGCAAAACGATTCGTGTCCACTTCGGGCCGCGTGCTCAGGTAATCGAGCGCGCGCATTCCGTTCCACGTTTCAACCCCCGCTGGCGTGTAGCCGCGCGAGTTCCACCACCACATGTTTTCGCGGTGCGTGCCGTGGTGTTGCCCGAGAATTTCGCCGGACTCCAGCGTATCGACGACAAGGCAGATGTAACCATTCTGCGCGAACCAGATGCCATGGTGCTGATACGCCGCCTTCGTCCCGTAGCTCACGCCATTCGACACCACAGGACTGTGGCCGCAAACGTAGAGCACTGTGGGCGCGGGCTTCGTCAGATTCTTCGGGATGTACAGATTCGCGGTGACGTAAAGCTGCGGCAGCGATTGAAAGTGCAACTTCTCGACGGTGAAATCTTCCTGCTCGATGCGCCCGGTGATCGTCGCCTTCAAATCACCGCGTGGCGGCATGGGTGACAAGCCGAGCATCTCCGCCAGCTCGCGGCGCATTTCCGGCTCGCGTTGTTTCCAGTCCTCCGCCGTCTTCACGTCGGCAAGACAGCGGCTTGAAAGCTTCTCGGTTTCCGCGGCGAAGTGCGCGACCAGATTCGAATCAGCGACTTTCCATCGCGGAAGCAAGGTGGCAGCCGAAGTCGAAAACGCGACGAAGAGCAGCAGTGCAATGGCTTTCATGGATGTCGCCAGCATGGCCATGAAGAGACAGGAGCGCAATCTCGCACCGGTTCCAGAGTTTTGATGCGTTGGGACGCCTCGCTGAGGCAACGGGGTTCGAAACTATTGTGTCCGCCACTGGTAGAAGCCGTTGTCGTTGGTGGAAACGGGGAGGCCGCCCCTCCACACACTATTCGACGACACAGCCGTATTCGTTACCCGCGTCCATGTTGTCGACACGAGGTTGGTTGAGAATTAGACGGAAAAAATCCCGGCATCAGCGGGCAACAACAGAGTGACCGAGGAACTGTTTCCAGAAATGGAAATGGGAGGCCGGATGGGAACAATGACGGAGCTGCTGAGATCGAAATTAAAACTCACGTCGGTGCTGTTGGTGCTTTGCTGGTGAATTTCCACAGCAAGAAGATTCGTGCCGTTGATCAGCGCGGGTCGCGGCAAAGTATTCGTCAGCCACACCGTCTCTGTTGTGCCATTGATGGTGCTCGCTGCGGGCGTGGAGTTCGTGATGACGCCAGCCGGCATGTTATCCCGTCAGACTTCGACGCCGTTGAGATAGACCACCGCACCGTCGTCACGAAGCAGTTGCGCGTTCAGGCTGGTGACCAGTGTCGCGTCTGGCACGTAGAATTTGCGACGGAAGTATGTGGTCCACTGAAGGTTGTTTTGAACAGGCGTCGTCTCCGGGCGCCCATCGGGAATGTCGCCGAAGCCAAGTTCAGAGACGCCGCTGCTCCATGAAGAATCGTCAAACGAGTTGTTGCGCCAGCTCGCGCCCCAATCGTTCGTGCGATCGAAATATCGCCACACAGCACCGGTTGAAACGAATGTTGCTGGAACCAGCCCGACTCCCGGCATCGTCACCGTCACGACGGTGTTGCGCCCAGCCATGTCCGCGTCGCGTCGGGATTGTGACGATAGATGTTGTAGAAAAAAACCGCATCGGACGAATGCTGCCACTTGAGGCGAACTGTGACCGTGCTGGCATCAACCGGCGAAGTGCGATCGACGACGACAGCCGAAGGTGCGCCGGGAATGCTCGCGCGAGCGCGACCTTCATGCGCGTCGCAGAACCATTCGCGCCTGTTTTGTAAGCGAGGCGAAGAGTCGTGTTATTGGTGATCGGCAGGCTGGCTTACGTCGGCAACACATCCTGCACGCTGAGATTGTTCCATTCGCCAAGACGCAATACTTGTCCCTTGATCGCGTAACGATTTCCGTGGCCCGTGTTGAAGCTTGTCACGAAGGGCAACCTGTTGATCGGCGACTTTGCGGGAATGTAATGCGCCACCCCTTTCCACGCGTTTGCCGTGGTGGTGTCGCTCGGGTCACGGTTCCAGCCCACCCAGAACTGATTATCCCGCACGTAAAAGTCAGCGACGCTCGAAGAGCTGTTGCGCGTCCACTCCGGCCGATAAAAGCCGAGCGAGAGAACGTGCGGCTGGCCTTCGGGAAAAATACCGGCCCAGTTCACCGAAGTATTGAAGCCGCCGCCTTCCACATCCACACCGGCGAAGAGATCGAATTGGCTGCGGCCGAAAGTTTGCGCGCGGGCGCGGGAGTTGGCCATCCCAGTGCTCGACCACCCGAAGTCAATGAACATGTCATCCGATACGATGCCGTTGTCGTGGAAGAACATGTCGTTGGCAGTGGTCAACGAATCCTGCCAGGCGACGGCCCCGCTCTCTGTCTCGGCGTCATACCACATCACGCGAAGAGTTGAGTTCGTGCGCATGTATTTGATGAAGTCCCGCATCGTTGTGGCAGTCGTGGCGTTTCCACCGGCGGTCTCTTGATTGATGAACCAGCCATCGAACCCGTAGTACTGCGCGACCTGAATCATTTTGTCCGCGACGGGAAATGTGTTTCCGGATTTCTGCAGGAAGTCATTCACCCATTGGAATTGGCCGCCAAAAGCAGTCGGCGGGAGGAAGACGTTCCCGTACATGGGCACGCCATTCCGATGCGCCGCGTCGATCACAGTCGCGTTCGGCGCGAGAATGAGTCCCTCGCCGGCGGAGCCGCCCCAGAACACGAGCTCGTGCATGTATTGCCAGTAGTTCGGCGCGTAGTAAGGCATTGTCAGGCCGCCTTGCGATGGATTGCCGGACGTGCCGGCGAACGCAACGTGACTCACAACACGCGCCTCATTCGTGCGCGCGTGCGAATTCACATTGAGGGCGGGATTCAGGAAGCGCTTTGCAAGCGGCGTGTTGGCGCGATTGAAAGCGGCGTCTGGATCTGTCGTGGGGTTCCAATTCAGCAACGTGTTGGGATGCCAATATGAAGCAAAGGGCTGCCCAGGCAGCGCGCCTCGCGATTGAGCCGAAGCCGAACGAACCGATGGACCACGCGTAATTGCCAACGATCGGCCACGCGCTCGCCGTCGCGCAACTCACGAGCGATTCGAAACGCGTCGGGTGCTTAATCGAAAGCGCGCACGCCATTCTTGCCGGACTCGATCCCGCCGATGAAATCGATTTCGCGTCCGCCTTTGGAAAACTTTGGTCACTGCATCTCAACGACCAGAATGGT